>NZ_JBIPCR010000003.1:0-501736 GCF_044007335.1 Flavobacterium sp. FlaQc-48 | reverse complement strand
CGTGATATAATAATACATTACTTTAAGAAGGTTCAAAGAAGCAAAGGCTCAGAGGTGCAAAGGTTCTGAGTTACTAAGCTACTAAGATTTCAGAGGCTTTGTCAAAGTTTAAAAACTTTGACAAAGCTTTTTTTATACCGTCATTTCTGCGAAAACAAATTTTCATGACAAACCATATCGCGTAGATGTAATCCCTACGGGATAAAATGCTTGGTGGTTTAATCATATTCTACCAATATATAATCTCTACGAGATATAATAATACAAATTACTATTTGGTAAATCATCATTTTTACTCCGTTAGGAGTTTAATATTGGTAGAAAAAAAAATAAGAAAAAAATGAAAAAATGTCCCGGAGGGACTACATCACAACACACAATTAAAGCAAGAAAGGCTGTCGATTACGACAGCCTTTCTCGCTTTAATTACTCAACATCCAGATAAGGATTTAAAATTTCCGCTAATTCATTCAGCCAATAAAAACCGTTTTCAAGACTTGTTTTGTCTATCTCAAGGGTTTCAGATTCCCGCATTATACTTAAAGCAAGTAAATAATTTACTTTTCGAATTGCTTTCGCCATAAGTTTTGGATCAATCTTATTGTTGAAAAAATCAGCCAACTTCAATTCTGTTTCTTTTGATAAGGTGTTTGTAATCATAATTTCGAACATTTAGGAAATATGAAGCCCGCACAATTTAGGTGTCCTACGCTGTTCAAGGCGTTGCGGTTGTTTCCAATACCGCCACCATCCTGCACGGGCAAAAGTTTTACGAAAATCATAATTTGAACAGCTAGGACCGCGAAGATACCAAAAAAAGAACGAAAATGACTATGTAATTAATTTTTAAGTAGAAAAAAAACTTATAAAAACCCGAATAGCTTAGATGTCCAACGCCTTTCAGAGCGTTACGGTTGTTTCCAATACCGTCACCATACTAAACGGGTAAAAGTTTTTATTTTTAATATTGCACTAACACAAAGTTGTTCACGACATTCTTTTCATTCTGCTAAACAAGGGATCACACAAAAAACTCTGTTCCTAATGTTATTAGTCTTTGCCAAATATTTAATATGGTCTTTTTCCGTCGAAACGACAAACTTAGTAAAAATATTCATACGAAAACAATTGCCGTAGCCCCGATAGAAGTGAAAATCCTTTTGTGGCGGGGTTCGCCACAAAAGATTGAAACGGATAGCGGGATTAGCTCCTAAAAAATATTAGAACCAAAATGACATTTTACAAACGAATTTTATTTTTTAGCCGATAAATACACGCCAATTAAAATAACAAATGCTCCAAAAAACTGAATTGGCGTTAGCATTTCGTTGTCTAATAATCCCCAGAAAAAGGCAACTATCGGGATCAGATACGTTACTGATGTTGCAAAAACAGGCGAAGACATTTGTATTAGTTTAAAAAATACAACATTTGCAATTCCGGTTCCTAAAACACCTAAAATCAGGACAAAGAAAATAGAATGCTGTGTAATGTCTGTATGTATCTGCTCCGAAATATGGGTTGTACTTAAAATGATCAACGCAGGTATTAGCAAGACAGCAAAATTTCCTGTTGTGATGCTCAACGAATTGAGATCTGATAAATATTTCTTGATTAAATTGACATTGATTGCATAACAAAGCGTGGCAATGACTACCAAACCAACATAATAATAATTTTGTCCCGGATGTGCCGATGCACCACTCAAAACGAGCAATAAACAACCCACCAAGCCAACAAAAACGCCTAAAACCTGTCGTTTTTGAAACTGGATCCCAAAAGCAATTATTCCTAAAACTAAAGTATTTAGAGGGGTAAGCGAATTTAAAATCGCCACAATCGAACTATCTACCTCGGTTTCTGCAATCGCAAAAAGATAGGCCGGGGTAAAAGTTCCAAAAACAGATGTTATGGCAACAAACTTCCATTGACGGCGCGAAATCTTTTTTAGGCTTTTAAAACCTACAATCAATAAAAACAGGGCTGCAAAAATAATTCGGAAAGAACCAACCTGAACAGCCGTCAGACCAACCAAACCTCTTTTGATCAAAATAAAAGAACTTCCCCAAATAAGCGAAAGAACAAATAAATAAGCCCACTTTAATTGCTTTGCATCCATAAATACCATTTTGATGCAAATTTGTAATAAATTTATGAACTGACCTCTTCCTTTTTATTAATTTTGCAAAGAACATAACGATCACATTAAAAATCATATCTAATGAAATTTACAAAGATTATAGCGGCTTTTGCCATAGCAAGTTTAGTATTGGTAAGCTGCAAAAAAGAAGAAGATAAAAACCTGGCCAATATAAAGGCCGTCGAAACAGTTTCTCCTAAAGAACACAAGGCAATTGCTGCCGAAAATGTACAAACTGCAAGTTTTGCAATCGAAGGAATGACGTGTGCTATGGGATGTGCAAAAACAATCGAAAAAGAATTATCGAATTTAGACGGTGTAGAAAAAGCAACGGTTGATTTTGATAAAAAAACAGCTACGGTTGTATTTGATAAAACAGTTCAAAATCAGGAAAACCTAACTAAAGTTGTTCAGGCAACCGGAGATGGAAAAACTTATAAAGTTTCGAATTTCAAATCGTAATTACGACAATATACCATAAAAAAAGGGCGTTCAAACTGAACGCCCTTTTTTTATGTTTTGATTTTTTTTATTTCCACTTCAAGGTTTCCATTAGCCTCTGCATATCATTTTTGATATAACTTGCTGCCGGCATAACGGAGTCGAAATTTGGTTTTGCATAAAAGTAAACTGATCCTGTTATAAAATGTTTTGTACTGTCTGTTACGTAAAACTGTGAGTTTGTAGCCGCATTTCCGTCAACCTGATAAAACATTCCGTACACCTTTTTTTGCGGGTTTAGATACGGTTGCTCCAGTATATCATCGGCTTTAATAACATGCTCATACGTTAGTTTTTGAGCGTCTTTTAATAATTTATTAATATCCCCGTTTACAGGTTTATAAGTCAGGTAAATTGTCGCTTTCATTTTGGGATAGGTAATTGCAAATCCGCAATCTTTCTCGCCTTTAATGACCGCGGCTTCGTTCATTTCAAAAGTAAACGGACAAGTATTTTCAAAACCAACATATTTTGCTTCAGGATAATCCAGACGCAAAAAACTTACCGGCTTAGGCACCACATCATCTTTACAACTTAAAACAGTCAATGCCAGTAAAATTGTCGCTATTGAAATTGTTTTTTTTAACATGCTAATCTATTGTTACTTTTATTTGTTTTACACGCTTTTTATCTACTGTTTCTATGGTAAAGACACAGTTTTCGAAAGCAATTTTTTGATCTTTTTTTGGAAAATTTCCTAAGATTTCTAAAATAAATCCGGCCAGTGTTTCGGCTTCGCCTTTATGCGACTCAAAAACATCTTCATTTACATCCACGATCCTGTAAAAATCTTTCATGTTTATTTTGCCTTCAAAAAGAAAATTCTTTTCGTCTATTTGCGAGAAATTCAAATTCTCATCATCAAACTCATCACTAATATCCCCTACTATTTCTTCAATAACATCCTCAAGAGATACTAATCCTGATGTTCCGCCATATTCATCGACTACAATCGCCAAATGGCTTTTAAGGCTCTGAAAATCCTTTAATAGATTATCCAGTTTTTTATTTTCAGGAACAAAAAAAGCTTCCCTGACCAAAGACGACCAGTCGAATTCTTCTTTATCAATATGAGGCAATAAGTCTTTTACGAATAAAACGCCTTCAATCTGATCGATATTATCCCGGTAAACAGGAATTCTGGAAAATCCTTTCTCAATTATTTTAGGGCAAATTACTGAAAACGATTCTGATATTTCTAATGCAAAAATATCAATCCTCGGGCTCATAACCTGCTTGGTATCTGTGTTTCCAAAAGAAACAATTCCTTCCAGTATTTTTTGCTCTTCACTTGATGTACCTTCAGAATCGGTAAGTTCCAGCGCCTGCGAAAGCTGATTTATAGAAAAGCTATTCTTTTGTTTTCCTAATTTATGGTGCAAATATAAGGTAACACTACGCATAGGCAAACTAATTGGCGATAGTAATTTATCTAAAACAGCAATGGGGTACGCAACGCGTTTTGCAAATTTTATATTGTTTCGGCTCGCATAAACTTTAGGCAAAACTTCACCAAACAACAAAATTAGCGACGTTACGAGAATTATTTCGAGAATAAACTTTAAAACAGGAGAACTGATCTGATCAAAGATATTCTGTCCTATAAAAGAAAAAAGAATCACAACACCAATATTAAAAAAGTTGTTGGCGACCAATAATGTTGCTAAAAGCTTCTTGGGTTTATCTAAAAGATTAGAAATTATTTTTCCTTTTGTATGGTTTTCCTGTAAAGCTTCATCAATATCTTTTTGAGATAAAGAAAAAAGTGCAACTTCGGCACCTGAAACGATTGCTGACAGAAACAGCAAAATAAATATTCCGACAAAACCAATAATCAAATTGATGTCTAAAATTGTAGTAAAAAATAAACTGGGCTCCGGGTCCAAATTAAAGAAGATTAGTTAAACAATCAAAAAGGCAAATCATTTATAGGCAAGCCTTCATTCGCTGCGTCAAAGTTAGTATTTTTTACGGATTCAGTATCCTGGTGCGGCTTATGATTTCCTGTTTCTTTTTTGGTAGTCAGGAAAGTAAATTCTGTAACCTGAATTTCTGTAGTATATTTTGTTGTACCATCTTCAGCCTGCCACTGTCTTGATTTAATACGTCCTTCAATATAGATTTTATCGCCTTTAGAAAGGTATTTTTCGCAAATTTCTGCGGCTTTATTGCGCACAACTAAATTATGCCACTCCGTTGAAGTTATTTTTTCATTGGTGGTTTTATTAATATAAACTTCGTTTGTAGCCAGCTGAAAGCGTCCAATGCAATTTCCTCCATCAAAATAATGCATTTTTACATCATCACCCAAATGGCCAATTAGCATCACTTTATTTAATGTTCCGTTCATAGTTTTTTAGTGGTATTTATCCCAAAGATACATTTTTTTAGCAATTTATTTCCTGCTTTTCAATAAAATTATAAATCACAACAGGAAAAGGAAAAGTCTTTAAATCACTGGTATTCAATCCGTTTTCTATTTTTTCAGCAATTTTAACCTTCCAGAACTGAATATGAAGATGTTGGTGCGAAAGCTTATGAATTACTGTGGTTTCATTACATTCTTCTATACCTAATATAGTATAAGAAGAAAAAATGTCATTTTGAACAGCTTTTGAAACCACATCAAATCCAACAATTTCGGTAGTTTCCAAAAGCGGGAACTCGTATAAATTATGCCAAATTCCTTTAGCCGTTCTTTTTTGAATTAAAGTATTGCCCAAAACATCTTCTAAAATCAGATAATTAAAGAAACGATTCGTTACTTTTAGTTTTTTAGATTTTACCGGCAAAGCAGCAACTTTCTTTTTCTGAAGTGCCGCACAGCTATCATTAAAAACACAAACGGGGCAATCAGGACTTTTAGGCACGCATTGCAAAGCACCAAATTCCATAATGGCCTGATTAAAAATCGCCGGGTTGTCTTTTGGCATTAATTCATGTGCCAGTTCTGTAAATTCTTTTTTAGTTGCCGGCAAAGCAATATCTGATTCGATATCGAAATAACGGGAAAGCACCCTGAAAACATTTCCATCGACAACCGGAACGGCTTCATTATAAGAAAAAGAGGCAATTGCCGCAGCGGTATATTCGCCAACACCTTTTAAGGTTAGTAATTTTTTAAAGCTATCGGGAAAAACCCCATCTAACTCATTTGCGACATATTGAGCCGTTTTATGAAGATTTCTGGCTCGGGAATAATACCCTAATCCCTGCCAAAGTTTCAAAACCTGCTCTTCGGAGGCATTTGACAAATCAAAAACGGTAGGAAATTCCTTGGTAAACGAGAAAAAATAAGGCATTCCCTGCGCAACCCGGGTCTGTTGCAACATAATTTCTGAGAGCCAAATATGGTACGGATTGGTCGTTTTTCGCCATGGTAAATCACGTTTGTTTTGTAAATACCATTTTATCAATATGTTAGAAAAATTCATTGCAAAATACTTAGAATACAAAAGTAAATGTTTATGTAATTAAAATTTAACGAATTAGCTTGATTAATTATTTTTTTAATTCCTATATTTGCAAACTCAAAAAAATAGTACACCATTTATAAAAATAAAATAGGAAAGAAAATGACGAAAGCAGATATCGTAGCGAAAATTTCAGAGAAACTAGGTCTTGAAAAAGGAGATGTTCAAGCAACAGTAGAAACTTTTATGGAAGAAGTTAAAACTTCATTAGAAACTGGAGACAATGTTTACCTAAGAGGTTTTGGAAGTTTCATCGTAAAAACCAGAGCTGAAAAAACAGGTAGAAACATTTCTAAAAACACCACTATCAAAATTCCAGCACACAACATTCCTGCGTTTAAACCTGCAAAAGTTTTTGTAGAAGGAGTAAAAACAAATAACGAAGCAAAATAATACTATTAATTAATCATAAAATCGACACGATATGCCAAGTGGTAAAAAAAGAAAGAGACATAAGGTAGCTACTCACAAACGTAAGAAAAGAGCGAGAGCTAACCGTCACAAAAAGAAAAAGTAGTTTTAAACTACTTTTTTCTTTTTAAACGTTCATTGAAATTGAAAAAAGATGAAAGAAAAAAGAAAAATAGAATATAGACGTAAAAATCTATCTTCTTTGCTCTATTTTCTACTAATCTTCTTTTCCCCGGGTTCAATACCTGTTAAAAATATTGTTTAATCCATCTGTAGATAAGATTTTAGATTTTGGATTTTAGATTTTAGATTTTTATAATCTATGTTCTTTTCTCCATATTCTATTTTCTGAAAAAACAGATAAAAATTTACAGTGTGAATAAAGAATTAATCATTAGATCTAGTTCTGAAGCCGTAGATTTTGCCTTATTAAAAGATGGAAAACTAATTGAATTACACAAGGAAGAAGAGAAAAGCAACTTTCAAGTTGGTGATATATTTATTGCCAAAATACGAAAACCAGTTGCCGGACTTAATGCTGCTTTTGTAAATGTAGGCTTCGAAAAAGATGCCTTTTTACATTATCATGATTTAGGACCTAACTTAGCTTCCCAACTGAAATTCATAAAACTTGTAAGCGCAGGTAAAATAAAAGATTTCTCCCTAAAAACCTTTCAGTTT
Source organism: Flavobacterium sp. FlaQc-48 (assembly GCF_044007335.1). Taxonomy (NCBI): domain Bacteria; kingdom Pseudomonadati; phylum Bacteroidota; class Flavobacteriia; order Flavobacteriales; family Flavobacteriaceae; genus Flavobacterium; species Flavobacterium sp. FlaQc-48. Next base: position 494,530 of record NZ_JBIPCR010000003.1, on the reverse strand, counting down.
GAAAAAGAGATTGACAAAGATGGCATCATTACTGATATTTTAAGTGCCAATCAATCTGTTTTAGTTCAAGTTGTAAAAGAACCTATATCGACCAAAGGTCCAAGGATAAGCGCTGAGCTTTCACTGGCAGGAAGATTTATTGTTCTCGTTCCGTTTTCTGACCGTGTTTCTATTTCTCAAAAAATAGAAGACAAAAAGGAAAAGGATCGTCTAAAAAAACTTGTTCTATCGATCAAACCTAAAGGATTTGGTGTTATTGTTCGCACAGTAGCCGAAGGCAAAAACGTAGCCGAATTAGAAAAAGATTTGCAGAACCTGCTTGGCAGATGGACTGCAATGTGTAAAAAATTACCAACTGCTCATCATCCTTCAAAAGTATTAGGAGAGCTCAACAGAGCTTCTTCGATATTAAGAGATGTATTCAATGATACCTTTAGTGGTATTCAGATAGATGACGAAGAGTTGTACCATCAAACGAAGGAATATCTGCAAGAAATTGCCCCTTCAAAACAATCGATTGTTAAGTTTTATCAATCAAATGACACTCCAATTTTCGAGAAATACAATATAGAGAGACAAATCAAAACTTCATTTGGACGTACCGTTTCCATGAGTAAAGGCGCCTATCTTATTATCGAACACACTGAAGCTCTTCACGTTATAGACGTAAACAGCGGAAACCGTTCGAATAAGGCGACCAACCAGGAAGATACTGCCATGGAAGTAAATATGATTGCTGCCGCTGAAATTGCCAGACAACTTCGTTTGCGTGATATGGGCGGAATTATCGTAGTTGATTTTATCGATATGTCTAATCCAGAAAACAGGAAAGTTTTGTTCGACTTCTTGCGAGAAGAAATGAGCGACGATAAAGCAAAGCATAAAATCTTACCGCCCAGTAAATTTGGTTTAGTTCAAATTACCAGACAACGCGTAAGACCAGAAGTTAATATTAAAACCAGAGAAGAAGATCCAAACAATGAACATGGCGAAATTGAAGCGCCAATTTTAATCATTGATAAAATCGCATCTGATTTAGATAGAATTTTAAAAACCCACAAGGGTGTTGTGCTTAATGTACATCCGTTTGTGGCTGCATACCTCAGTAAAGGTTTTCCATCATTACGTTCAAAATGGTTTTTTGAACATAAGAAATGGGTGAAAATCATACCTCGTGACGCTTACACGTACTTAGAATACCATTTCTATGATAAAAAAGGAAATGTTATTTCAGAATAAAAAACAAAAACCGCCTCTCGAAAGACTGGCGGTTTTTTTGTGCCTTATATTTAAATATTTGTCTTATAACACTACAATAAAGACTTATTGTAGCTGTAAAAACATATGAACTTAACTACATTTACAAAAATTTATTCCAATTAATTCAACAAAATATGCAAGTATCTACATCTTTTTACTCTTTATCTAAAAAAGAAGTTACGTATTGCCTTCTTGGAATTCTTCTTTTATTTTCTTCAAAGATAACAGCCCAAAACGATACCATCTATTTTGATCAGAATTGGAAAAACACCATTAAAAATTCTGCCGTTTATTACAGGATCAATCCCGTAAAAATAAAAACCAAAAATGCAATTGGCTACAAAATAGAATCTGTCGATTCACTGTACGTCATTAATGATTATTATGTAAAAAATGACAAACTTCAATTTGCAGGTTATTCTAAAGATAAAGATGGACAATACCTGGTTGGAAAAGCAAAATGGTATGATGAAAATAATAAACTTTTAGACTCAAGAGATTTCAATTACAAAACCAATAACGTAAATAAATTTAAATTTCCAGAACGGCCAATTATATATATAGATTATAAAATTGCTACTAAAAGCCAATTTATTGGAGGGATGGAATTCTGTTTGGATTGTGAAGACAAAAACAAGCTATTTTTAGGATTAGGATTTGGTCTAACTTCTTATAACCATACTTATTACGGCTTACCGGATTTACATTTATCCTATAATAGAGAAGTTCTATTTGTTAAGAGTGGACTTTCAGATAAACACGCATATGCCCTGGCAGGAGTTACGTTTTTAAATGTGATAGATTTAGGCTTTGGTTATTCACAACCATTTAATAACGATAAGATTCCGGTAATCAAAGGATTTACGTTTGGAACTACTTTCAGGTTTTCAAACAATCGAAAAGCATATACCCAAATCAGATTCATGTAATGAAATCTGAGTTATTCTCTAACAATTTCTATTTTCCTTCTAATTTCATTACCAAAAGCATCCACAACCGTAATATAATGTATTCCGGAAGTTGGCGTAATGGGCAATTCATGAAATGTTTTGGTCGTGGCTTTATAAACATCATCGACATACCAAAATAGTTCTCTATCCCTTTCTGAATAAGCTACTTTTAGAATTACAGGCTGAACTTCACTATTAAAATTCTTCGTTAAATAGATTTTACTATTCGTTTTGGGGTAAATAAAATCCATTGTAGTGGTTTGTGTTCCCTCACAACCTTCTTTAAACGGAGGCAAAGGCAAATACTCAATATGCTGGCTTTTATAATACCATGCCATTACAGGCGGCAAAACAAACCAATTTTTTGTGACTATATTATCAATGCTTTCACAACTGCTATTGACCTGAAATTTTTCTGTTTTATCTAAATGAACCGTTTTATGATAGGGACAAACTACAGTCGATTTTCCTTTTTTAGGAACCCATTGCTTGATTTTCGGACAACCGTCTTTTGCCAAATAACCACTTAAACGACACACTTCAACTTCAGCCAGATCTTTATAAGGCGTCTGAAACCATCTTTGTCTGGGTAATAAATTAAAAACATCAAATAAAATGGGTGCTGCACTGGTCACTCCTGTTAAGGTTGGTCTTCCCTCGCCCGTTGCATTTCCTACCCAAATCCCTACTACATATTTCGAATTTGTCCCTATGGCCCATGCATCTCTGTTTCCGAAACTGGTTCCGGTTTTCCAGGCAATTTTTAAAGAGCTGTCATAAAACTTCCAGGCTTCATCCCCTTCCGGCCTGTTTACTTCTTCCATCGCATTATACGTAAGCCAAATTGATCCGGCGCCTATAATATTCTTCTGATCACTTTCTGAACCAAAATCAGGCTCAAAACCATTTTTATAATTGAGTTCGGTAAATTCTTTGGTTCGGTATTTTCCCTGATTTTTAGTGTAATAATTCACGGTTGAAGATAAGCTGGCGTAAGTCCTGCATAAATCCCATAGATTACTTTCGGCGCCACCTAGAATAAGTGATAATCCGTAGTGATCCGGTGTTTTATTGATATCCCTTAATTTAAATTTCTGTAATTCTTCATAAAATTTATTCACGCCAAAATCCTGCAACATCAGAACTGCAGGAATATTCAACGATCTTGACAAAGCCCGATGGGCAGGCACAGCGCCATCAAACGTTAAATTGAAGTTCTGTGGTGTATAACCCGCAATTTGTGTGGGAATATCTGCCACTAAAGTATTTGGCAAAATTTCCCCGTCATCTAACATTCCGGCATACAAAAGAGGCTTCAGGATACTGCCGGTACTTCTGGGTGCATCAATAATATCGACATCTTTTTGATGATCTTTATCGGTTGGCGCATTCCCTACATAACTCATTACATTTCTGTTTGAAACATCAATGACCAAAATAGCTAAATTATTTACTTCGTTCTGTTTGTATTGATTGTAATAATATCTTGCAATTTGATTGACCCTGTTTTGCAAAGCATAATCAATCGTTGTCTTAACACGTGTCCCCTCTTGCTCTTTTGCCACTCTTTGCAATAAATGTGGGGCTATTTGAGGTAAATCGTACGGTTTTTGAGGCAACGGTTCTTCAACAGCAAGCTCGTAGGTTTGCTGATCAATTATTCCTTCCTGATGCAATTTCAGTAACAGCCGGTTCCGTTTATTGAGTAGTTTTATCTGATTTTTCCCGGGATAAATCAAACTCGGTGCGTTTGGCAAAACAGCCAAAGTAGCACTCTCTGCCCAGGATAACTGGTTCGACTGTACACCAAAATAACGCCATGCTGCCATTTCAAGCCCCACAACATTTCCTCCAAAAGGCGCATGAGCAGCATATAATTCCAGAATTTCGTTTTTAGAATATCCTAATTCTAATCGTGTTGCCAGAATAACTTCTATGATTTTTTCAAAATACGTTCTTCCTTTTCCTTTTCTGGATAATCGAATAACCTGCTGCGTTAATGTACTTCCGCCTCTGACTACTTTTCCCGCTTTCTTATTTTGCCTGATCGCATTTACCATCGCCACCGGATTAAAACCCGGATGCTTGTAAAAATATTCGTCTTCAAAATAAACAATACATTTCTTGAATTTATCAGGCACACTGTCTTGTGCAGGAAAACGCCATTGTCCGTCACGTGCAATTTTAGCGCCCAACAACTCGCCTTCTTTACTCTCAATAACGGTAGAATAAGGTTCCTGAAATAAAGTACGGGGTATGGAGAAATAATAAATCAGCAAGAGCAGAAACGCAATTGCTGATTTTATTTTATTCTTTTTAATCCAATTTATAATGCGTTGCGAGAACGCGATCAATTTATTTTTCAAAGTAATTCGAACTTTTTTAATATCCTAATAGGTTTTCAAAACCTGTTAGGTATCTTTTAGCAACCTGTAATTTAATATTTTTTATTCTAAACCTTTTAAATAATACCTAACAGGTTTTGGAAACCTGTTAGGATAAAAACTCAAGATTTTTTATTCATCTATTAAATAAATTTCATTAACTACTCCTTCATAAACTATTCTCCTTTCATCATGACAAAACTTGAAGTTTTCTAATCCTCCAAATAAATTCAGAATAAAATCCCTATCAATACTTGTGATTCTTTCAGATAAATAAGAACGATAAGATGAATGTCTATAATTTTCAAAATGTTCCGTAAATTTATGTTTAACAGGATTCAGATGAACATATATTATTAACTGTCTTAAATAATTTTCATCTTCTATTCTGTTTCTCTGCAGGTGTTCTTGAAATAAACTTCCGGTTCTATTATAGGCTTTATTGATACTTTTGGAATACGAATTAAATAAATTCGAAAATGGTAAATGAATTTTTTCTCTTAATTTTTCAGAAACGTCAACTTTATCTTTTATCCTTAACACGATGTGAAAATGATTCTTAAGCAAGCAATACGCATAAATATCTGCGATGAGTAAAATGTATTTCTTTACTTTTTCCAGAAAATAATTATAGTTTTTTTCTTCAATAAAAATATTCTCTTTGTTATTTCCTCTATTATAAATATGATAATATTGTCCCGCTTCTAAAATATCCTTCTTCACCTTCAATGAACTTTTAAATTATTTCTTTATTTTTTTATTATCCTAACAGGTTTCTAAAACCTGTTAGGTATGTTTTTTTGGAACTTTATTCTTATTTTACGACTTCGTACAAGTACCTAACAGGTTTTGGAAACTTTTTACGTATGTTTTTTTAGAACTTTATTTTTACTGTAAAACTTTATACAAATACCTAACAGGTTTTGGAAACCTGTTAGGATACGTAGTCCAATACAAATTTATTTCACCACCTCAACCCAGAATCCTTTTGTTCTGGCAAGGAATGTATTATCATACATGGCCTCGCATTGTAGTCCAGGCAAGTAATAATTCCCTAAATAAGATGCATTCAGCAGGATCCTGAAAACTTTTGTTTCTCTTGCTTTCATTCCAAAATAGAAATTAGTTCTGTCATCACGAATATCAATATAGTCTGCGATATTGTTTGTCGCATCTCCATAATCGGTGAAACGGGTATTTACAATCTCAAATCCGGAAGGCAGAATTTGTGACAATGCGACATTCTGAACACTTTCATTTCTTTGATTTTTAACGGTAACCTCAGCAATAAATTCGGTTCCCTGACTAATTTTAGAAACATTAATAACGTTCCCTTTTCTGTTTTTGAAAACAATAGCTGCCGAAACATCGCTCTGAATTACATTTTCCTGTCCTATTGGTAATATTCCTGTATTTAAAACACGAACATAGATTGTATTACTCTTATTATTTTTCAGCGTAACACTATTAGCACCCGATTGTACCACCAAACTTCTGTCTGCTATTGTTTTTTGTGTATTGATCGTTTCGCCTTTTCCATTTTTGCTAAACTGAACATTGATTCCTTTTGGACCATTACTCACTGCAAATTTAGACATCGCATATAAACAGTAAGCAGTGGTTTGTGTACTCATCCACTCATTATTCGACATTTCTTTGGCTAATTTTGATGCCATTGTAAATGCTTTTTGTTTTTGTCCTAAAAGCAACATGGTTTCTAAAGCCATTGCCCTGTTTCTTTCGCTTGAACCATAATAATAGTAATTATAATCATTGGATTCATTGTCTATACTAGTATTCAATAACAAGCTTTGTCCCGCCGATTTTTGTCCTGCCAAAACATAAGCTGCTGCCAAACGTAACTTGCTTTCATTTGAAATACCTTTTGTTTCACGCAATCTGTTCATTGATGATAAGTCGGCATTTCCTGCCAGTGCCAGTGTGTACAATCTGTAAGCCTGGGCTAAATCATTTCCGTACTTTGGTTCAAAGCGCCATTGTTTGGCTTCTTTTTGCTGATAGGAAATCCATTTTGATTTGAAATTTATAGGCAATACATATCCTTTTTTCTCTGCTTCTATCAGAAAATGTCCCGCGTATGAGGTCCCCCAATCATCAGCAATCGTGTTGCCCTGCCAGTAAGGCAATCCGCCATTCGACAACTGAAAAGTTCCTAATCTCGTAATTCCTGCAGTAATATTTTTTTGAATGATCCCTTTTCGGGTTGCGTCTAAATCGACAACATCATTTAAAAACAACTGTGGAAAAACAGATGAAGTCGTCTGCTCTACGCAACCATGAGGATATTGAATAAGAAATTGCAATCTTCCATTCAAATTAATGGTTGGCATTGACGAAACTTCTAATCTTGCTTTATTACTTCCTGCAACTCCAAAGGTTTGCCATGAAATGGTTTTGGTACTGTTAGGAGCCAAAATCACATCGGTATAAGTACTGGTCACCGGATTTGGATTGGTCATATCAATCTCTACATCGTAAACTGACTTTTCTTTTCCTGAAGTAGCAACAACCTGCACTTTACCAATTCCCGTTGCCGATCCTACTACTAAATTAAAATAAGCCATTTTCTCATCAGGCTGTGCAAAAGTCAACGATTGTGTTGCACTTCCCATTACTTTTAAACCATTGCTCGTTTTGAGCTGAATGGTAACATTTTTAATATTCTTCTCGGTTGCAAAAACGGTAACCGGAATGGTTACTTTTTCTGAAGGCGAAATTTTTCTTGGCAATGAAGCTAAAACCATCAAAGGACTACGTACCGGAGTGGCTTTTTCAACACTTCCGTATGCGCTTGTACCGGCGTCACCGGCTACCACCATAGTTCGAACGGAACCAATGTATTTGGGTAATTTTAACTGATGCGATTTGGTTTGTCCTTTTTCTAATTTAAACGGACCGTAATACAATACAACAGGTTTAAAACGGTTGGCTTTTTTGGCTTTGCCTCCGCCTAAGTCCTGATCTCCCCCAATACTGAAAATCTGATTTATTTTTCCGCCATAAGCCCCAATAACATCATCATAAATATCCCATGTTTTTACGCCTAAAGCTTCACGAACATAAAAGCTATCCCAGGCATTTGGCGTTTTAAAACGGGTTAAATCCAATAAACCTTCATCGACAACGGCAATCGTATAGGTCATTTCTTTGCCTGTTTTCTCCCCTACTTTTACTGTAAAGGTTTGCTCAGGTTTTAAAACATCCGGCATCGAAAGTGTCGGTGCCAGGATGGTGTTTTTATCCACCACTTCAATCGGAACAATTCCATACATACGAATAGGAGAATCATTTTTAGTCGAAGCGTGTGGTTGTAATAACGTGATATTAAAATAGACATTTGGAGCCATTGCAGCTGTAATTGGCACTTCTACTTTAGTTTCTCCCTGTTTTGTTTTGGCCCAAAGTGTTTGTACTACCCTTGATCCGTTTTCGATCGAAATTAATGCACGTCCGCCTTCACTTGACGGGAAAGAGATTTGTGCTTTTTCGCCCACTGCATAATTTTTCTTATCTGTTGAAAACACCAGCATATTGGCCGTCGAAGCGTCTCTGTTACGCGTTTTTCCGGACCAGATTGGCCAATCGATATTTACGGTCAAAGCGGTTGCATGGCCATCTGTATTGTCAGAAACACGAATTAAATAGCGTCCCCATTCTTCATCGGTTAAAGAAAATTGCACAGCACCTCTTCCGCTTGAATCTGTGTTGATGATGAAGGTTTTGTACGAAGTCGTTGCATTCGAAGAATTATAATTCGATAAATTATCCGTCGATGCATCCCACCACCAGCGCCAATCAACTTTGAACACTTTTACTTCCAGGTTTCGTACTGATTTTGGCCTTCCGTTTTCATCCACTGTTACAATATCAAAACGATTATTTGTTCTCGTTTCGAGCATATTATATTTGTTCAGTTCCGGTGCTTTTATCCCTACATAAGTTTTATACGGAGAATAAGTTGTAGCAATAACATCTGTGCTAAAATCTCCTCCTTCTTCATATACTTTTGTAATGAACGAGGCGCGAAGCATTCCAGGTGCCTGACCTTGTAGTTTCGGCTCAATGTTTACTGTCGCTTTTCCGTTTTCATTTAGTTTTCCGGAGAAAACATTAATTTCTTCTGTACTAAACTGACGTACCAAATCATCAAAACTAAATTTCTCATATCCTTTAAAAGTGGTTGTTTGTTGCGAAAACTTAGCCTGCATTTCTACATTCAGGTTTTTCGCAATAGCGCCATGAAGCCAGGTAACCTCAAGATTACTGGTATTTGGATATGATGATGAAAGTGTTTTTCTGGAGAAATTATTTTTAATTTTTAAACGATTCGGTTTGATCGTTTCAATTTTAATGCTTTTGTAAAACTTAGCACCGCCCACGCTTATCATCGCTTCCCAATTTCCTGTTGGCGCATCGGCACTTGTTGGCACTATAAAGCTGTAATGGTTTAATTCATTGGTTTTCTGGATGGTCTGATACGTTGTTTTACCATTTGGATCATTCAGTCTAAACTTGATGGGATGTGATTTAGGCAATTTATTTGATGCATCGTTTAAGATAAACGACAAATACAAATTATCTCCCGGGCGCCAGACACCACGCTCTCCGTAAATAAATCCTTTTAACCCTTTTTGCAACGTTTCGCCGGCCACATCAAAATTACTCACAGACAATGAAAGACCATCATCCAGTTTTACGTAAGTCGATTGATCACCTAAGGAAACTATGGCAAAATAGGCAAATTTATCCAGTTGAAAAGATGCAATTCCTTCGCTGCTTGTTGCGGCTGTAGCTATTTTTTGCTGTTGATAGGTATATAACTCTACTTTGGCATTCGAAACAGGTTCAGTCGTTACTATATTATTTACAGCAAACAAATAGGATTTGTTCTCGCCTCTTTTGGCAATTACGCCCAGATCTGTAGCTAAAATATTGGTCGCTATTCTCGCATTATAGTAATAGGAACTTGTGCAAGGATCCTGACTTTCTCGCCAGTTGTAATCGTCATAGTAATAATCGTCATAAGAGTTTCCGCTATAGTTTACATCATTTTCATCCACATCTTCTTCCTCTTCGTCATTTTCATCTGCTTCAGAAGTTTCGCACTTGTATAAGGAGTATTTCTTTTTATAGGCAAATTCTACTCTGTAAATCGCACCCGGTTCCGGCGTAATTATTTTGGATAAATCCAAAGCAAATGTATTCCATTTTGCAGGGTTCACTAAACTGCTTTCGTTTAATTTGAGCGTGGTTTTAGCCACGGGCTGAGCTACTTTTTTAAGGTTCTGACTTCCGTTTAATTCATTATACTGAAGAAACTGAAGAATATTGTTTTTGTAAATCTTATACACTTTAACATCAACGGCACTTAGGTTTACAGCTTCAAAATTTAGTTTTAGGTTATTTGAACTTGGCAGGATCGTTCCGTTTTTAATAAAACGGACACTTGGTTTGATTTGGTCAAAAGTAATTTTCTCACTGTAATTTGAGTCCATTTTTTTTCCGTACTGACTTTCGATTCCCTGAAAAACTTCGATTAGTAAATCGCCGGCTACAATTTGTTCCGGCTCTGCTTCTTCATTTTGAACTACTTCTACTGCATCATCGACTACTGCAGCGGCGCTGTCTACGACAACTGCTGCCGAATCAACAAGCGCAACTGCCGATTCTTCTACGACAACAGGAACCGGAGTTTCTTTTTTGGCCGGGACTTCGTTACTAAAATAGACTTTTAGTACATTGCCCTGAGTAGCGAATTTTAAATTATTGGTATTCTGAATCGAAACCAATCCTTTAAAATCCTGTCCTTTTTCTAATGGTTCTGAGAAATTAATCAAAACAGACTTATTGCTTCCTTCCGGAACGTCGACTTTTACGATTTTAAATTCGTTTATACTGGAAACGGCATAATCTATTTGCCCTTTCTGATCAATATCAACATCATGACCATCATACACGATTTCCAGATTGGTTGCTTCTGAATATCGCTGAATACTATCGATTATAAAATTGAATTCTTTAGCAGAACCCGATTTTTTTTCGAATTTAATTTTAAGGTTATTTCCTTTTTGATTGGCCGAAACTAGTTTTATAGCAGTTTCAACATCGATGTTATCTGCTGTTTTTAAAACGCAGTTCAGATATTGGTATTCTTTACTGTACGACTGAATATCTGCCGTATTTATAGTAAAATCCTGTTTGATGGTTTTTACCGTAAAGTTAAATTTAGAAAGTTGTGCCTCTTTCTCTTTCGGAATTGTAATGAGTTTATCCAGATTTAAAGTAACCTGATATTCTGTTCCCGGTTTTAGCTTTTTCTCCGGAATAAAGGCAACGGTATTGGTTGAAAGTGCTATCACTTTTCCGTCGACACTTGGCGAAATATCAAACAAATCACTGTCCAGAACCTGATTGGCTTTCCAGTCTTTTTTATCGAAAGCCAAAACTACCCGAATATCAGATTCCGAAGAGACAATTCCCCCCGTAAAACTGACTATATAATCCTTAAATAGTGAAAAATCGGAATTAAAATCGGCAGCTGATTTTCTACCGCAAGATTGAAAAATAAAAAACACACAAAACACGAGAACTAATCCTTTTGCTTTCACTTTTATTAGAATTATAAGGTTACAGATTTATAAATTGACAGACCGTTTTTAACTACTTCTGGTTAAATGCATAACTAAGGGTTTGCCAATTATATTGTAGTAAATATAAAGTATTTTTCTAAATATTTTAAGAGGAAAATTCAGTAGGTACTATTATTTAAAATAGAGGAATATTTCTTAAATAATTAGCATGATATTTAGTTTTATAAGAAGCTATTTCCAGCTATCCGCTTGTATCTTTTCCTTGCTAAAGAAGCCAGAAAAAGGATACCGCTCCTATCTGGGCTAAGGCATTCGTTTTCATAAGATTATTTTTCTTCATTTCGACCTACATTATTCACGACGTCTGTATACAACGCGTGTTGGAGATTTGGGCCTGTCTAATATATCTTTAGTTACAATTATTTGGGAGATATTGCTCCAAGCATTGCCTGCATTAATTTCACCATTTGCTCATTCCATGTTTCAAGAGAAATATCTTCTTTCATATTCTTAACTATTAAATTACTAATGCTGATCTATAAAAATGTATTCCGTTTTATCTTATAATCATTCCGGGAATATCCTTAAGCAATTTCTTAAGATCGTCTATTCCTATTTCAGCTTTTTTTGATATTTCTTCTGCATTCCCCAAAGAAACCGTACAGAGAGAACTAACATCTGTATAGATATCCAAGGTTATACCTAATTTCACTCCCCATTGTCTGGATAATACATACTCACGTGCCTGTGATGGATTAATGATTGAAAAGCAGGGCCAAATTGGCAAAATCAATTGTTCAGCCTGGCATTCAAAAACTCTGGAGTGATGTATGGTTGCCTCTGAAAAATCACAATTGATTATTTTTCCTTCATATATCTCCTCTTTGTGACCAAAATCAACTCCATTATAAAATCCCAAGAACTTTACTTCATCGAATATGGTACGACTAAACTCAGTATTGGTTAAAGACTTCTTTTGATGAAATATTCCGCCAATCATTTCTACTCCTGCAAAAATTATCGCGCTGCCCGTGCAATAATTAATTATTGTGCAGTTTTCAAGTCTTAAATCAGGACCTAATTGATGAACAAATTTTTCTGGTTTAAGAGTTATAATGGTATCTTTAATTATTTGATCTCTAAGTTTCATGATTTAAAAAAAACAAAATATTATATTCTGAAAAAATATTTTTCAATAAGCAACATTAAAAAAGCAACTAAAACCCTAAAAATTAAGACATTATTCTCTTAACCAAAAACGTTTCATTAAAACCTTTGATCTGGAAAACGTAAATTTTTACATTTCTGTTCCAACCTTAGACAACACTTTATCCAGTTCTACAAAATGGGCTTCTGTATTTGCTGCATAAAAAAGTTGATTAGCAGCCATTATCACAATCACATCATCATCGTAATTACCATAAAAGCTTATTCCACCAAGCCATTGCATAAACGAAAAGCCTTTGTTTTTGAAGTTTTTACGAATAAATCCTAACTCATCATCTTCTAATTCACGAAATGTATTACAGGGAAATTCCAACCCAAAACCCGCCTGAAGATATGCCATTGCAGTAAAAAAGTCGATTAAAGTTTCTGTTTCCTGATTCCATTCTTCCTCATCATAACTCATATACACAGACGGATTTGGTTTCGACAAATCATCTTTATGAATTCCCCAAACACAAGCTTTTTGATTTTCAGCATAAAATATCAAATAATCATCATGTTTATAATTTTGGAAATGCTCCGGTACAATTAATGAATCCTGTGTATGATTCAGGTTTTGAATCTTACCCAATTCAGCATAATAATCCATAAATATTTTCGGAAGATTTCCAAAAATGTTTTTTACAATTTGAATTTCATCATTATTAAAACCATTAGGTTCTTCAATATGAAATAACTTTTTAATTGTTGAAAAATCAGTCATAATATTAATCTATTAAATTCAAAAGCTCTGTAGCACGATTAAACTCAAAATCCAATAAATCATTTAAATCATTGTTAGAACTGTTCAGAACTTTCTTCAGGTAAATCTTCGCTTCAATAAATTTATCTTCTCCAAATAGAAAATCTCCAAGACAAACTAATCCTCTAATCAAGTTAATATAATCTGCTTTTTTTTCAGCTTCATCAATAATTTCACGAAGTAAAATTTCAGCTTCCTTATTATTTCCTTTGTCTAATAATAAAAGTGCTTTATTAAATTTTTGATCAATATTCATATTATATATTGTTATAACTTATTAGAATTTTACAACTACAATGAAGTCAACAAATATAATATCTTAATTATCATTTAGGTAAAAATCCTACAATAAATTACTTCCTTCTCTCCACAAAAAACCTTTTCATTAAATCGGCTGCTTCATTTGCCATAACGCCGGAAACTACAGTAGTTTTAGGATGCAGTTTTGTTCCCATAACCATAAAACCACGTTGTTCGTCACGGGCACCAAAAACAATTTTAGAAATTTGGCTCCAGTACAAAGCGCCTGCACACATCTGGCAAGGTTCGAGTGTAACATAAAGTGTACAATCTTTTAGATATTTTCCGCCCAGAAAGTTTGCGGCGGCAGTTATCGATTGCATTTCGGCATGAGCGGTAACGTCATTGAGTAACTCCGTTAAATTATGACTGCTTGCAATGACTCTGTCAGCCACCACAATAATGGCTCCAACAGGAATTTCGCCTTTATCAAAAGCCTTTTCAGCTTCCTGCAAAGCCTTTTTCATAAAATACTCGTCGGTGAAGGGATTTATCATGGTGGCAAAAATAAGGTTTTACTCTTTATTTTTTATTACATTTATTTTTTGATATTTATAAATGGAAAGAAAACACAAAATAACGATTCCGGAACCTTGCCATGAAAACTGGGATACAATGACGCCTAAAGATAATGGCCGTTTTTGTATGAGTTGTTCTAAAACCGTTGTCGATTTTACAACTATGTTACCGGATGAAGTTCAGCATTTTTTTATTCAAAATCAAAATACCAATATTTGCGGAAGATTTAAGAAATCTCAGTTAGATACGATCACCATTCAAATTCCAAGTCAGGTTTTATATACACAAAGGCATTATCACAAAATGTTTTTACTGGCATTGTTTATTGCTATGGGAACAACTTTATTTAGTTGTGCCGACAAAGACGGTAACAAACAAAAAATTGATAAGGTAGAAGTGGTTGAAGATCATACTCCAACAGAACATATTTCTGTTGGTGATATAAAAATCAGTAATTCAAACGACACTCTTTTACCGCCTCCACCTCCACCAAAAACAGATCAGGTTAAATTTGTGAAGTCAATTATAAATGATCATTCAAGCACTTCAAAATCAAAAACAAAAAAGAAAATAGCGAACAATAAAAAAATTAAATTCGTTCCACCTGTTCCTACAAATTGCACAGAGATTACTCCTGACAAATCTTTATCAAAAAGAAGCGATAAAAATAAAATAGCTAAAGATTCTATTGTAGAAAATGAAGTTTATTATATGGGAGCAGCAATAGAAACAAAGCCCGGCTACCCCAATGGAATTGATAATTTTTATCAATTATTTATAAAAGAATTTAAACGCCCGGAAGAAACTAAAGATTTAAGAGATCGAATTATAGTTTCCTTTGTGATAGAAAAAGATGGCTCACTTTCAACTTTTGATTTTTCAGAAAATACAGACTCAAAAATAAAAACCGAAATAATGCGTGCTTTAAAAAAATTACCTAATTGGGTACCAGGTACGCAAAATGGCAAAAAAACAAGAACAAAATATAGTATGCCAATAGCATTTGAAAAAGACGCTACTGAAAATTCAAAGCAATAAGTTTAAATTTAAAACCGTAAATTTGCTTTTTACCTTACAATGAAAAGCAACTTACTTTCAGACATACACAATCCCGCTGATTTACGCTTATTAACCGAAGCGCAACTTCCTCAAATTGCACAAGAGTTACGCCAATTTATTATTGATGTGGTATCTGTAAAAGAAGGACATTTGGGCGCTAGTCTTGGTGTTATTGAATTGACAATTGCGCTGCATTATGTTTTTAATACTCCTGAAGACTTATTGGTTTGGGATGTAGGGCATCAGGCGTACGGGCATAAAATTCTGACTGAAAGAAGAGAAAATTTTCATACCAACAGGCAAATTGACGGTATTTCAGGTTTCCCTAAAAGAAGCGAAAGTATTTATGATACTTTTGGTGTAGGGCATTCTTCGACCTCTATTTCGGCAGCCTTGGGAATGGCCATTGCCTCCCAATTAAAAGGCGATCCCGACAAACAACATATTGCTGTAATTGGGGATGCTTCTATTGCATCGGGAATGGCTTTTGAGGGTTTAAATCATGCCGGCGTTACAGATGCTAACTTATTAGTTATTTTAAATGATAATGCTATTGGGATTGATCCAAGTGTTGGTGCACTCAAAAAGTACCTTACCGCTGTAAAAAAAGGAAAAAATCCGAGGCAGAATAACATGATCAAATCTTTGAATTTTGATTATTCCGGCCCTGTAGACGGACATGATCTTCCGGCTTTAATCAAAGAACTAAAACGATTAAAAAAGATAAAAGGCCCTAAATTTCTTCATATTGTGACTACTAAAGGAAAAGGGTTACAACAAGCCGAAGAAAATCAGGTAAAATATCATGCGCCCGGTAAATTTGACGCTTCGACCGGAGAAATCCTTTTAAAATCTGAAGAGAATCTTCCTCCTAAATATCAGGACGTTTTTGGGCTGACTATTTTAGATTTAGCCCGCAAAAATAAAAACATTATTGGCATCACACCTGCAATGCCATCCGGAAGCTCTCTGAAATTTATGATGGATGAAATTCCGGAACGTGCTTTTGATGTTGGAATTGCCGAGCAACACGCTGTAACTCTTGCTGCCGGAATGGCGACTCAGGGTATGGTGGTGTATTGCACTATTTATTCGACTTTTTTACAACGCGCCTACGATCAGGTGATTCACGATGTGGCTTTGCAGGATTTACCGGTTATTTTTTGTTTAGACCGTGCAGGGTTGGTAGGCGAAGACGGGGCAACGCATCATGGGGTTTTTGATATTGCTTATTTACGGGCAATCCCAAACCTGATTATCTATGCCCCTATCAATGAAATTGCATTGCAAAATATCTTATATACGGCTCAATTAGGCTTAGATCATCCTATTGCAATACGATATCCAAGAGGTCGCGGGGTTATCCCAAATTGGGAAGTAGAAAATTTCGGACATTATGAAAAAATTAAAATCGGGCAGGGAAATTGCCTGAAAGAAGGAACAAAAACGGCTGTTTTATCTACCGGAACAATTGGAAATAATGTGACTCTGGCTATTCCTGAATGTTGCAATTCCGATACTATTGCCCATTTTGACTTTCCTTTCATTAAACCATTAGATATCAAACTACTAACCACTATTTTTTCTGATTTCGAAAGGATCATTACGATTGAGGACGGAACTATAAATGGCGGTTTTGGAAGCGCAGTTTTAGAGTTTGCCGCCGCCCATAATTTTAGAAATAAGGTGGATATTTTAGGCGTGCCGGACGTGTTTATTGAGCATGGAACGGTAAGTCAATTACAACAATTGTGTAAAATTGACGTTAAAAGTTTGATAAATCTTTTTTCTAACGAGACAAAATAATTATTTTGCGCTACCAAAAAAAAACTAAAATTATAATGAAATTATTGCGTTCTACCCTTTTGCTTCTATTGCTTTTGTGTACCTCACATAACTTTGCCCAAATTATACAAACAACTTTAGACCCAAATCAATTACCAAAACTGCCTTCGAACTGGACTAAAAAAAACCAGCTTGGTTTTGATATTTCAGAGATTGCTTTTGTCAACTGGAGTGCGGGGGGAACAAGTTCAATTTCGGGTTTATTTAAAGGTGAATTTGGAAGAACTTATATCAAAGGAAATCATAAGTGGGCGAACGAACTTATTGTAAAATACGGTTTAAATAAACAAGACGGTACAGAACTTCGAAAGACAGATGACGCTCTTATGCTGAATTCCACTTATGGATTCAGAAAAGATACGCTCTCAAATTGGTTTTATTCGGCAAAATTCAATTTTAATACACAATTCACCAACGGATACAATTATCCAAACCGGGACATTGCCATCTCCAAACCTTTTGCACCGGCGTATGTGTTTTTAGGGGCCGGAGCCGAAAACTCAAACAAACAGAAAAACAGAACATTTTACTTCTCTCCTATTACATTAAAAACCACTTTGGTTTTAGATCAGTATTTAGCCAATCAGGGATCTTTTGGTGTTAAAAAAGCAATTTATGCGCCTGATCCGCTTAATCCTAACAATCAAATTCTGATTGAAGAGGGACAAAAAGTTAAGGCCGAATTTGGTATTCTGTTTACAGGATATATGAAAAATGAGATTTACAAAAACATTTTTTATGAAAACAGACTGAGCTTGTATACCGATTATCTGAATAAATTTGGAAATGTCGATGTGGATTACGACACCCGTTTAGATCTTGTGGTAAATGCTTATGTAAAAGCAAATATTGGCATTCATTTAGTGTATGATGACGACATTAAAACGAAAAAAGATGTTGTTGATCCGGTAACGGGATCTACTTCTCAGGTTAATGACGGGCCAAGAGCGCAGCTAAGGCAAGTTTTAGGCGTAGGCCTTGTATATGCTTTTCAATAATACAAACATAATTGCTCCTTTTAAGAGCCTAAAAAACACCCCATAAAAAAAATGTTTTTATGGGGTATTTTATTTTTTGGCAAGACCAGGTAGTCTTTTTAATTATTTTTTCGTCCGTTAATCGTTTCGAACAATTCTAACGCATTTCCATCTGTCAATAAAGAAACATAATGACAAATGTGCAGCAAACGTTCGTATAAATTGTTTTTATCCAGGTGATGCTTTTCCGGCAGCATCTTCAAAAGCAGTTTATCGTAGTTTGAAGCTGTTCCTTCGTATTTGTTATTAAAAGCCGTTATAAATTTATCCAGTAAGGTCTGAATGATTTGATAGCCCACAATTTCTTTCTCGATAACTTCGCGGCTCTGATAAATTTTGTCAACGCTTAAGTTGATAATATCATTCATTTGTGCTTTGTATTTGCTTTTATCAGTTAAGGCAAAAGGAAAATTACCTGCCAGGATAGCTTCCTCATTTTCAACAAAAACATTTACGGCATCATTAATCAAAGTTCCAATGGCAAGTGCACGTAAATAACTAATACGATCTTCTTTAGTCGTTAACGTTTTGTATTTGGCCACTCCAATATTATCTTTTACAAGTTTGATTAAATATTCTAAGGCATAATCTTCAGATACTAACCCCAAATTTATACCATCTTCAAAATCAATAATAGTATAGCAAATATCATCGGCTGCTTCAACTAAATAGGCTAAAGGATGTCTTTCGAAACCAATATGATCTCCTGATTTATTGGCAATCAGCCCCATGTCTTTGGCTACTTCCTCAAAAAATGTTTTATCCGTCTGAAAAAAGCCGTATTTTTTATCTGCAATAGCATTTGTTGGCTTTTTAGGCAAACTCTCTTTTGGATATTTCATAAAAGCACCCAAAGTGGCGTATGAAATCCGAAGTCCGCCTTCGATTCCCGGACGACTTGCAGTCAATACCGAAAAACCATTGGCATTTCCTTCAAAATCAATTAAGTCCTGCCATTGTTTTGCAGTCAGTTGCTCTTTGTATTTTAAACCGTTTCCTATTGAAAAATATTCTCCAATAGCTTTTTCACCGGAATGTCCAAAAGGAGGATTACCAATATCATGTGCTAAAGAGGCCGCCGCCACGATAGCGCCAAAATCGTTCATGTGATATCCGTGAACTTCTTTTAAATACGGGTATTTTTCGATTATTTTTTTTCCCACCAAACGCCCTAAAGAACGTCCCACAACCGAAACTTCGAGACTGTGTGTCAATCGGGTATGTACGAAATCTGTTTTTGAAAGCGGGATAACCTGTGTTTTATCCTGTAAAGAACGAAAAGCTGCCGAAAAAATAATTCGGTCATAATCAACTTCAAACCCCAATCTCGTATCATCTTGTTCTACACGTAATCTTTTGCTTGTATCGCCTTGGCGTTTTAGTGATAAAAGTTGTTCCCAGTTCATTTTTCAATTTTAG
The DNA here is from genome assembly GCF_044007335.1 of Flavobacterium sp. FlaQc-48. Taxonomy (NCBI): domain Bacteria; kingdom Pseudomonadati; phylum Bacteroidota; class Flavobacteriia; order Flavobacteriales; family Flavobacteriaceae; genus Flavobacterium; species Flavobacterium sp. FlaQc-48. Next base: position 475,177 of record NZ_JBIPCR010000003.1, on the reverse strand, counting down.
ATTTGTGATTTTAGATTTTAGATTGAGAATCTAAACGTCAAAAATACATTTTATTTTAGGATAATATTGAATAAAAACAGACCCCAAATCAATTTGGTTTAAAAGATCAAATGTTTTGCTCTCCTCGAATTTCAAGATTTTTCACGAATTAATTTAGGCACAATGATTTGTATTAATTAGTGAGATTGCTTCGCCTGTTTGCTCTCGCACGGGTCATGGCAAAAAAACCTAAACATCAATCATAAAAAAATCATCTGATCTGTGGCAAAATATTATTTTACCATTCTTAAAACTCTAATGCAGTGCTATGCTTAATTTCTCCCATTACAAAAATACTGTTAGTATTCCCGATGTTTTCTATGGTTGATAATTTATTCATGACAAAATCCTGATAACTCGTCATGTCCTGAACGAGTATTTTGAGCATAAAATCGTAGTCTCCTGCAATGTTGTAACATTCTATAATTTCAGGAAGTGCGACGATATCCTTTACAAAATTGCTCCCTACATTTTTTGCATGTTCTTTTAATCTTACATTACAAAAAACAGTCATGCCGCGATTCATTTTTTTCTTATCCAGTAATGCCACATATTTGGTAATATACGCGTCACGTTCTAATCGTTTTATTCGCTCATAAACAGGGGTAACGGTCAGGAATAATTTACTTGCAAGGTCTTTTGTATTGATATTTGAGTTCTCCTGAAGGTGTTTCAGGATCAGCCCCGGGATGAAACTAAAAAAGCCTTAATCGAAATGGTTGCCGCAGCTCAGGAAATGAGAGCAACAGTGGAAAACCCTGTTAGTCTGTAATTTTTATTTAATTATATTTTTGTTTTTTTTTGCCAACGGGTGGAGTCGAAATTCTTGTAGTTATGATTTCTTCGACTTCACTGATGTTGGCATTTTATACTTATAGCCAGGCTTACATTACAGCACTATCTTATGGCTTATTTTATCATAAAATAGCGGTCTAATTGCTATGAAATAATTTGAAACAGGCTAAAAAAAACAATAGAGACAACCAAAAGGCTGTCTCTATTTTCATTAAAATTAAAAAAAAAATCTACATGCAATCTAACTAAACTCTAACTATTTGTATCTCCAAAAGTGGATGTTTTACGGGTATCTTTCATTAAACTGTAAACAATCAGTGATATAAAAATACAACCTGTAACATACCAGTAAAAATAGGTTTCGTGTCCGGCATCTTTAAACCAAAGCGCAATATATTCTGCAGTTCCGCCAAAAAGGGCGACAGTTACAGAGTAAGGAAAACCAACTCCAAGTGCACGAATTTCTGTTGGAAATAATTCGGCCTTAACCACTGCATTTATCGAAGTGTAACCACTTACGATTACTAAAGCAATCATGATATATCCAAAAGCTTCCCATTTTCCGGAAGCATTCGAAACCGCTGTCAATAAAGGATATGTGGCTAAAGTTCCTAATATTCCAAAGGCTAACAGCAATGGTTTTCGTCCTATTTTATCAGATAATAATCCGAAAATTGGCTGGATTAGAGCAAAAATCAACAGGGACAAAAAGGTAATCAATGTTGACTCGTCTTTGGTTAAATGCACCGTATTCACCAGGAATTTTTGCATATATGTACTATAGGTGTAAAAAGCAATGGTTCCTCCTAAAGTAAGTCCTACCACGGTCGCCAATGCTTTTGGATGGCGCATCAATTCTCTTAATGAGCCACTTTTCTTTTTAACCACCTCTTCGTCAGTACCTTCTGATTTTTTAAATGCAGTCGTTTCATCCATGTGGCTTCGCAGGTATAAGGCCACTAAAGACAACGCTGCGCCGATAAAAAAGGGAACTCTCCAGCCCCATTCGTGCATTTGGTCTTCGGTCAAAAATAATTTTTGCATGGCAAGCTGAATTCCCAAAGCAATAAGCTGCCCGCCTATCAGGGTCACATATTGAAAACTGGAAAAGAACCCTCTGTGTTTGGCAGATGCCATTTCGCTCAAATAGGTTGCCGAAGTTCCATATTCACCACCAACACTTAACCCCTGAAGCAATCTTGCCACTAATAATAATATTGGCGCTAAAACCCCAATTGACTCGTACGAAGGTGTCAACGCGATTAAAAGGGATCCCAGGGACATCAGTAAAACCGATAATGTCATTGAGAATTTCCTTCCAACCCTGTCTGCAATACTTCCAAAAACCCAGCCTCCAATAGGACGCATTAAAAATCCTACTGCAAAAATTCCGGCTGTATTTAATAGTTGTGCAGTGCTATCACTTTTTGGAAAAAAAACAGGGGCAAAATAGATTGAAAATGCAGAATAGGCGTACCAATCGTACCATTCTACCAAATTTCCGATGGAACCGCTCATAATCGCTCTTAAACGACGAGCAGTTGACATTTGTTCAGTGGCTATGTGATTTACTGACATAATTTATAAATGTATTTTTATTAAAGATATATTTGAATACAGGCTAAAAATTCTCCTGCCCTTTTGAAAACTGTATTGGTTAAACCATCATATAAAGGACGGCTGGAATATTGCAAAGAAACTTTAGCATTTTGCCCGTCTAAAAGGAAATTTGTTCCCAGATCATAATAGTTTCCGCTTTGAGCAAGGGCTTCCATTTTTTTCAGGGTGTAGGCCGCATAAGGCTGAATTCTCAGTTTTTCACTAAATTTAGGCAGTAAAAACCCTGTTTGTGTGTACCAGATCTGCCCCGTTCCCAGAAGATATTTTGCATTACCAAATCCTTCTTTTGCCACGGTTCCTATAAAAGCCGGATCTGCAGTTCCCGGGTTCATCGATCCGGTAGTCCGGATATAATTGGGGCCAAAATCATAATCATACAGCACACTGTAAACAGAGAACGACATCTTTTTGTCTTTTGGCCCAACCGGAAGCTCTGCAAAGACATCTACACCTAATATATTGATATCGTGGCTTTCAAAAACACCTGCAGAAGGCTGTGTCAGCGTTCCGTCTTTTGTGGTATAAAATCCTGCCCCTACATTTAAAATTTTCTTTTCTCCCAGATAAGTTCCTGCCAAAAATGAGGTGGTTCTGTTTTCTGTATCAAAAAACTGATAGTCAAAATAACCTGCAAAAGACAACTTTCCACTTTTATTATTATCCAGGGCCCCGGCGCCAACTGCGGGCACCAGATTGGTCGCAAACGGCTTGTTTACATTGACCCTATAGGCTAGTTTCCTGTATTCTCCGTGGGCAAATATTCCCATTTGTCTGGCAAATTGATCCGAAACTTCAATTGTATTAAAATTGAAAACCGGTAAATCTGCTGTCAGCATCCTGTTCGAACTTGCATTTGTCAGACGGCTTACACCATTCCAGCTGTGCAGCCCGGCTCCAAGATACAAACTGAAATTATTTGCTTTTTTACTTTCGAAATCCATCGTCGGAATTACCGTAAACTCATTGTAGGCGTCATGAAAAAAGAAAGTGGCTTTTTTCCCCGCGCCATAAGCCCCTGTTCCGGTTCCTCCGCCGGCAATAAAAGACTGATTGTTGATTCCCATTTGTACAAAAAGCAAATACCTTGGAGAAAGTTGTGCTGTAGCCGTGATTCTCATTCTACGAATTCCTGCATCATAAGTAGTTTCCTGCGGGACGCCATTGACTGCTGTACCCGGATTGTTTTCAAGAGCACGAAGCCAGACTTGATTCCAAAAACCAAATTTCAAATATTTACTTCCGTCTTCATTGAATTTAATTTTCAAATCGCCAATAGGTTTCGTTTTAGGTTTTGGCTTTTCTATTGCAACAAAAGCAGAATCTTTAACCTCCTGCGATTGCATTTTCCCAAAAGTAACAACACAAATTGCGGTAACCAAAAAATTAAGTGATATTTTTTTCATATAATACATTTAAAATGAAACATAATTATTAAATAACTAACAAAACCGTGTTTTTGTTGATTACAAACTAATAGGATCATTTTGAAGCAATTTTGAAGCAAAGTTGTTTTTAATTTGAAATTTCAAACGTTTTCGCTAAAAAGTCTGAAAACATTACCGTTGCGCTTCCTGAAAAAATTTAATTTCAAGGACATGGAAGGAAGAAATGGAGGTATACGATATGGAATGGTGAAAAATTTCGCAGATTTTCTTCACAATAGACAATCCAATTCCGATTGAATTTAAGGATTGATTGTCTTTTTTAAATCGTTCAAATAACTCTTCTGTGGGAACTAAAGGAGGGTTGCCTGTATTTTTTATCCTCATTTTTGCAGCCGTAATTTCTACTTCAATTTCCCCGTTTATAAGATTATGGCGAATCGCATTGCTAAAAAGATTGTTCATCAGGATTCTGCCCAGTGTTTCATCCATCTGAATAATTACCTCTTTTTTGATCTTTTTTCTAAGACTGATATTTTTCATTTCCATTAAGTCTGAAAAGGAAATAATTGTTTCTTCGACAATTGCACTGATATTAATCGGGCTGTTTTTTTTGTTTTCAAAATTTTCAAGAGTGGTAAGCAGGGTGAGCGATTGATTTATTTTAGAAAGCTTTTCTAATTCGTCCATCATTGAAGTTAGTTTTATTAATTGTTGCTCATCGAGCCTGGATTGCATGAGTAACTCTATTTTAGCCTTGATTACGGCAATTGGAGTCTGTAATTCATGTGAGGCATTTTCAGAAAATTCTTTTAAAACCGTAAAATCTTTTTTTGCCTTTTCAGTCATTTTCTGCAAAAAATTATTGAGTTCCTGAAATTCAAGTGTGCTGGTTTTTTCAAATTTAAAATCTGTTTTCTGATTAATTGTAAAACGTTGAATAGATTGCAATGTCGAATTAAACGGCGAAAGAATGTATCCCGAAATGACTTCGCTTGAAATAATCACCATCGAAATCAGGAAAATAAAGGTCCAGGCAAAAACCATAAAAATCCCGTTCAGATAAATATTGTCTGCAATGATCATAAAAGTATGGCTGGTAATCTGATAGTATACAGCGTCTATTTTATGAAATGTAGTTAATTGCACATCGGTTACTGTGTCTTGCAGTTTTGTATTATAGACGGTTTTATACCTGACAATTTCATGATCATTTTCAATATTGGAATGCAGCTTTTTAATGCTCACATTGGTACGTGAATCATGTCCGGAAAAATCTTTTCCGCTTTCAATCTGTCTGGCAATAATGGCATTAAGGTTCTTTAACTGCCCAATGGTTGCCTGAGAGCTGCTTCGTTTCACAGCATTATAGACAATTGAAAAGCCAATAAGCAATGCAAAAAATGTGACTAAGGAGTACGCTTTTGTATAGCGATAATTTAACCGTGCCATTAACTGCTTATTTTGTATCCGAGTCCATAAACTGTGCTGATGTAATCCTGCCCGCCCGCATCTGTAATTTTTTTTCGAAGGTTTTTGACATGCTGATATACAAAATCGAAATTATCAAGATTGTCCGTGTAGTCGCCCCAAAGATGTGCTGCAATTGCCTGTCTTGAGAGAATTCTGTTTTGATTGTTAAGAAAGTAAATCAGTAAATTGGTTTCTTTTCGTGTAAGAACAATAGCGATTTCATTGATTTTGGTTTCCATAGAAAGCAGATCCACATAAATCTCATTGAATTCAATTCGGTTACTATTGCTGCTTTTATTATTTCTGCGGGTCACTGCCTTAATCCTCGAATATAATTCCGGAAGCGGAAAAGGTTTTGTAATGTAATCATCGGCACCTTCATCGAGACCTGTTATTTTAAAATCGAGAGAATTCTTTGCTGAAATTATAATAACACAACTCGGGATTTCCTCTTTTTTAATAAGCCTGAGCAAATTAATTCCGTTTCCGTCCGGAAGCATAATATCCAGAATAATACAGTCATAAGTAAACAAAACGAGTTTTTCCCTCGCTTCTTCGAAGGTATGCGCCATTTCACAAATATTATTTTCCTGAATTAGATAATCTGCAATACTTTTTATCAACTCCTGATTATCCTCAACTAAAAGTAATTTCATCCCACATTATTTTAAATCCATCTCCAATATGCAAAGTCTGATTAAAGAAATCTGCTTACACATCCTTACGGCTTGCAATTTATAAGATATTAAATACAAAACAATGCTTTTGTTTGAGAAAAATCTTTTTTTTACTCCACAAAGCCTTTTCAGCGGTCGTTTTTCGGTTTAAACTAAAAACAAACCTTATTGTAACAGTCTTATGGCTTACAGTGGGCTATCCGTTTTCTTTTTTCGCTATACTTTTGCTGAATTATACGGGATGATTTTTTTTATTCTTTTTTAAAGCTTACTAATAAAGTGCTTCTTATTCAACAAATTAGTAATCAGTCTGTACAAAATCAGCTTTTATAATTCATTAAACTCATACACTTAAAAAAAGAAGATTAGCTGTTTAATAAAATACAGAATTGTTATTATAAAATCATAAATAAAAATGAAACTTAAATTTTTTATCACACTTGTTTTCATAACATCACTAACAGCCAATGCGCAATTTGGCAAACTACTGGACAAAACGATTGATAAAGCAGTAGAAAAAATACAAAAGAAGAATACCGGCAAAAAAAATGATACTACGACATCAGAAACTGTTGAAGAAGTTGAATCCGGCCAAAACACAGGCATTTTTTCAGGATACGAAGTAATGACCAGTGAAGAATTTGGACAGAAACTTAAAACTAAATTCAAATTATTCTAACCGTTGATTATCCCTTTTAAAAAAGACACCTGTATGTTTTAACGCCTGTAAGCATAAAAACATATAGCAACCTGTGTTTAAATATCCATAACAGTATAATTATCAAAAACATAACGCAGTAATTTCTATGAAAACAATTAAACATTCACTTGGAACAAACTTAGATTGGGTACAATCGTTTGCAAAGAAGTTAGGAGGAAAATTTGAAAATAATTTTATAATTCCGGAAAAAAAGAGTAAGCTTCCGGAAACCCGATATGTCCTTGATTGCGGGGATGGCATTATTGCTTATTATGTTGATATGACTTATAATAAAAATTTTCGCTTTGTTCACGAAAACAAAACAAATGATTTTATAAGTCTCTATTACAACTTAACCGAAGGCGAGGGAGCCGTATTTGATGTAAATGACCGTTATAAAGTTGGACGCTGGCAATGTAACTTTGGAGTAGTTGACAGTAAAGTAAAAACAGAATATCATGTCCAGGCAGGGACTAAAACTTTTCTGCTGGCTATTTTCATAAAGAAAGAGACTATAACCTCCTTTGCAAAGGAAAACAACATCTCTTTTCAGCATATTCATAAAATAACAGATTCCGCAAAAAGCACTATAGTGCAATTTGACAGGATTAGTAATGAAAGTTATAATATTATAAATGATTTGCGCAAGTTAAAAGCCGGCGGACCAATATTTGACCTGAACCTAAAGGGGACTGTTCATTTGTTGCTTTGTAATTTTTTAAAAAAAATATCAAGTAATAAAATGATTTTACAATCTGTCAATGAATACGATTTATCCAATATAATCATGAGCCAGATGTATTTAATGGATAACATCGAGAATTATTTCCCGTCTATAAAAATGATGGCAGACAAAGCCAATATGTCGGAATCAAAATTTCAGGTTTTATTTAAAAAAATCACCGGTCTGACTCCTAATTCTTTTTTTATTGAAAACAAACTTTACAGGTCTAAAGAACTTATCGAAGAGCAGCAATTATCAATAGCAGAGGTTTCGAATAAGCTTAAGTTCTCCAATCATTCGTATTTCTCTTCCATATTTAAAAAGCATTTTGGGCTTTCGCCAAAAACGTTTGCCAAGCAATTATAAAAGCATCAGCACTATTTTTTTTAAAAGAGCTGTACTAAAGAGCTCTATATTAGTTATGAAAAAGTCCACACATTTTTACAGTTTAAACTCAGAGTGGCACTATCAACTGGCCCATGAAAAGGAAAGAAATGTTTTAAACAGGGAAATCGTTTTTCTACCGGAAACGCTTGGTCAGGGAAAATCTTATTTTACTCAAATTACATCGGGCATTTTTGTATTGTTTCTTGATTTTACGCTAACAAGCCCAATAAAAATAGATAGTCTTAAGTCTGAGAATGATTTTTATATTTTTCACTTTGATCTAAGTGAAAAAACCAATTTAATAAAGATACACAATATCGATTATAAAACCGGATCACCAGATGGTCCGGGCTTAGCCGTTTTAAGTAGCGATGCAGAGAGTTCTTTCAGGCCTGCCACAGGAGAAAGAACACTTGTACTGCGTTTGTTAATAGATAAAAAAGTGCTCAACGAATTTATTAAAAACTATCCTAATGAAGGTAATATTATCCGAAAAATGGCGCTTAATAAAAAACCTCTCCGCCATTATAATACAATCGATAGTGCCAGCATTTTGTTAATGGAATCGATTAAGAAAAAATCATATACTGAGGCCTTATTTGACTCTTATTTAAAAGGTGTTTCACTAAAATTACTGGGTAATTTTCTGAGCCGGTATTCTAATTCAAAAAATGAAAGAGATAAAATTTCAGATGTTGAAAAAAAAGCCATTATCAGAACAAAAGAATATCTCGTAAAAAACTTATATGGGGCATTTCCTTCTATAACTTTATTATCCAAAATGGCACGTATGTCGCCCTCCCGGTACATTCTTTTATTTAAGTTAGAATATGGTGCGACTCCAAATAATTTCTTTACCAAACAAAAAATGCTTTTATCCAATAAGCTTTTAAAAAGTGGCAATTACAATTCTTTAACTGAAGTAATGTATGAATTGAACTATAACAGACTGAACTATTTTTCTTCAAAATATTATGTGCTTTTTAATCGAAAACCTGCTGATGATTTTGTAAAAAAAGCAAATATCCGTTTATAAATATTTGCTTTTTCTATTTTTTTAATGCTCTCAATTCCGTGTTCTTTTTGAGAAAATTTATTTTGTTGCCAGTCTTAACTTTTTCTAACTTTTAGTCATGAACGGGATTTTGGGTACAAGGACAGTTGCTGATTGACTTGAGGAAATCAAATCCAATAGTTACCACATGTGTTCCGGAATTGTACGCCCCAATTTGATTCAGAGATGCCTGGTAAGAGTAACCAAAGTAAAAATCATACCTCCTGAAACCCACCATTGGACCAATCATTAACGGTTTAAGTGCCTGATCATTCAGGAAACGATACGAAACCCCTATCCAGTAATAATCTTCATAACGGTTGTATTGTCTAAACTTAAAGTTCAGATCGGTACTGGAACGTTTATCGCCTTCAAACAACTGATAATAAACTGATGGTTCAAATTCGATGCGGTTATTCTCTTTTCCTTTAAAAACATATCCGGTATAAATTTGATAATTTCGGAGCAAATTAGGCTCAACACCATCAAATTTATCAATTGGTTTGTTTAGAATATTACTTGCATTAAAGCTAAAATAAAATGCTTTATTGCGATACAAAGCCCCCACATCGAAGTTATTATTAGAAATCGATCTGTTGTCACTAATTCCGGGATCCGGAAGCGAATTTTCGTATGTTGGCCTGAATTGGTCAATATCAATCTTAAATGTATTGATATTGTAAGAAATACCAAAAGATAAGTATTGTTTTGAATAATAATCCAGGATCAGGTGATGTGCAAACGAGACTTTGGCCCCGGTTTGTTTTGTATATCCGTTTTTATCGTTATAAAGTGAGATTCCCACTCCGGAACGATCCAAAATCCGTATATCAGCATACAGCGACTGGTTATCTGGTGCGTCCTTGATACCCACCCACTGGGTAAGCCCATTGGCCCGTATCCTCAGGTTATCCCCAATACCTGCAAATGTTGGAGATACTACAAATGGGTTATCGGCAAGGTATTGTGTGAAAACGGGCAAATTTAACTCCTGGCTGTAACCTGATGTTACAGCCATAAGTAGAAATGATATGATGATTTTTTTCATTGTACTGTTAATTTAAATAACATAATTACTTTAGTCATTCGTTATCTGTAAAGGGTGAAATGCCCAACAAATTCTCTATTATCTTTATGGTCATTGAGTTTTAGTACATACCAGTAATCCCCAGACGGCAATTCGGTTCCGTTGTACCTTCCATCCCAGCTTTGACCCAGTCTATAGGTGCCAATTACGCGGCCATGCCTGTCAAAAATTTCGAATGTCAAATTTTTGTAACTTATCGTACATCCCGGCGCCCAGGTATCGTTTATACCATCTCCATTTGGAGTAAAGTGGTTTGGAATACACACATCGATATACCCGAAATATCTTGACACTGTCGCCTCACATCCATTTTTATCTGTTACCGTTACGGTATAAGTCCCTGATTTGTAAATAATGAATTTATTTACTGATCCATAGGACTCCCCATTCAGCGTATATTGGTATTCTCCGCCTCCGCCTGTAGCCGTAGCTACAATTTCGTTGAGCTGTCCATCAGTCAATGTTAAGGTTAATGGGCTAACATTCCTTATACTAAATGGTAATGTTGTTTGCTCACAACCGTTAGTATGCCTTGCTGTAACAGTATGTGTTCCTGCCGCTACATTTATAAAAGTATTAGCGGATTGAAAAGCTGCCCCATCAAGAGAATAATCAATATCAGCAAGGTTTGTATTGCTTTTATCAACGGTAACCGTAATAGCATTTTGTACAGTATTGTTGGCACACTCGGTATCGATTTTTACCTGAGGATTCAGTACAACTGCAGCATCCATCATAACCTGCATTTCAATTAAACAGCCAATATCTTTTATGTACACGGTATGCTGACCACCTTTAAGGTTTATAAAATCATACTGTGTACCTGAAATTCTGGTATAAACCCCATCCCGACTGTCCAGACTTACACTATATGGAGGTGTGCCTCCAAAAATATCAATACTAAACGCGCCATCATTATTCCCCTCACAGGTTTCCTGTATAATAGGGCCTACAATTTTGGAACTCAAAACAACAGGCTGTTTGATCTCACACTCTAATAATTGGAAACATGAATTTTCGTCGTTAACCAAAATTTGATACGTTCCCGCCTCCAGATGATTAAATATATTGTCATCACTAAACTGGCTTAAGTTTGGTGAGATCGCATATTTGAGTTTTCCTATTCCTCCAGTGGCCGTAACTACTATTTTACCATCATTTTCACTATTGCAAGTCGCATCAGTTACTGCTAAAGATGCTGTTAATCCATTGGCTGGCTCACTGATCGTAATTACATCTGAATCAAGCTGACAATCCCCGCTATCTACCCGTACTACATATTTACCTGCAGGAAGTAAACTAAAATTACTTTCTGCCTGGCCTGCTCTTATAATGTGGCCTGCATCATCTAACAACGTGTATTTGTAATTGCCTAACCCTCCCTGTGCAATTGCTTCAACGGTTGCACCTGCATCGCCTTTGCAATACACGATCGCACCAATTAAATCAAGTTCAAGTGACAAAGGCACAACCTCATTTATGGTAACAGTATTAGAAACTACTCCTATACATCCATTTGCATCTTTGACATAATATTTATGATCTCCTAAACCTGCATCAAATGTCACCGATGATGTAAATGAACCCATCGTCGTAGCAAAAGTCCGATCAGTACTATACTCATATAACCCTGTTCCGCCTCTCACATTTAAGGTAAGTGTTGCAGAAGCCTTACAGGTTTTTCTGGACGCCTGTATCAATGTCGCTATAATTTCTGCTGGTTCTTCGATTGTAACAGCCGCAGTAGTTCCTGTACAATTTAATCCATCAGTAACTGTTACAGAATAGGTACCGGCACGTAATCCTTTGAAAATTGCCTCATTTTGCCCCATAGTAGAGATAACCGGATCAACAGACAGCATATTTAGAACATAATAATAATTGTTTCCTAACCCTCCTGTTGCCGTAACTTTAATCTCGCCATTTTTATCGCCATAACAAACTAATCTACTGGCTGTTGCAACAGTCTCTATTGGCTTAGGATTATCCAGCGTTACAGTGGTTACCGCAACACAATCTTTACTGTCTTTCACCCTTAGTGTATAAGTCCCTGCTGTTAATCCTTTGAACTCGTATTGCCCCGAATAGGCTACTTTTATTGGGCCATCCAACTCATACTGATAATTACCGGGCCATCCGCCACTGCCTTTTATAGTAATTGTTCCGTCATTACCCGGAATACAGGTAATAAGTTTATGTGTCTCTTCTATTTGCAATTCGGCCACTGGCTGCTCAATCGCAAATGTCGTTTCAACGGGACAAAATGGTGTATTTTTAAGTGTTGCCTTAACTATATAAATACCTGATTTCAAGCCTGTAATCGTCGTTGTTCCAGCTGCATTGCTGTCTCCTGATGTAACGAAAGCCCCTAAACTATCTGTAATAGAATAAGTAAATTCTTTCGCATCATTGCCAATAATTGCCAAATGATCTGTCAGGGTCAAATCAACGCTTCCGTTATCATTTCCATAACACTGAATATTTGTAACATTACCTGCTTTGAGTTCAAAGGTATTTACATCTGTAACATAGTACGGTTGTTCAAGAATACAGCCTGTCGCAGGATTTTTTACCGAAATAAGGTAGTTTCCTATTGATAATCCCGTAAATAATCCGGTTGCATTATGATCCTCATGCACTGTTGTTCCGGTACCTGTAATGGTATATTCTAATGGTACGGTTATCACAGTTTGATCTGCTGTTTCTACGGTCACCTGAATGTCCTGACCACTTATACAGGTTATTGGATTTACTATACCTGTAACTATTTTATCCAGACTGATATATGGATCTATAGTTACCGGAACCATAACAGCACCTTCGCAATTTTTATCATCATATACTTTTATAAGGTAAGAACCTCCATCATAATTAGCTTCTGTATATTCGTTGCGCTCGTCTGCCTGAACGACTTTATTTGGAGTACCTATTTTTATAAATTCATAAATAGTGAACTGTCCCGATCCTCCTTTAGCACTTACAGTAATAGTAGCATTGTTTGCACTATTCGATGCTGCACACCCAAACTGCGTTACTATTGGGGCCTCTACCGTAATCGCATTTGGCTCATTTACTATAGTGTGCTCCTGAGCTTCACAACCTCTGTCAGAAATAACCGTTACGGTATATTGATCTGCCGGTAAATTTTCGAAAAGAGGACTCTCCTGAGGTTCTCTTGTTAGGCCTTTATCTCCTGTTAGATTGTATTTATAGCCCGAATTGGTACCAGCAGTATCTAAAGTAACTGTAACCGTTCCGTCTGAACCTCCATTACAGGACACATCTTCATGTATTAGAGAAATATTCGCCACTAAAGCTGCTATAGGAATTTCTACATCCCTCATTTTTATACAACCTGTAGCGTTGTCTTTTACCCAGAAATAATACGTTCCTGAAGACAAATTGGTAAATATACCTGATGCAACAAATGTTCCCGGTGCTTTTAGTGTTCCAAGACTATATTGGTAATCAGGGGAAACAACTGTTCCTCCTGAACCTTGCAGTGTTACCACTCCATCGGTACCGTTACATTTAGGGTAAGTTGTAATTGTTGCCGATAACCCCAACGGATCCAAAATTGTAAAAGCAGCAGTTGCTATACCAATACACCCGTTAGCATCTTTTACATACACATCGTATGTACCGGGTGCATTCACAATTAAAGTAGCGTCTGTTGTAAAATTATCTTTATCTAAACCATATTGTAAAGGTTCTACTCCACTGGCTGTCACACTTATTGTATAGGAATCTGTATCCGGATTGTAACACTGACTGTCCGGTTTAGCTACGATTGCAGATGGAAGCGGGTCTTTGGCAATGGTTATATCTGCTTTAACAGCACATTTATTTTTATCCATAACCCAAACATCCCATTCCGTGTTTAACGCCGGATCAAGTGTAGCGGTATTACTATTGGTATAGAATCCGTCCGGCAAAGTCCCGTCCTGAACAAATGCATACATATAATCCGGTGTCCCTCCTGTTACAGAGGTAATTGGAACTGTCACTACGGCTCCCAAAGTATTACAATTCTGGTTCACATTTACAAGGTCACTACTTAAACTCAATGGTTCTAAAGGCTCGGTAATATCAACCTCATTTGAGCCACCTGAACATTTAGGAAAAGTAGTTTCTTTAACCATAACGGTGTAGTTTGTACCCGCAGGCAATCCCGAAGTCACAGTTGCTCCCAAAGCAGTATCACCTTCTCCTGTAATTGCCGGAGTTAAAGAAAGCCCCTCTTTAAGAATCTCATAGGTATAGTGTCCGGAATATCCGGTAACATTGATCGTAATTGTTCCGGTACTGTCTCCTTTACATGCTACCTCGGCTGATGCAATAGCTACCACTTTCAAATCATTGAATAATGGAACCTCATACGGGTCGGTCATTATAGAACAAGTCGTATTATTATCGAATATCTCGAATTGATAATAACTGCCTGCTTTTGAAGCATAATAGGTAAAGGCATTACCGGTTACCGATAATTTTCCGGTTACCAGCTCACCATCCTCATATACCTGATACGTAAATGGGTTTGGCGTGCTTGTTCCTCCTTTTATAACCACATTTATTTCCTGCTTATTAGTATCACAATCCATTGCCGGGCCAAAAGTCACCTCAGGAGACGTTAATTTAGGGAATGGGGCGATGGTTATTTCCTTACTAAAAATACAACCTTTACTATCTTTTACATAGTACGTTAATTGCTGAGGCTGTCCGGTATCTATAACTTCGAATATATTTTCTGTAATCCATTTTTGTCCATCATTGCTGTACATGTAATCTGTAATTGCTCCGGTGCCGCTTCCTCCCGCTGGAGTAATGGTAACCTCTTTTGCTTTCAGGTCCTTTGCATTACATTTAAAATCATCCTGATCTAATGTTGCTGTTACCGGTACAGCATCAGGTATTGTTACCGGTTTTTTATCCTCACATCCATTATCAGATTTAACAGTAACCCAGTAATCACCAGCTGTTAAACCTGTAAATAAAGATGTTGTTTGAGTTTTTATTTCTTTTATTACACCTGACGATAAGATTTCCTCAAGTACATATTCATACTGCGCATTATCAGTATTGGTCAATGTTACTGTAATAGTTCCATTATTATTATTTCCCTGCCCTGCGGTACAACTTGAAGGTGTACTATCTAATGAAAAATCAATTGCAGTCCGAACCACAAGACTAACGTCTTTTGACTTATCACATCCGGTAATTAAATCTTTTACCTTAACCGTATAACTTCCTGCTGCAACATTTTTAAAAATGCCATCATTCATTTGCACTATATCAGTACCTGCTACCGTATTGTTTACTAACGTAAATTCATAGTTACCCACTCCTGAACCTCCGGAAGCAATTGCCGTAATTTTACCATTAGCTGTTGTACAATCTGGAACCGTAGTAAAACTGGCGTCTATTTCTAAAGGCGGTTCTATTTTAATGCTCTCCTCAACGCTACAATTATTAGCGTCCTTTATTGTAACAGTATGTGTTTTTGAAGACAGATTAGAAAGTGTGAAAGGGGTTGATGCTATTTTTCTAAAAGTCCCACCATCCAGGCTATACGTATGATCTCCTACACCTGTGGTTAATAAAGTAACCTTAATTTCAAACTTGCCCTCTGTTGCTGTGCATGGGTTAATTACCTCCGCCTTCATTGTCGGTGCAGGGTCTAAAACAACGGTTACCGGTGCAACCTGAATACAGCCATACGCATCTCTTACATAAACCAAATATTTACCTGCATCTGCCTTAAACGTATTGCTTGTATGTGAAGCAACAAGGAAAGAATCTGCTGTTGGAGCAGGAGCCCCATTATCCGGGAAAATTTGATATAAATAAGGAACCGCAGCTACTCCGGGGCTGGCGCTTATTGTGCTGCCGCCTTGTGCACAAGCTTCGATTATACCTGACTGTGCATTACAATTTGCATTTTTGGTAGCAGAAGCCGTAATACGTAATAAAGAAGCAGATTCCTTAATATCAAAACTGGCTGTTGGCACACCGCATCCTGCATTTGTCCCTGAGGTTTCCCTTACCAGAACATAATAGGAACCAACAGGCAAAAATCCAAGTCCTAACTGATCAACATGTAAAGTTGCTCCTGCTGCAATAGTGCCAGTGCCGGCAATACCAACAGGTACATTTGAAATTGATTCATAAACCTGATATGAAACATCTACTGAAGATGTGTATCCGTTTACAATATCAAAACTCACATTACCATCATTAGAACCGGCACAGCTACGATTATTTGCAACTACTGCATCTACAGTCAAACCGGATGCAAATGGAATTGCCATTTCTGCAGTCTGATAATAATAACATTTTAAGGTTTGATCGTACACAATAAAAGAATAGGTTGCTCCGGGAATCAAAGGAGTAAAGGTTGTTGTTTTACTGCCCAATGATGATTCTCCCTGCCAGCCCTCAACGTTATCTGCTGTCCATACTTGTCCCGGACCTTTATAAATGTTAAAATGAAATGGTCCCTCACTTGTAAAAGTTGACCCAATCGTAACCGTAGCAGTACCACCAGTACAGTTTACTGTTGTTGTGATATCAATATCCAATTCATCAACAGGGGCTGCAATCATAACATTTGAAACTTGTACGTCACAACTGTTATTATCAACAACTTTAATTTGATACAGACCAAAATTCACATCAAAAACAACCTCAGCTGATCCCGTTTCATTAGCCTTATGCTGAGTAGTATTATTACCTGTTATATAGTAATCATAATTTTTAGTCCCCCCGGAAACACTTTTGATAATAATTTTACCTTGCGAAACGCCATCACCGATGCATTCTAATCCTTTTGTTTCAACATCTACTACGATAGGATCTGGCTGTATAATAACGGCTGATGCAGTAGTAGCACAACCATTGGCATCTGTAACTGTTATTGTGTAATTTCCTGCCGGAAGTCCTGTGGTTTTTGTACCATAGTCAACATTTGGAGTTCCTGATTTCGTAACGTTAATATCATAAGGGCCTACTCCTTTGGCCGGATTAATCACTACATTGATAGAACCTGTGGTACCGCCATTACATTTGATCACATTGGCCTGTAATGCTGATGTTATTTCAGGGTCTGTTTTGGGCTGTATTATTTCTGTTGAAGTAGTCGTACAACCTGCTGCATCAGCAAACGTAAACAAATAGGTTGTTGCAGTTGCGGCAGTTGCTGCTACAGTATTCGTGTACGAAAAGGCATTACCCGTAACATGATATACCGTTGGATCTGATGTTACATCTCCATTAATAGTTACTGTATAAGTATAATTTGGAGTTCCTCCCTTAACCTCTCCTTCAATCTCAATAATAGATGAATCACATTTAGGACCGATTTTTACATTTGTACTAGCAGTTAATGATGAAATAACCGTTTGTTCTTCCAGATCTTTATAACATCCGGTTGAAGTATCTATAACTCTAATTTTGTATGTACCGGCAGTTAGTCCCGCGAACGTTCCGTTATTTTGTGGTACAGCTCCATTAAGGCTGTAAATATAATTGTCATGCGTATTTGGATTCACTTTTATTGTCGCTCCTGACGTTGCATCATAACATGCAGTCTTTGACGCATCGATAACGGCATCTATTGTAACATTACTCTCAATTATAAAAGTACCTGTGCTGCTGGTACATTTACCAGAATCTTTTACTAAAAAAGAATATTCACCCGCAACCAGATCTTTGAAAGTCTTATCTGTTTGTTCCATTACAATACCAGACGGAGTCTTTATTGTATACACATATCCTCCCCAGCCTCCGGACGCATTGATTACAACAGTTCCATTTTCTTTGCAGGTAACCGGTGTAACTGTTGTAGACACCACTGTTAAAGCAGCAGTTGGTGCTGCTACCTTTTGTTTTTTGGTAACAGAGCAAGTGGTGGTTGTATTTGTAACTGTTAAGGTATGTTCTCCTGCACTCAGTCCTGTAAATTCAAGATCAAAAGAATTTCCTGTATGTGATGTAGTACCTGTAACAGGAGTTCCTCCATCAAAAATATAAGAGTAAGACGCATCGTTTCCTAATCCGGAAATGGTATATTTTATAGAACCATTAGATTCCCCTTTACACTGTACATTACTAACTACACTGCTTTTTATACTAATAACAGGTAATGCTGCAATAGTATAAATCATTGAAAAGGTACACTTATTAGCGTCTTTAACTATAAAGGTATAAGTACCCGGAGCCAGGTCTTTGAATATATTAGAACTTTGGTAAGGTCTTATTGATGTTGCAGGTGCAGTTATGGCATATTCGTATGGCCCTTTTCCTCCTGTAACACTCTCAATGGTAACCTCTACTTTATTAGACGGGCATTTAAGAGCTGTATTTGTAATGACCATTGCTGATGGCTTAACTATAGCCTCAATAGTTCCTGCATTTATTACTACAGGAGAAGGAGAACAAAGTTTCGCATCAGTAACGGTGACCGTATAATCTCCGGCAACTGTTAAATTTTCAAAAATACCGGTTGTGTTTTTTGCTACTATAGTGGTAACTCCATTTATGGTAAAACTCAATACATACGTAAAACCACTATTTCCTCCACTTGCTGTGGCTGTAATAACAGCATTGGTATCACAAGTATAAGGCGTTGTTACAGAGGCCGAAGCATTGATTGGGCCTGGTTCTTTAATCTCTATTTCGATTTGACCTGTACAGCCATTGCTGTCTTTTACATAAAAAGTATGCTTTCCTGCAGGTAAATTAGAAAAAGTATTTGATGCTGAAAATCCTGTGGCAGGTTTATCACTAAACTCATAACTTCCTGATCCTCCATGTCCGGTTAATACTACAGAACCGTTTGACAAACCATTGCAGGTTACAGGCGTAAATGCTGCTGTTACCGTAGGATTTGTAATTGGCGCTATGGTAGCATAAACTGTTAGTTGACATGAATTTTTATCTTTTATCACAAAAGAATATCTTGAGGGTTTATCTGTAGTATAAGTAAATGTGGGGCCTGTAATATTGCCACTTTCATATAAGACTTTGCTCATTTCATCTCTAACCACATACGTATATGGGGCTGTACCATTGCTAAGCGTTACTTCTATCTTTCCTGGCGTATTAGTACAGCTTAACGATACTGTTGTTTTTGTGGTTGCTGTAAGTTTAGCATCTATGGTCGCGCTCACAGCTGTAGTCTGGCAACCATTGGCGTCTGTTATTATAAAAGTATACCCTCCAGTCTCTTTTGCATCATAGGTGAAAGAAGAGCCAGTAATAGAAATAGCAGGGCTTAACGCCCCCGACAGGTATTGTACCTGATAGGTATAAGGCGCTACACCACCGGTTATATTCACTATTATTGCTGCTTTACTGCCATCATAACATAAACTTTTTTCGTTTATTGTTGCTACAGGTTTATCCGGAGCAGCAATCACAACATTTATCGTACTGTTTTGTGACTGGCAACCATTGGCATCTTTGACTACTACAATATAACTTCCCGGTTGAACATTCGTAAATGTATTCGAATTTTGAAAATCGATGATAATAGCTTTAGTTGTTCCGTCCAGTAACTGATATTGGTATCCACCCGTTCCTCCGGAAACTGTCACTTTAATCGTTGCGCCAGTAAGACAAGTAGCAGGAGTCACTATATCTACTTTACTTACTGTTAAAGATTTGGGAGCTGTTATTTTCTGTGTCAATGAAAAAGAACAACCAGCTGCAGTATTGTTGTATCGCACTTTTATCTGGTAAGTTCCCTCTTTTTGACCTGTAATAATAACAGGTGATACTTTACTGTTTATCCAGGTAAGGCCGCCATCGAGAGAATAATCGAAACCGTATACAGGATCAAAATTTACAGCGGTAATAGTGAATCCGCCATCTGAGCCTCCATTACATTTTACATTTGCAGCGTTTATTACTGCCGCTGAGAATGTTTTGTTGGCATCGATCGTGATAGGAAAATCTAATTTTGTGCCGCATGCCGTTGCCTCCGGATATAAAGTACTGTTGGCTTTATACTCTACTGTTATTTTATGCGGACCGCTGCCAACATTTAAAAACACATTAGGTTTTACTGTATTGGTGTTCAGTTTGCCGTCTATATAATAAAGATAACTATAAACGAAATCCGAAGATCCGCCTTTTACGGTAACGGTTATAGTATTACCATCGCAAGTGTAAACCGTATCAATACTAATGACTGGCGCAGTTGGTTTAGCCGGCATATTAATAGCCGACATTGCATAGATACAACCGGCTGCATCTTTTATATCAAAGATGTAAGGTCCTCCGGGATTTATAAAAGCTGTATTAGAAGTTTGCCAGGTCTTGCCCCCGTCAAAACTATACTGGTATAAATTTGGGGCAGGAAAAGGAACTCCTCCCTGCGCATTTGTGATGGTTACTTTTCCCTGAAGTTCATTTCCTGCAGGACCGCAGCCGGATAATGCTGTAATACTGGCTGTAGCAGACAAAGATGAAGTTGGTCCCTCTATTGTGACTTTTTCTAAAAGTGTACAAGATGTTATTCCCGTGCTATATTGTATCACTACATCATAAGTGCCTGATGGCAAATATGAAAACGTATTACCGGGCTGAAATGTAACTCCATTATCTATACTATAAGATATTATGTATCCGTTGGGATTGGTAATATTAATTTTTATGCTTCCTGTATTGTCTCCAAAACAGCTGTTTGAAGCTGTCTTTTCGATAGTATATTCCGGTTTTAAAGCCTTAGGAACTACAATTGAAGCTGTAGCAAGACATCCAGCAACATCCTTAACCTCAACCTCATAGGTTCCGGCAGCAAATACTTGTATCGTATTGCCAAGAACCGTAAATCTTCCATCTGAAGAAGTAACCTTATACGTAAGTTTTCCTGTACCTCCACTAGCAGTTATCTCGATTGTTCCATTACTGCCGCATGGCGTTAATTTTTCAGTAATTTCAAGTGAAGCTTGTAGCTCAGCTGGAAAATTTAGAAAATTTGAATAGGTAAAATCAAAACAGTCCGAGTAGCTAGTCGTAACTCTACACTGGAATGTTTCATTTCCTCCTGTAGTTCCATTTGTAGTTTTATACTTATCCGAAAAATATTGTGTCTCAAAAGTAGGACCATAAGTCTCTACCAGAGTACTAACATTCGTTTTACTATCTACCTTATAAATCCTGTATACAAACGGAATATTAGGATTCTTTTCATCCACAATATTTGTTAAAAAAGATCCCTCTTCTTTATTACATTTAGCAATATCGTATGGGGTAAATGTAAAAGCAAGGTCTTTTTTTATATTTTCAATCAGCGTTTGACTTCCTATATTAAAAACACAAGAGCCTGCAACTCCTTTTAATCTCACAAATATATTATAAGTCCCTTTAATGTCGGTTTGAAACAGCTTACTGTCCTGCCATACCTCACCTTCTGACGTTGAATTCTGGGTAAAACAATATTCATAACCACTGCTAAAACCACCCACACTAATGCGTCCTTCTATCGAACATGAATTTGCACCACCTGAACCTGAAAAGGTAATGATATCGCTTTTGGTAAATGTTGCATTGTTGGAGGGTGTTTTAGTGGCATTAAAATAATACGTATAGGATGTATTGGTCTTATCTACTATTACTACTTTATACTGGCCATCATTACCTACCAGATAATCAGGCGCTCTTCCTATTATTGACCAGCAGGAAGCACTTGCCGTTTCGTTAGCACAATTACTGTTTGCAGCCGGGGGGCATGATCCACTATTAAATCTATACCAGGTAACAGAAACAGCATCTTTTATACCCGTGTCGATAAGACGGGTCTCTGCATTCCCGCACAAGAATAGTACCGGTAATACAGGGCCACCATTAGGACACTGGGCTATTATTCCTAAGTAAGGGGTTTCTGCATACTTAATTGCAGGATTACCAGGAGGTGCGGCAGTGATTTTAGCATTTGCTGGTTCAGCAGTAAATTCCGTAAACGGCTGTATTAAAGAGGGCTCTTTTGCTACCCTAAATAGATCCGGCTTTACTTCGCCACACTGTTTTGGGATATAGGATACCCAATTTTGTGAATACGATATAAGGCTTTGCAGGAAAATCAAAGCCAACAATCCAGGTTTTAAAATAGTAGATTTTTTCATAGTTTTTCTATTTTATATTCTGTCTTGTTTTCCCGGAGAAACCGGAGAAAACAAGACAAAAAGTATTCTAAAAAGGAGTTTATATACTTCTGAAAAAATCAGTAGCATATTTATGTTTTAGATTTATCTTTAATTATTTTCAACTTTTACGATAAACATTTTTTTGTTGTATGGCTTATTTCCTTTTAACTCCAATGCATTCATGGCCTCTTGCAAATTGTCATACTTATCATAAAAAATGTAATATTTACTGGAATTTACATCGTAAAAGAAATTAACATCAGATTGTCCCGCAGCTACAGCTTTAGTCAGGAATTCGTCTCTTTTGGCAATATTGTTATGGGTCGCAATGACCATATAATATCCATTTGATATCCTTTTAACATTTTTGATAATTTGCATGTTCGTGTGTTGATCCCCACTATCAAAATCAGCTGAGGATAAAGGAACATGGCTTTGTTGGGTTGTTTCTTTTATACGTTGCAGCGAGTTGAGATCTTCCTGATAACGGTCTTCTTCATTCTCAAATGCGGCACGCTTAATTCTGCGCTTTTTCGCTATTTCAATTTCCTCTTTAGTGCTTTCCAGACTGGCAATGAGGTTGGTACTCTTATATTTTGTATCCAATTGTTCTGCTTTTAGTACTTCAATGTTTGCTGCATAACTTTTGTTTAGTGCCTCATTTTTATTTGGCACCTTTTTAAGTCTCTCATTATATAAATTCGTCAACTTCAGAAGCAGTTCCTCTTGTTGCTTATTCGCCTGTGTGATTTGTGATTTTAATGCTTCGGCCTCATTGTTTTCCGGTACTGTACTTACAAAAGGTTTAGGTTGTTTATAGATTCCTTTTTGGCTTAAATCATACTCTTCTTTCAGGTCTGTAAGGTCTTTTTGTTTTTTAACCACTATTGTTGTCAATCGGTTGAATAAATCCGTTTGTGTTTTATGTAAATCCTCAACAGATTCCGTTACATGGTCCATTGATTGGGCAGTAGCATCCCTGGTTGCCATCACGGCAACATTTGCATCTGTCTCTGTTTTCAGTCGCAATGCCTCAGCATCGGCTTTGGCTTTATTATCAGCCGCTAATTTTGCTTGTAGTGCTTCTGCATCCGCTTTGGCTTTAGTCTCAGCTTCCAGTTTGTTTTTTGCCTCCAGATCGGCTTTAGCCTGGGTTTCTAATCGCAATTGGGTTTCGGCATCTGCTTTGGCCTTAGTTTCGGCTTCCAGTTTATTTTTTGCCTCCAGATCGGCTTTAGCCTGGGTTTCTAATCGTAATTGGGTTTCGGCATCTGCTTTGGCCTTAGTTTCGGCTTCCAGTTTATTTTTTGCCTCAAGACTGGCTTCGGCTTCTAATCGTGCTTGTTCCCCGGCGTCAGCTTTGGCTTTAGTTTCAGCCGCTAATTTATTTTTTGCTTCTGCATCGGCTTTAGCCTTAGCATCTGCAGTCAGGTTCGCTTGTGTTGCCTGATCGGTTGTCACGACTGGTTGTTTCGATTTTACAGGTGCCGTGTTTTTAACCTCAATAAGTCCTCCTTCATCTTCGTCATCGCCATAATAATATTTTTTGCTTTTAAATTTATAAGCAATAACAAATTCATGAGATGCCCCCAGATTAGAGAAATTACCGGTTCCTTTTTCGTAGTTGTACTCAATCGCTATTTTGGGCGTGATATTAACACCAAGTCCTGCTGACATACCGTATAAAGTATTGTAACCGGCTTGTGCCCAGAATCCTTTTGGAATAGAAAACATGGCCAAACCGGAAATGACGGTTTTGTCTTTCCTGAATTCTGATTTTAAAATCCCCGAGAATTTACTTCTGTCAAAAAAGCCATAGGTATTTACATATCCTGTGTACATAAGATGGGCTTGTACTGACTGCTCCGGATCGTCTTTTACCATTTGGGAAGCCGCAAAATTATAGAGCAATAAATTGTTTACTGACAAACCAACATCCAAAAAAGAATTCCCGTAGTTAATACCCGGATTTATTGTAAGTAATGAATTAGACGGTATGTTGTCTATAGTAAGGTTTGTATCGTTTGTAATGATTTTTCCCTGGTTCAGTCCGCTTTTATAAAAACCAACATTCGCACCAAAAGTAAGGTTGCTGTCTTCCTGCAGGACTACATTATGGGCAAAGTTTCCTATGATTCCAAAAGTGGTCATAAGGCCATAGTTTTGCTGGAATAGTGCTACACCAATTCCTTCATTTTCCCTGAATCTTCCGGAATAACTAAATAAATAGGTTTGCGGGGCATTATCAAATTGCACCCATTGGCGCTTGTTATAAAAACTCACCGTCGAGTTTTGTTCCCGGACAAAACTGAATGTTGGGTTAATGATATATCTGTTGAATTTTAATGAATTTCGTACCGGTATAGAAAATGAAACAACTCCATCTCCTTTGACATTGTCCTGAGCATAGAGTGCATCTGTTGTGCTGTAAAGAAAAGCGATGAATAGTAAAATTTTTTTCATGTTATTTAATTACTGTTATAGATCCTTTTTTTTCCTGCTTATCAGCTGTTGTGATAATGTAGTAGTAAACTGGATTTACATTTTTAAAATCTTTTATTTCCCATTTGGCAGGGTTGTAATCCGTGCCATTGAACATTACTTCTCCCTGTGAACTCATAATCATAATATGGGTCTCAGGATTTTTATAAGCTGTTGGTATATCCCAGGAATTAAATGCGCTGCTCAGGCTTATTATATTTGGAATATTTTTCAGGCTCGAATCAGATACCTTAAAGTCCAATTCTTTGGTAGCGGTACAAGCTGTCGTTTGGGTAACGGATACTTTATAAGTTCCTGCTGCCTGAACCAAATAACTATTTGTCAGAGCATCAGGAATAATTGCACCGTCCAGATACCATTTATAAGAGGGATCTGCTGCGTTGGTCGTTAGGCTTACCGCAAGAGTTCCTCCGTTTTGGGTATCGATTGTATTGTTTGCAGGAACGTCCAGTTCTGCTGTAAAATCCTGATTTTCCAGGTTTATTGAACCCGTAACATGGCAACTGCCAAAGCCTACCTCAACAGTATATACTCCTGTCACTGCAGTACTGTAAGTCTGGTTTGTAGCCCCATCAATACGTATTTTGTCTTTGAACCACTGGTAATGAGTGCCTGACTCTGCACTTAAGATTGTAGCCCCATCTGTAGCACAAAATGGGTTTCCAAGGCTTGAAGTAATATTGGTCGTGGCAGCGGCTGTAGATTCGGTTATCGTTACCTGATTCGAATATGAATTGGATGAACAGTCACCATAATTTGTTTTGGCGTAATATATTCCAGGCTCTGTAACAGTATAGGTTCCCTGAGTATCTGCAGCAACTAATGTTTCAGGCAAAAGAAGCCCGTTGTTTTTATACCAGTTATACTTAAGAGAAGGATATTTTAAAGGAGAATCATTTTCTGCTGTAGGAGTATCAACAGACAAAACATAATTTCCGCCAACACAATATGTAGCCGTTGGTTTAAGGTTATTTATAGCAAACTGGCTGTTATGAATTTTATAGTAAGCAGAAAATGCTTTATAACCTGTTATGGAAAAGAATGTAGGGCTGGCAATACCGGTAGTTGTTTCTTTTATCCTAAGACTATATTTCTCTGACCCTATTAAATCATAAGGTACAGCAAATTTCAGCCTTTTGCGGTTAACGGATAAATCAGTAGTACTGAGTAGTATTGTCGCAGTGGGTTTTGCAAAATCGCCCGTAACATCAGACAATTCTACCACATAAGCGGCTGAAGATGGAAAATTCTGAACTTCGAAAGTAACGTTAAATTCATTATAATCACTATCAGCACAAATTCTCTCAAACGGAAGTGTCATCGGTATAATTACCTGACTATGTATTTTATGGGTGCTTAAAAAAAGTAGGGCTAAAAGAAGAATGCTGTTACCAAAGTTGAATAATTTACTTTTACCACCATTATTTTTACTTGCTGTACTGTCTTTTTTAGTACAGGAAAAAAGGCGCTCTGATCTAAAGTGCAGATTATGTATTTTTTTTTTCATCGAATCCGTTTTTTAAATTGGGACAAGAAATAAAAACACTAAATCAGTTCATTTGATGTAACTTTAAATTACTCAAATCTTGTTTTTTTATTTTAAATGCCTTTATTTCCAATCAATTGGCAAAATTCATAGTAAATAATCTATTCACTTACACCTATATTTTTTTAAACTAACAGAATAACGTAAAATAACACACAGCCGTTCTCTATTGCCTGCCTGGCCTTTGTAACAGGAATCAATGCTTTTTCATTCAGTCTGAATGCTCTTACAAAATCAGGACTGCCCGAAAAACAAAAGCCAGTTACAAGAGCATCTTATAACTGGCTTTTAAAAATTATTGTTGTTGAATTTAGGATGGGAACAGTGTCGTAATGACGGAAAACCTTATTATAAATTAATAAAGCCGCCATTGAAGCAAAAGCAAAAACGTCTGGCAGAATGGGGTGCTGTCAATCATTTATTCGTTTTTTTTATGGTTAGATGTAAAGTACAGCAGAAGAGAATTAGTTATGATTTCGTTTTCGCTTCACTAATTTTGGAATTGTTATTTAATAGAATGTCCAAAAAACCAAACATGACTTTATTGTTCTGTTCTATAAAGGGAGTCGTTTGCAAAATGGTTTCTAAAGATTGGATGTATTTAGCCTCTATTAATTCGTTTTGTCCTGCAATTGCCATTTCGCGCATGGATGGAGGCGTTACTTCAAAATGAAACTGAAGGCCCAAAACATGATCTTCATATAAAAAATCCCTGATTTTGACATCCTTTGGACTCAAATAACCGGGAGGCATTTTCCGGAAGAGAAAAAGTTTCTCCATGCCAGTGAAAAAGAGCCATTCTTCGATACAGCCTAACCCCTCAAAAGCAACGTGTTGTAAACCATGGATATTTAATTTTTCAGTCATGGACTGTTTTGATTCAATAAATACTGTTTCTCAAAAACACAAAAAAGCACCCCAAATTGGAGTGCTTTCTGAAATTGAATATATAACTTAAGATTAGAAGTTTTTAGAAATTCCAATATTAAATGTCTGACCAAAGTTGAAGTAGAATTTGTTCACATCAGGTCCGTTATTATCGTAGCTTAATGTTTCGTATCCTAAACCACCAATACTAAAGTTTAAACCAAAACCTTTTTTCATGTTAATGAAAAGAGCCGGAGTAACCCCAACGTACATACCATCGGCCTTACTTTTTGCAAAAGCATTTCCAGGACCATATACTTTAGATTTAGCATTTTGGAAACCTGCACCCATATCTGCAAAAACAGAAAAAGTCTGGCTTAATGGCACTGAATAACGAACAAATGCCCCTAATTTGAAACCATTATCTTTGATTTCTCTTGTACCGTTGTCATCAGTAGATGAAGATACTGTAAATTCTCCCCCAACAGTCCAGTTATCGTTAAATTGGTAACCTACTTTAGGAGAAAAACTAAATGTATTTGTTTTTTCTTCGCTAAATTGGTATTCTGTTTTTTCAGAAGAATAGCCAATGTTACCACCTACTAAGATTGTTCCTTTTTGAGCATTTGCAAAACTGCAGATAGCCAAAGCAGCCATCACTAGAATTTTTTTCATTTGAATTATTTTTTTAATTTAATATCCTTTTAACAATAACGATGCCGTGAGTGTTGGCCTTTAAGTTTTTTTTATGATTTCTTTAAAAGACAAAAATGTAGCAATCGAGACTATTTCTGTTTACTTTTGTAGCAAATAAAAAGTCATGTCGATAGAAGTAAACAGCATATCAAAAAGTTACGGAGAGCAAAAAGCTTTAAATGAAATTTCTTTTAAAATCGAGAAAGGAGAAATCGTAGGATTTCTAGGTCCAAACGGTGCCGGAAAATCTACTTTAATGAAAATTTTGACCACTTATTTACTTGCCGATAGTGGCTCAGCCCTTGTAAATAGTCATGATGTCATGACAAACGCCAAGGCAGTTCAACGTTCTATTGGATATTTACCGGAGCATAATCCGTTGTATCTGGACTTGTATGTTCGTGAGTATTTGGCTTTTAATGCCGATGTTTATAAAGTGCCAAAATCAAGAATTGAAGAGGTAATTGAACTGACAGGACTGACAGCGGAAAGCCATAAAAAGATTGGGCAATTGTCTAAAGGATACCGCCAGCGTGTGGGACTTGCGAATGCTTTATTGCACAATCCGGATGTTTTAATTCTGGATGAACCTACTACCGGACTGGACCCGAACCAGTTAATGGAAATTCGTAACGTAATTAAAAATGTGGGGAAAGATAAAACGGTTTTTTTATCGACTCACATTATGCAGGAAGTAGAAGCCATTTGCGATCGTGTCATCATTATTGACAAAGGAAATATTGTTGCTGATAACAAATTAAATCATCTTGTTTCTGCAAATAAAGAGCAAGTTATTGAGGTAGAGTTTGATTATCAGATCGAAGAACAGCTTTTGGCCAGACTTGAAAACATTACGTCGTACAAAAATATACATGACATGACCTGGGAGCTTACTTTTGTTGCCGAAAAAGATATGCGTCCTGCTATTTTTGATTTCGCCAATGAAAATGGCTTAAAAACGTTACAACTCAATCAGAAAAATAAAAACCTGGAAGCTGTTTTCAGGGAAATTACGAAGTAAGCTACGTTTAATCGTAGTTTGTACATATTCGCCAATTCTTTTAAAAAACAGAAAGAATTGGCTTTTTTTATGACGCTTTTTTTCAACCTTCCCTATTCATCACACCGTACCACCTTTATTTTAGAAATATTTTGCCGCAAGTCCGGTTTATAACCTATAATTTCTTCTTTTTATAAAATCCCGGGTAACTAATTATCAATTTGTTAGGTTTTCTTGTTGCAAATTTTAACTATTTTTATTTAGACTTGATATAAATAGTGTTATATTTGGCAACTGAAACTTCAAAATACCACTTTAATGTTTGCTGTATTACGCCTTATCAAAACCTTTTTTTCTAAGCTTCTCAATCGCTTTTTGCATCTTCGAAAAACACTATCTGATAAACTGGAACACCTTGTTTTGAAATAGAGAAAACCTGTTTAAAACATTGCAACTGTATTTCTTCTTTACGAATACAGCCTAATACAAACCCATACTCCAAAAAAAATCAAATCCAAATATCATGAAGAATTTTATAACCTCTATTATGCTCGCGTTTTCGGTCTACGGATACTCACAGACAGAAAAAGAAACCGATAGTATCGTGGAAACCTCCATAAATGTTTTAGATGAAATTGTCATTACAAAAAAGAAAGTTTTATATACCCAAAAATCAGACAGATTGGTTTTTAATGTTGAAAACAGTATCGTTTCTGAAGGCGGAACGGCATTAGATGTTTTATCCCGTGCTCCGGGTGTTGTGGTGTCTCAGGATGGCGAATTATCAATTCGCGGGCAACAGGGTGTTGGCGTGATGATCAACGGTAAACTAACACAGCTTTCGCAAAAAGAACTGGCAAACTATTTAAAGTCTACAGCCTCCTCAAATATCAAACAAATCGAAGTTATTACGAATCCTTCGTCTAAATATGATGCCACGGGAAAAGCGGGAATTATTAATATTGTTTTAAAGAAACCCAATGCCGGCGGACTTAAAGGAACGGTCTTTACCAACTATGCAAGGGGCCGAAAAAACAGGACCAATTCTGGCGTAAACTTAAGTTATAATAAAGAAAAATTTGGCGTTTACGGCAACTACAGCTACACTTTTAGAGGCGAGGAAGAACGTAAAGAATTCGACCAAAATCAATATACTGATGCTACCCGACAAACCATTTCGACCAAAAACCATCAAACCTCAACTACTGATGAACCGCTTACTTCAAACAATTTTAAAATAGGAACCACTTATGAAGTTTCTCCTAAAACGAATTTAGAAGTATATGTTGATGCTAAATTAGGGCGCTACGAAAATATTGCCAATGGCAGAAATACGCTGCTTAATGCCATGGATCAGGTACAATTTGATGCTGCAACTTACAATGACAGCAAAGAGAAATGGAACGATTATACGTATGCTTTTTCAGGGGTGCACAAATTTAATACCGAAGGAAAAAACATGTCTTTTGATTTTGAATATGAAACTTCCAAATTCAGGTCGAATCAGTTTCAGAGCGCCAAAAATATAGATCCTTTAAGCACTGTTAACATAAATGACAGAAGAGGTTTTATCCCCTCGCAATTAAAAGTTTTTACCGGAAAAGTTGATTTTACCAATCCGCTAAAAGAAAAGCAATCTATCGAATGGGGATTTAAAGCCAGTGTAAAAAACAACGACAATCCATCTGTTTATGAATACAAGGATAATAACCAATGGATTGTTGACCTTAACTCGACCAATCATTTTGAATACAAGGAACAGATTTATGCCGCTTATGCCAATTATAAATATCAACTGGAAAAATTCAATATTCAGGGTGGTTTGCGTTCCGAATATACTGCTATAAACATTTTACAAAAAACGCTGAATGAAGAGCATAAAGACGATTATTTAAAATGGTTTCCAAGTATTGCCATGAAATATGAACTAAGCAGCAATCATTCCTTACATGCCTCATACAGCAAAAGAATCAACAGACCCAGTCAGTTTGATCTGAATCCGTTTCGTTTTTATGATGATTCTTTTAATTATTCACAGGGAAATCCAAATTTGATTCCTGAAATCACCCATTCAGCAGAAATTGGTTATGCCTGGAAAAGTGCTTTTATGGCTTCGTTATATTTCAGCAAAACCAAAGATGTATTTACGGAAGTGTATGTTTACAATCCGGCAAATAATACTACTGTAACTTCTCAAATTAATGTTGACAAGTCCTATAATTATGGTGTTAACATTACCAATACTGCCGAAATTTATAAATGGTGGTCCGTAAATACACTTTTTAATATTTTCGAAAATAAATTTATGGGAAATGTAGTCAATACGACTAAAATTGACCCGATTGTTACTTTGAATTTAAGCGTACAAAACTCGTTTACGATCACAGAGAGCTGGAAGGCCGAGGCAAATGCACAATATCAATCGAAATCTAATCTGGGTATTTATGAAAGAGATGCTTTTTTTGATTTCAGTATCGGAATTTCAAAACAAGTGCTTTCTAACAAAGGCAACATCAAATTTAATATTACCGATATTTTCAATACCAATAATTTCCACATCAATTCGGTTATAGCGCAAACGAGTATCCATAAAAGATATGATCTTGATAACCGCATTGCTACAATAGCCTTTACGTATAGAATTTAATATTTTGGATCTTTAGTTTCCTTGTTTTTGTTTTTTTTTGATGGAAAAGAGCCTGTTGTAGTTAGCGGGCTCTTTCTGCTTTTAGCCCATGGCACGCGGATGACACGGATTTAAATAGATTTACACTATTTTTAATGCCTTTAATTCCTCCTTTTTTAATCCTGAAAGAAGGATTACATCAGAAAACACAAAAATTGATTCTTTGTTTACCAGACTTAAAACAACAAAAAGTCTTTTGAAGAATTTTACTTCTCACAAAAGACTTTTAAAACTAACAAAAATAGGTAAGATCAAACTGAAGTTACTCCGGTTTTTTGCTTTTTCTTTCTTCCCCACCAGATATAAAATCCGGTAACGGGCAAACTGGCACAAATTAAACTGGCTGTAAAATAGATTATTTTAGTTGGTAAACCGCCTATTCCACCAATATGAAGACTGTAATTCGATCGCATTAACCAATCTGAAAAACGTTCGTCACTAATATATTTTTGGGACTTTGAAAGCAATTTTAAGCTTTGGGAATCAAAATATAAATCTCTCCAAACCCCGCGATGCATATCGGTACAAGCATAAAAATCTTCTTTGGGCTCATCCGGAAAATGAATAATAACGGCTTCTTTATTTTCTCTGGCAATTTCTGTTCGCACTTTCTTCCAGATAAAATCGGCAGCAGCCAATTTATCTGATTGTTGCCTGGATAACGTATCTTTTGTAACCGCAACAACCTGCTCTTTTTTATCCTTTTCGTCTGCCCATCCGCCGCTTATCCAATACGTGCTTTCGCGTAACCAGTGAAAACTCATCAACATTCCTGTAAAAGCAATAAGCATAGCTAAAATGAGTGTATAAAAGCCCATCACATTATGCAAATCATAATTCAGACGTTTGAATTTCGCATCCCATTTTATTTTAAAACTACTGTTTCTGGTGGTTTTGTTCCATTTTTTCGGAAACCAGAGTATCAATCCGCTTATCAATAAAAAGAAAAAGATAAAAGTTGCCCAGGCTGTTATCTGCGAGCCTAATTCCCTTTCGAGCCAGAGATTACGATGTCCTTCATCCATAAAATGAAAAAAGTCTTCGTGATGAACTATTCCGGTAATTTTGCCGTTATACGGATTTACATAAATCAACGAATCCGATTCGATATCGACCTTAATTGATTTATCTAAACCATTATACCAAACTCCGTGAATTTCTTTATTGGGCAATGCCTTATGAACTGCAGCGTAAATTTTTGAAGGCGGCAATAATTTGTCCGGACTTTGAGCTTGGACATTTAAATACGGTGATGTCAGTTCTTTGATTTCCTGTTCAAAAACCAAAATACAACCGGTAATCCCCATAATAAATACGATGATTCCTGAAGCTAATCCGAGCCATAAATGCAGCCAGGAATTGATTCTGCTGAATAGAGACTTTTTACTTTTTTGATTTTTTGATTTTGATGATAAAGAAAACATATTTAAAAGTATAAAAAGATAAAAACCACAGGCCATCAAAAATGGCCTGCGGTTCAAAAAAATAATTTAGTATTTTATTTAAGCTGTTTTTACTTAGATTATTTCAAATTATCTAAACGTAAAATATAATCATAACCCCCAACAATTTCTACCCCTGGAGTTACGGCACCTGTTGTAGTATTAACTTCCCAAACATAATCTTTAGTCGTTTCAGCATTAACCTGAATAAATACTTTACCATCAGATGTAATTACATTTTGTAATTGGCTTCCTTTATCTGCAGGTAGATCTAATTTTTTAATTACCGAGCTGGTTGCTATATTGATTAAGGCAAATTTGGTATTAAACAATCCGGAAGGATTTGCTGCTACTATTTTTGAATCTAAGTATTTAACAATAGCCTTACCATTACCAACATACCAGAATCCGCTGGCAGTTTCTCCCCCTAAAGCAGTACCAAGATTAAAATTATAAGAAGAGTCTAATGTAGTTGTACCCTTTTTGATTCTAAATATTTTTGTTGGACTTGTTGTAGCTGTCATCCAATCAGCAAAAAACATCATATAAACATCACCAGATTCATCAGTACAAGAAGTTGGCATCCACATATTAGATCCTCCATTACCATCAGCATCAGAGCTTTCAATCACCTTTTCAACAGTGAAACTCGGATAATTTACTACTGCAATATTCATACCTGCTTCGGCAAGTGCTGGCCAAACAGCCATATTAGAGAATGCAACATATAATTTTCCGTTTGAATATTCAATATTCCCCTGATTGTAAGAAGTATATCCGGCAGGAATCGCAGGCAATGCCAATTCCCCATTTTTAATTTCAAGTGTTGTGGCGTTTACAACAGTATACAACACTTTGTTTCCATCACCATTTGTTCCAAACAATATTAGTGTGTTGTCATCAACCCATGTATAACAATTTATGGATTTTTGATACGTAAAAGGCACTTCTTTTACAACAGACAATTGATTGTTCTTAAATTCGAATTTAGTCATTTTACCAAAGTTAGAACTTGTACTTGGATAGTAATAAAATCCGTTTTTGGCAATAATTCCATAATCTGCCTTGCTTGTAACTTCGGCACCATTACCTACCAAACTAACGCTGCCTTTTGTTAAATCATCAACTCCTACAATGTATTGGGTTGTATTTGGCCAGCTCCCTAATTGTAACCATAGTGCATAATCCGCTTTTCCATCAGCAGAATTACTCCCAGAGTCATCATTGCTGGAGCAAGAAGTAGTTGTACCCATTATCAGGGTACTAAGAAATAGACAATAAAAAGAGGATCTAATAAATCGTTTCATGCTTAAAATGTTTTTTATATAGTTATTAAAAAAATAATTTCGTTCAATTTTATTTTAGGAAATAATGAAATTTAATGGAAAAAGCGCGGCCTTGCTTTTGTAGCTTAAAATTATCATAAGCCAAATCATTGGTTAGATTGTTACACTCCAAAGAAACATTGTACCTTCCTTCATTCATAGAATAAGAAACAGATGCATTTTGTATGTATTGATTAGGAATTATACTCTTCCCTTCTTTTGTTCCATAGTTTTCCCATGTGAGGTAATACCAGTGTGTATATTGCAAATCCCAGTTAAACTGTAGATTATTCCCTTTTTTGATAAAGTCCGACTTTCTATATCCTAAATTCGCATTACCAAACATCCAGGGCCTGTTAGGCAAATCATCTTTGTATGTAGCGGATATTGTTCCTGAATTTGATCCATTAGGATATTTCGTATTGTCAACTGTACTTTGATAAGTAAAATTTATCCCGGCGTTTATTTTGTTCTGATAATTGTACTTTATATCAGCCTCAAGTCCTTTAATTAATACATTTGATGTATTCTCGAATCTACTTATTTGACTATTTGACTGATAAACAACTGCAGAAATAAAGCCTTTCGCATTTCTTAAATACCCTCCCGTTTCAACAAAAAAATGGTGATTTTCTGCTTCATTCTTCCAATAACCACCCAAATTATAATTATTGCTATTCTCCGGTTTAAGCGCAGGGTTTGCTACAACCGAGTACCCATTACCAAATACCTCATCTACTCTTTGTAAGCGATATGCTTTTTCATAAGATGCTTTTATACCTATTGATGGTGTTATTTTATAGCGTGATGCAATTCCATATCCGGTGTAACCATTGTTATCTTTAACAGTTTCGCCCGCCCCGCTTCCGGAATCAGTAATCGCAAAAGGCTGTTCTAACAACATACCATAATATTTACCGAAAAACGTGTTGGTCAGTTTTTCTTCCAGGAAATTCTGCTGATAGGATAGCCCTATAATATTTTTTGTAAGTTTCCCCGGATTATGATCTTTGTCAGTAAGTAATTCGTCATAAGTCTTGTTGTCGACCTTATCCAAAGTGTAGTTAAGACTTAATGAATTATTATCGTTTATTTTGTAGCTAAGATTCGATCCTATAAAATATTTTGGACGCTGAATATTCCATTTAGTGGCAGGCCCTCCCATTTCAGAAGAAGTAGTCGTCACATAACTCCCATCCCAATAATATTTTCGAAACGCAGTATCTGTAACAGTATATTGATCATCTGAATAGGAAGAAAAAAAGCTTAAATCAAGGTCTTTTGTGAACAAATTCTTTTTTAAATATCGTAGCGAAAATGAATAAGCATCTCCTCCTCTATGAACCTGACCATATACTACGTCTTGGTTCGTACCTGTCTGTATCCCTTTTTCTGTTGCCGAATAACTTCCTCCAACAAAGAACACATCTGCCCAGGATTTATCAACGAAACCTAACTCAGCCTGTCCCATAGCAGACTTATATTGATCATTGAATCTTTTAAAATCACCGGTAACAAAACGAGAATTATCCTGATCAATCACTTCTATGACCTGTACATCTCTCATTTTATAATCGTTATCAGAATAATTGAAAAAACCTGAAGCTTTAAAAGTTAATCCTGATTTTTTATCACGAGCCTGACCTGTCAATGAAGCACTATGTGTATTAAAGGATCCGAAACTGTAGGACATATCAAAATAATTTGATATTTGATGATTGGTAATAATATTTACAGCACCACCAAGAGCATCAGAACCTAAGTTCACGGGCACTACACCTTTATAAACTTCAATTCTTTCTGACAAATTAACTGGTATATTGTTTAACGACATTGAGCTCCCCATAATATCCAAAGGCACACCATCTATAAAAAACTTTACGGCACTACCGGAGAGACCATTAATAGAAAAATCAAAATCAGACCCCATACCCCCTTGTTCCCTAACTTTTACTCCGGTAGTTTTATTCAATACTTGACTCAAATTAGATGTAATATTGGCCATTGACCTCGTATCTACCGCATTAACCTGAAAAGCAGATTCTTTGATTTTGGTTACTTTCGATATTCCTTTAACCTGAATTTCATCTAATGCAGCCATATCTTCCTCAATTGTGAGAGTTGGCACTGTTTGATTTGCTTCTTTTAGATTAATCTTTATTTGTTTTGGTTTATATCCAACATAAGTAATAGATAAGATATAATTCGACGGTTCTGCTATGATTTCGTATTCCCCCTTCTCATTCGTTAATGTTGAATAAGCAGTACCTTTTAAGGCTACAGAAACACCTTCGACAGGTTGTGCGTTATTTTCTAAAATGACTCCGGTTAATTTTACTTTGTTATTTTGTGAGAAACCTTGAAGTGAAGTGAAGAGAACCAAGATTAAGAGAAATATTCTATTTATTTGCATTACTTAAAGTTGAAATTAATTTGGCACAAAATTAACTTCTAATACCAGGTTTTCCAAGTTATATTTAATTATTCTAAATAAGAATACTAATTAACTTTTTAAATATTTATTTGGCAAAAAAAGACCTGTTTTACAACATTAAATTAATTCTTTCTTAATATTTGCTTAAGATGTCCCGTTTAAAAAGTTAAAAATTAGAACTTAAATCTACTTAAAAACATGAAATCAAACATAAAAAAAGCCCGCTCACAAAGAAAGCAGGCTTGCAAAAGTTTATAATTTATACTACAAATCCAGATCCGAAATAGTCTCTTTCAATTCTTGAACAATTATTTTAACATCTCTTTCTGTTGTTCTCCAGTTTACAAAAGAAGCCCTGATTCCTTTACGGTTTTGATATATCGTTGGTGTCATAAATACTTTTCCTTTATCATTTAAACGGGTCAAAAACGGACTTACATTTTCCTGATTATGATCTCCTTTTAAGGTAAAACAAACATTATTAAGGCGAATGGGCGCCAGAAGTTCAAAGTTATCATCTTCAATTAATGCATTGGCAAAATGTAATGCTAAAGAAGCACTGTTCTCTACAATATCCTGAAAACCTTCTTTACCGTAAGCTACTAAGGAAAACCAAACCGGCAAAGCCCTTAAGCGGCGTGAATTTTCCGGCAATACATTCAGATAATTAAAGTTTTCTAATGGATTCCCTAAATAGGGTGCGTTCGAATTCTGAAAAGTTTCTGTTTGAAGGTTTACGTGTTTTTCTTTAATCAGATAAAAAGCGCTTTCATAAGGCACATTGAGCCATTTATGACAGTCAATTGTGATACTGTCAGCATTTTCCCAACCTTCAACAAGGTGTTTAAACTTTTCTGAAACAGCAGCAAAACCACCAAAAGCAGCATCAATATGCCACCAGAAATTGTATTTCTCTTTTAGTTTTGAAATGGCTTCAAAATCATCAAAATCGGCTGTATTTACGGTTCCGGCACTCGAAATTAAAATAAAAGGCTTTCCGTTTAAATTTTGAATATTCTTTTCCAGATCATCTATATCAATGGCTTCACGATTGCCTTCAATGGTTTTAAGGGTGGTGTAATTATTACTTCCAATTCCCAACATCGCTAATGTTTTTATTGAAGAAGAATGCGGTGTAGCTGTCAGAATATTGATGGTTTCAATTATTCCGTTTTTTGCAAAATCTTTTCCGGATTGCGCTCCAAACCATTGTCTTGCCACTCCTAAACACGTAAAATTTGACATTGTTGCCCCTGTTACAAAACCACCTAAAAATGATTTTGGCAAATCAAATAGCTGCAATAACAAATTGATGGTTTCAAATTCTATTAAGGCTGAAACTCCTCCTTGTGCTTTTATCGCTTGTGTATTTTGATCATAAACTGATGCTAACCAATCTCCCACAATTGAAGCCGGAGTTGAGCCACCAGTTACGAAACCCAAATATCGTGGTCCGGGCGAAGCAACCATCAATGGTGCCAATCGTTCGTTAAATTCTTTTAAAGCGGCTAATGATCCTAATCCCTCTTCATTTAAATTTCGCGTTGGATCAATTGTATTTTTAGTTGAAGTTGGAACATTGTCGAGATTATTCAAAAAATCAATGCCTTGTTGTTTGGCCTGATTCAGTAAGTTTTCGAGATTATTCAGATCGTGTTGTAGTATTGAATTCATATTATGTTATTTTTAATGCTTAGCTGTATCACTCCTTGTTGCCAAAAATAGCCCACAGATCATGCAGATTGAGCAGATTGATGTTGATTTTATTAAAGTGAGGTGGCTTTATTTTGAAAAATTACTTTTTACCACTTGGTTTTTTCAGAGAACCGCGAGACCATCATAGAACAAATCACATCTCCGTTGGCATTTAATAAAGTGGCAATCGGATCAACCAAAGTTCCTAAAATCATAGCAACTGGAAGCGCTTGTTCCATTGGAAACCCATAAACGGTAATGGCCAGAACTTCTCCAATATAACCTCCATTTGGAATTCCGCCTTCGACAATCGAAACGATTATGGTAATTCCTAATGCCAGAAGTATGGTCGACGGTGAAGTAAAATCTTTACCAAACATAGCAAAAAGAAAGGTGATTTTTAGAATAGAAGACATACTCGAACCGTCTTTATGTAAAGGAGCCCCTAACGGAATAACCAGATTACGGACATGTTTAGGGATTCCGATTTTTTCTGCTGCGTCTAAATTTGCCGGAATGGTTGCGATACTGCTGCAGGTTCCGATCGCCGTTAATGAAGGTGTAATATTGTTGCTCCAGAAAACTTTAAAAGCTCCTTTACCTCCGGCCAATAAAGCATATAAACTAAAAAAGACAAAAAAGTAAAAGATACAAGCTACATAATAAACACCTAATGGTTTGGCATAAACCCCAAATAATTGTGGTCCGTAATAACTAACCTGATAAGCAAAATAAGCTCCTAACCCTATTGGCGCCAATTTCATAATCATAGTCAAAAGCTGTTTCATAACCTCGTTTCCTGAATCCAGAAAACTTTTGAAAGCATTCCCTTTTTCTCCTGATTGCAAAGTTGCAAATCCTATTAAAAATGAAAAGATTATAAGCGCCAGCATACTTTTTCGGGATAACAATTCATAAAAATCATTCGTCGTAAGCAGTTGTGCTATTTGATCACCAACACTTCCGGACTGGATATGCTCCAGCGGAAGTTTAGTAATTATAATATTTTCGTGAATGGGAAAAAGATAAACCGCTATGATCATTACAATTGCCGAAATCAAAAGTGTCCCTAAGAAAACTGCTATCATAATAACAAATAACCTCCCTAACTTTTCTGTTTTTTCCAGATTGGCAATAGAAGAAGTAATGGTAAAAAAAACAAGCGG
The DNA here is from genome assembly GCF_044007335.1 of Flavobacterium sp. FlaQc-48. Classification (NCBI taxonomy): domain Bacteria; kingdom Pseudomonadati; phylum Bacteroidota; class Flavobacteriia; order Flavobacteriales; family Flavobacteriaceae; genus Flavobacterium; species Flavobacterium sp. FlaQc-48. Next base: position 435,734 of record NZ_JBIPCR010000003.1, on the reverse strand, counting down.
AATAATCGCTGTAAAAAGCAAGTTCAGGAATATATCTCCAACTGGCTTTATAACGGCAACTTTTTCTTTAAAAACTAAACCCAAAATGCTTCCAATTATAATTCCTCCCAGAAGTAATAAAACACTGCTGTAACTTTTTAGAAAATTGATTTTTTTAACCTCCATAATTTAGTCGTATTACAATTTGGAAATAGAAACGTGAAATAAAAATCAATTAAATTACTCAAAAAAAGAGTACTGAATTATTTTTTTTATGCCACTGATTGAAAGGATTTCAAATGATTTTGTAATCTATACCAATCAAATGTGCCGTTAGGCAAAAAATGTTGGTAGAAATCATGAATTAAAATAAATTAGCGTGCCGTAGGTACGCAATATTTACCGTTTTGTTGCGTACCTACGGCACGCCAACACATATCGAATTTAATGGCTACCAACATTTTGTGCCTAACGGCACATTTTAATCCTTGATTCGCAGAATCATTATTTTTCTAAAACCAAAGTAGTAAAAGCCCTGTCTGCCAATTCTCCGGTTTTGCTTTTTACTTTCTCCGTCAACGTTTCTTTGTTGATAATTTTAAAAGAAGTTTTCTCCATTAGTTTTTCGGCTTTTTCAGTACTGTAAAGTTCAAACTCAAATTGAGTAAAAGGAAGCTGTTTCATGAAACTTTCTTCGGCAAAAGTAATACACAAAATTCCTTTTGGCTGTAAAACCCTGTAGATTTCCGAAAGCAATTTTTCAGGTTCCTGCCAGAAATAAATCGTGTTTACTGTAAATACTTCATTAAATATATTATCCTCAAACGGAATTGTGTTTCCGTCATAAATAGAAAAGAAGGCTTGTTTTTGAGAAACATAATTCCTGTTGGTCCGGCGCGCTTCCTGAAACATTAGTTCCGACATTTCGAGTCCGTAATATTTAATGTTTTCAGCTTGTTCAAAAATGAATGCTACATGTCCCGCATTTCCATGACCCAATTCGAGAATTGTATCTCCTGATGCTATATGTAGATTTTGAACCGAATGGCGCGTCATGTTGATGTTGGTTTCATTCATCATGTTCCCCATTTCTATTCCTTTTTCACCTGTTGGATGTTTAAGCTGAGAAGCTATTGCCTGTAATTCTTCTTGTTTCATGATGATAAATTTAAATAAAATTCCAATCCTTTATCTTTCTGAATGCCTTAACTTAACTCCTGATGCCCTAGCCCAGATGGGAGCGGCATCCTTTTGTGGCGGGGTTCGCCACAAAAGATATAGCGGACAGCTGGAAATAGCTCCTAAAAACTTTTATTCTCTTACTACTAAGAAATTAAAATTTACTCTTAATAATAATTTCTTAAGGGTGAAAAAAATTAAAAAAGATGGCTCGCAATCTGACGAATATTCTCTGATTTCCCCATAGAATAATAATGCAATACAGGAACTCCGGCAGCTTTTAATTCTAATGACTGTTGAATGGCCCATTCGATACCTACTTGTCTGATTTCAGCATTGTTCTTGCATTGATCTACGGCATGAATTAAATCTTCGGGTAAATCGATACGGAAAATTTGAGGTAAAACCTGTAAATGCCTTTGAACAGCGATTGGTTTGATTCCCGGAATAATCGGAATTGTGATGCCCATTTCCCTAGCTTTTTCTACAAATGTAAAATATTTTGAGTTGTCGAAAAACATTTGTGTTACCACATAATCAGCTCCTGCATCTACTTTTTCTTTCAGTCTTTTTAAGTCCGATTGTAACGATGGAGATTCTAAGTGCTTTTCCGGATAACCTGCAACTCCAATACAGAAATTGGCTCTGTTATCGGCATCCATCACTTCATGAAGGTATTTTCCCTGGTTTAATAAACTAATTTGCTTTACCAAATCAATTGCATAATCGTTTCCTCCGGCTTTCGGGATAAAATATTGCTCGTCTTTCATGGCATCACCACGTAAAGCCATCACATTGTCGATTCCAAGATAGTTACAATCTACCAAAAGATATTCAGTTTCTTCTTTGGTAAATCCTCCGCAAAGTACGTGAGGAACTGTATCTACATTGTATTTATGTTTTATAGAAGCGCAAATTCCAAGCGTTCCCGGACGCATACGGGTTAGTTTTTTATCTAAAAGTCCGTTGCCTTTATCAATATAAATATACTCCTCGCGAGAAGTCGTTACATCAATAAATGGTGGTTTAAACTCCATTAACGGATCGATATTATCGTATAATTCCTGAATGCTTTTCCCCTTTTGAGGCGGAATAATTTCAAATGAGAATAATGTTTTTCCTTTGGCGTTTTCTATATGTTGTGTTACTTTCATTTTTTATTTTTGGTTTCAAGTTTTTTTAAGTTTCAGGTTTCAAGTTATGCGTGAACTTGAAACCTGAAACCTGAAACTTTTTTTTAGTCTGCTATATTAGGGTTTAACCATTTCATGGCGTAATCTGTTGGTACATTGCGTCGTTTGGCGTAATCGACCACCTGATCTTCTTTTATTTTTCCGAGTCCGAAATATTTACTTTTTGGATTTCCAAAGTAATATCCTGAAACAGATGATGCCGGCCACATCGCCATACTTTCTGTCAGCGTTACTCCAATTTCATCGGCTACATTTAAGAGTTTCCAGATGGTTGGTTTCTCTAAGTGATCCGGACAAGCAGGATATCCCGGCGCAGGACGAATCCCTTTGTAATTTTCTTCGATCAGATCTTCTGTCGAAAGTGATTCCTGAGGATCATAACCCCAGAAATCCTGACGTACTTTTTCGTGCAGGTATTCGGCGAAAGCCTCAGCAAAACGATCGGCTAATGCTTTTACCATAATCGAATTGTAATCATCCAGATCTTTTTCGAATTCGGCTGCCCATTCGTCTACACCAAAACCTGTTGTTACACAAAATGCTCCCATATAATCTGTAATTCCGCTGTCTTTTGGCAAGATAAAATCAGACAAAGCAATGTTTGGTGCTCCTTTTGTTTTTTGTGATTGCTGACGAAGTGTTAGGAATTTCTCCAACACTTTTCCGTTTTCATCTCGCAATTCGATATCGTCATCATCAATTTGGTTGGCAGGGAAAATTCCGTAGATTCCTTTTGCCGTTAGTTTTTTCTCTGACAGAATAACTTTCAGCATTTCCTGAGCATCTGCAAAAACCGACGTTGCCTGTTCTCCCACAACCTCATCCGTCAAAATCGCGGGATATTTCCCGAACAATTCCCACGTTCTGAAAAACGGCGTCCAGTCGATATACGGGACCAAAACATCAAGATCTACTTCGATGATTTGTTTTCCAATTACTTTTGGTTTGGTTGGCGTGTATTCGTCCCAATCCAATTGTAATTTGTTTTTACGTGCTTGCTCAATCGTCAGGAAGTTTTTATCTCTCGAACGATTCAAAAACGTTTCTCTAAACGCATCGTATTCTGCACGAATATCGCTTGCATATATTTTTCTGTTATGATCTAAAAGGTTTCCTGCAACGGTTACAGCTCTTGAAGCATCGTTTACATGAATTACAGTTTCTCTATATTGCGGAGCGATTTTCACGGCCGTATGCGCGCGCGAAGTGGTTGCTCCACCAATCATAATCGGAATTTTGATTCCTTGTTTGTCTAATTCTTTGGCCAGATACACCATTTCGTCAAGCGAAGGTGTGATCAGTCCGCTTAAACCAATAATGTCAACATTATGTTCAATCGCCGCGGCAATAATTTTTTCCGGAGGCACCATAACACCCAGATCTACAATCTCATAGTTGTTACACGCCAATACTACCGAAACAATATTTTTACCAATATCGTGAACGTCACCTTTTACGGTTGCCATCAATATTTTTCCGTTTCCTTGTTTGTCTCCGGCTTGTTTGCTTGCTTCAATATAAGGCAATAAATACGCAACGGCTTTTTTCATTACACGTGCCGATTTTACTACCTGAGGCAGGAACATTTTTCCGCTTCCGAATAAATCTCCAACCACATTCATTCCTGTCATCAAATTGATTTCGATAACTTCAATAGGTTTTGTTGCCGCTAAACGCGCTTCTTCAACATCTTCTTCAATAAAAGCATCAACTCCTTTTACCAATGAATGTGTAATACGTTCCTGAACTGTGCCTAAACGCCATTCCTGAATCGCTTTTTCATCACTTTTTACTTCGCCTTTTACGTTCTCCGCAAAGTCTAAAAGTCGTTCAGTTGCATCGTCACGTCTGTTTAAGATTACATCTTCTACGTGTTCTAATAAATCTTTTGGGATATCATCATAAATCGAAAGCATTTCCGGATTTACGATTCCCATTGTCATTCCGTTCTTGATCGCGTGGTATAAAAACACCGAGTGCATGGCTTCACGAACGTGATCGTTTCCTCTAAAAGAGAACGAAACGTTACTCACACCACCGCTAATATGGGCGTGTGGCAAGTTATCACGAACCCATTTTGTCCCTCTAAAAAAGTCCAAAGCATTCAGGCGATGTTCTTCCATTCCGGTGGCAACGGGGAAAATATTCAAATCGAAAATAATATCCTGTGGAGGAAAACCAACTTTATTAACCAAAATATCATAAGAACGCTGGCAAATTTCAACCCTGCGGTCAAAATTATCGGCCTGACCTACTTCGTCAAAAGCCATGATAATCGCTGCAGCGCCGTATCGTTTGATTAATTTGGCGTGATGAATAAAGGCTTCTTCTCCTTCTTTCAACGAAATCGAGTTTACAACACTTTTTCCTTGTACTACTTTTAGACCTGCTTCAATGATTTCCCATTTCGAACTGTCGATCATAATGGGCACTCTCGAAATATCGGGTTCTGATGCAATTAAATTCAAAAATTTAGTCATTGCCTGAACACCGTCAAGCATTCCCTCATCCATATTAATATCGATGATCTGTGCTCCTCCTTCTACTTGTTGTCTTGCAATATCAAGTGCCTCGTCATACTTCTCTTCCTTGATTAAGCGAAGGAATTTCCTCGAACCTGTTACATTCGTACGCTCGCCAATGTTTACAAAAACACTGGTTGGCGTAATAATCAACGGTTCTAATCCTGCTAATACAAGGTCTCTTCTGTTTTCTGCCATTTTCTTTAAGTTACTGAGTTCCTAAGTTGCTTAGGTTCTGAGTTTTTATTCTATATGTTATAAGGTTTTTAAATACCTTTAATTTTTACAATCCTATTTTGGGCGTGTTTCGCCGCGGCGAACCGGGCTATCCGTTCCTAGTCCCCGCACTTCCTTCGTCAGGCTGTGGGCTAACCGCTTCTATCCCTCACGCAACACTCGGTTTCAAAACAATTTTATATTCTTCACGATTTCAATTATCGTTTATAAAAACTTAAACCAATTATATATTTCGCTCCTACGTTGCTACCAACATGTCGTTCCTACTTTGCTACCAACATGTCGTTCCTACGGAACTTTTTATTCTCAGCAACCTGCAAGGTTTTGAAAACTTTGCGGGAAACGTAAATGTTATGCAAATACCGGCGCCACACGTGGTTTATAATCCTTCGCAACTTCTGCAATTAACCTAATATGATCCGGAGTTGTTCCGCAACAGCCACCAATGATGTTGATTAAATTATCATCTAAATATTCTTTGATGAAGGCCTGGGTTTGTTCCGGTGTTTCATCATATTGTCCGAATGCGTTTGGTAACCCTGCATTTGGGTGTGCCGATACATTAAAACTGGTATGTTGTGCTAATGTTTTAAGGTATGGTTTCAACAAATCGGCTCCAAGAGCGCAATTGAAACCTACGCTTAATAACGGAATATGAGATACTGAAATCAGGAAAGCTTCAACCGTTTGTCCTGAAAGTGTTCTTCCAGAAGCATCGGTAATGGTTCCTGAAACCATGATTGGAATATCAATATTACGTTCGTCTTTTACTTCTTCAATCGCGAAAAGTGCTGCTTTAGCATTTAAGGTATCAAAGATGGTTTCTACTAAAAGTAAATCACATCCGCCATCCATTAACGCCTCTACTTGTTGTTTGTAGGCAATACGTAAATCATCAAAGGTTACGGCTCTGTAACCCGGGTCGTTTACATCCGGTGACATACTTGCGGTTCTGTTTGTTGGCCCGATTGAACCGGCAACAAAACGTGGTTTGTCCGGATTTTTGGCGGTAAACTCATGGGCTACTTCTCTGGCAAGTTTAGCCGATTCGTAATTTAGTTCGTAAACCAAATCTTCCAGGAAATAATCGGCCATACCGATTGTCGTTCCTGAAAAGGTGTTGGTTTCTACGATGTCTGCGCCGGCTTCGTAATAAGCGGCGTGGACATCTCGAATCGCTTGTGGTTGTGTTATGGATAGTAAATCGTTGTTTCCTTTTAAGGGATGCGGAAAGTCTTTGAAACGCTCTCCGCGGAAATCTTCTTCCGAAAAGTTATAGCGTTGCAACATAGTTCCCATTGCTCCGTCAAGGATTAGGATATTTTTTTTTATTGCTTCCTGAATTGTTATTGCCATGACTTATTTGTCTTTTAGCCACTAAGACGCTAAGGCGCTAAGATGCTAAGTTTTTTAATTTTTATATCTTGAATTATACCTAACAGGTTTTTGAAACCTGTTAGGATACGTCATTTTGATTCACAGGAACGATGTTGGCAAAAATGTGCCAATGATTCGCTCATGATACCAAGGTGAATTCGGTAAAATTATATTGTAAGTTGTCAGGAAGAGTTTTGAGAAATACTTTTATGTATTTGTGTTATCTATCTTTGATACTAAGAATAGTATAAAGTAGAATGTAGCACCTTCTTTATGATAAAGGGTTGCTAAGGTTTCATTGGGTCTTTCCCTCCGCCTTTCGTGATAACTTTCAGTAATTTTAAGAACAGTGCAAAGTAAAGACATAACCTGAACAATTGCAAGTGTTTTTTAAAGTTTCTAAGATACTAAGTTGCTAAGGTTCTAAGTTTTATTTTTAAAGATGCTGAGACGCTAAGATACTAAGGTGCTAAGTTTAATGTCAACTTGCTGGCATCACCTATAAATATGCTGAATTTTTATTTTTTCTTACTTGCTTTGGCAAGCGGATTAAATGCTAAGCAAAGCTCCAGCCAAAATGCCAGATCCTTACTTTTTTGCCAGCCATTTTCGGTGACAAAAATGTAGTTTTTCATTGGTCTTTCGGCATTTGGCATTGGTAATATATCGTCTCTTTCTATTGCATTTGTATACGCTTTATCATCGATTCTGCAGAGTAAAAGATTTTCGCCAATTTGTTTGTCTAGCCGAGTTCCGCAACATAATTTGTTATCTACCATAAAAACAAGTCCGCCAAACATTTTCTTTTCGAAAAAATCTACTTCTTTATGTTGGAGGAAGGTTCGGATTCTTTGTGCGTTGTCTTCGTCGAATGCCATTTTTTTGTTTATGAAATAAAGATAGAAATAAAAGAGCTCCAGCGGAGCGTAATATTTATAGCCAATAATTATTTTTCAACCAAAGCTCCAGCGGAGCGATATGTAATTATTGTAATTAATATGTCACCCCGATGGGGTTTCCGTCCAACAAATATCGGTAATTCTATAAATATAACATCCCTCTGGGATTTACATGCTTTATTAAAAAAGCCCAAACCGTAAATGGTTTGGGCTTACTATATAAAAATCTTAGTGCCTTAGAAACTTAGCTTCTTAGCAACTTTAAGAATTAAATTATCGCCTTAACAACCGCTTTTGGAGCTTCTTTACGGGTTCCGTCGAAACCGTCTACACCAGAAACTGTGGTATATTTAAGGACGTATTTTTTACCCGGATTGATAATTCCGTATGCTGCCTGACACATTAAAGTTGCTTCGTGGAAACCACAAAGAATCAACTTTAGTTTTCCAGGATATGTATTGATGTCTCCAATGGCAAAAATTCCGGGAATGTTAGTTTGGTAATCTAATGCATTATTTACTTTAATGGCATTTTTCTCGATTTCTAATCCCCAGTCTCCTATTGGACCTAATTTTGGTGTTAATCCGAAAAGTGGAATGAAGAAATCGGTTTCGATTTTACGGTGTGCTCCGTTTTCTTCGATATCCAAAGATTCAACATGCTCAGCACCATTGATTCCAATTACTTCTGCAGGCGTAATTAATTTAATTTTTCCGGCTGTTTTTAATTCCTGTACTTTTTCTACAGAATCCAAAGCTCCTCTAAATTCGTTTCTACGGTGAATTAAAGTTACTTCTGAAGCTACATTTGCAAGGAAAATACTCCAGTCTAATGCTGAATCTCCTCCTCCTGCAATTACTACTCTTTTATCTCTGAATTTCTCCGGATTTTTGATGAAGTATTTTACTCCTTTATCTTCATAAAACTCGATATCTTCTATAAGTGGCTTACGTGGCTCAAAACTTCCTAAACCTCCTGCAATGGCAATAACCGGTGCGTGAAATTTAGTTCCTTTGTTTGAGGTTACAATGAAACTTCCGTCTTCTTGTTTGTCGATCGTTTCAGCGCGCTCTCCTAATGTATAACCTGGTTCAAATTGTTTAATTTGCTCTTGTAAGTTATCAATTAAATCTCCTGCTAAAACTTCCGGGAAACCAGGAATATCATAAATAGGCTTTTTTGGGTACAATTCTGAAAGTTGTCCTCCTGCTTGTGGCAAAGCATCTAAAATATGACATTTTAATTTTAATAATCCTGCCTCGAAAACGGCAAATAAACCTGTTGGGCCTGCTCCAATTATAAGTATATCTGTTTTAATCATTATGTTGTTGTTTATAATCATTCTTAATAATGCAAAGAAACGAATAATTTATTCTAATTTCAATGATTTTTATCATTCATTTCTTTTGAAATTTTTACTCTTTATTTTTTAATGAAGCGGTAATCTCGTTCATCTTTTTCACCTTATCTTCAAAATTGCCTTTCAGCGTCTTTCGATATTCATTGAGGTTTTCGACCATTTTATTGATATCATCCGGAATTACTTCTTCAAAAAACTCTCTTAGCCTTTTGGCTGTTGTTGGAGATTTTCCGTTGGTCGAAATGGCAATTTTCACATTTCCTTTTGTTACAATTCCGCCTAAATAGTAATCACATAAATCCGGTGTATCGGCAATATTGCAGATCAAATAACGCTTTCTGGACAAATCGTATACCTTTTTATTGACTTTTAAATCATCGGTACAAGCGATAACCATGTGGCGCTTTTTGAGCATTTTCTTTTTAAACTTCGATTTTGTTAAGGTAATCGAAGGATGATTTTCAGCCAAAACCTTAATTTCTAAATGAAAGTTTGGTGCTACAACCTCAACATTTGCATTAGGGCTCGACTTCAGTAAAAAAGAGAGCTTTTCTAATCCTACATTTCCCCCTCCTACAATCAAAACATTCAGATTGTGAAGTTTTAAGAAAACCGGATATAATTCATTCTGTTCCATCTTATTTTATTTTCATCTAACCAAAATTAGATGATTTTTTTGAATCGTATAAACAATCAGGTTCCCAACGGAACATTTTTACTGGAATATTTTTTTTCTACCTGTTCCTGACGGAACACAATTCTAATGAATTATTTCTTTGGATAGAAATTCCTCGTAAAACCCTTTTAATTTGTTGCTTTCTCGCACAACATTTCCCAGAACAATAATCGCTGGTGAACTCAATTTTTGTTGTTTCACAATTTCAAGAATCGAATCTACTGTTCCAACTCCTACTTTTTCTTCCGCTGTTGTTCCGTTTTGAATGATTGCTACAGGCAAATCTCCTTTATCTTCTTTTTGAAACAAATCGATAATTTGGGGTAATTTGTGCATTCCCATCAAAATGACTACTGTTGCAGATGATTGTGCAGCCAAGGCCACATCTGAAGATAATTTCCTGTCAGAAGTGGTTCCTGTAATCGCCCAAAAACTTTCTGAAACACCTCTTTTGGTAATCGAAATTCCCTGACTCGCCGGAACCGCCACTACCGAAGATATTCCCGGAACTACAACTGTCGGGATTCCGAAACTTTCGACAAATTCGATCTCTTCGCTTCCACGTCCAAAAATGAAAGGATCTCCACCTTTTAAACGCACTACATTTCCATACGTTAAGGCATTATCAACAATTAGCTGATTGATCTGATCCTGCGTATAAGCGTGATTTCCTATTTTTTTTCCAACAAAAATTCTGATCGCATCTTTAGGAGCATGTGCTAATATTTCATCATTGGCCAATGCATCATACAAAACCACATTCGCTTCAGCAAGGGCTTTTACGGCTTTCAGCGTAAGCAAATCCGGATCTCCGGGGCCAGCGCCAACTAAAGTTACTTTTGGTTTGATATTAAGCATCTGCCAGTTCTTGAGCTCTGTATTTTTCGATGGTATCAAAAAATGAAATTCCTTGTTGAATGTATGCTTTCGCAAATACTTCCGTAGGTTCATTTTGATTGATTTGATATACCAATTCTCTAAATGATGTTGGTAATTGAATTTTATCAGTTGCGATAAAAACAGTATCAAATAAATCAACAATTCCTGCGTGGTTATTAGTTTTTTCATTTTCTGAAAGCAACAATGCTTTTGCACCATTTACAAATCCAGCGTAAGCATGATAAATTGCATCTGACCATTTTCCTTCGTCGAATGATTCCTGAGCGAAAGTCAATTTGTCTTTGGCTTCTAATAATAAGGTCGCTACTAAATCGATCACAACCCCGGCGCATTCTCCTACTCCAACTGCTTTTACGTAGTTATCGGCATTTCCCCAGTCTACAAAATCAGCTTCGGTTAAATTGGTTACATCTGCAAAAGGCTTTAAAATCTCATAGAAATATTTCTCTCCTTTTTGATCGTAATAATTAAGGAATTTTTCTCCGTTAGCATTCGCATCAAAATCATTTAAGATGGTACGCAACGCATCTGGTCCTCTACGGCTTGGAATTTTAATTACTTTATCAGCAAAACGTCCTGAACCGTTTCCTAATCTTCCTCCGCCTAATAAAACCTGCAATGCCGGAGCCACTAATTTTCCTGAATTGATCGACATTCCCTGAAAACCAATTGCAGACATATTATGTTGCCCGCAAGCATTCATACAACCCGAAATTTTAATTTCAATCTCGCGGTTATTTAAATACTGAGGATATTCTGCATTTAAAACTTTTTCTAATTCTTCTGCAATACCGGTACTACTTGCAATCCCCAAATTACAAGTATCTGTACCGGGACATGCCGTAATATCTGCTGTAGAATTATACCCTAAATGAACAAAGTTTAATTTGGCTAATTCCTGATAAAAGAAAGGTAAATTGGCCTCTTTTACGTGACGTATTACAATATTTTGACGCAATGAAAAACGTAGTTCGTTTGCTGCGTAATTTTTAATTAAACCGGCTAATAATCTCGCTTTATCAGTATAAAAATCCCCTAACAAAACTTTGATCCCAATAGCGTAATAACCTGCTTGTTTTTGAGCAATTACGTTTGATTTTTTCCACGCTTCATAAGCTGCAGAATCTTCAATAGTAACGGCTGGAACTTCTAATAATGGTTCCGGAATTGGTCCGTCAAAAGCGGTTGTATCAATTTCGTAAGTTTCAAAAGCGATTGCTTTTTTCTCTTTTTCAACCAAATCAAGGAAAACATCTCTTCCCATTTCTTTGATTAAGAATTTCATACGTGCTTTCATTCTTTTAGCACGTTCGCCGTATCTGTCAAAAATACGGATGATTCCTTCTGCTGTTGGAATAATTTCATTCGCCGGTACAAATTCTGACAGCAATTCAGCATGTGCCGGTTGCGATCCTAAACCTCCTCCAAACATGATTTTGAAACCGCGAACGCCATCAACAATTTTTGGAATAAATCCTAAATCGTGTAAATAACTCAAAGCCGTATCTTCATCAGATGATGAGAACGAAATCTTGAATTTACGTCCCATTTCCTGACAAATAGGGTTTCTTAATAAGTATTGAAATAAGGCGTGTGCATAAGACGAAACATCAAATGGTTCGTTTACATCTACACCTGCTAATTCGCTTCCTGTAATATTTCTTACAGTGTTACCACAAGCTTCACGCAAGGTAACATCGTCTTTTGCTAAATTTGCCCAAAGTTCCGGAGTTCTGTCCAGACTTACATAGTGAATCTGAATATCCTGACGTGTTGTAATGTGCAAACGTCCTGTAGAATATTCATCAGAAACCTTAGTAATACGCACCAATTGTTCGCTCGTTACTTTACCATAAGGCAATTTAATACGAATCATTTGAACGCCTTCCTGACGCTGCCCGTAGATTCCACGCGCTAAACGAAGACTACGAAAACGCTCATCATCAATTTTTCCTCCACGGAATAAATGAATCTTTTTTTCTAAATCGATGATCTCTTTCTGAACAATCGGATTTTCTATTTCTGTTCTAAAACTTTCCATTTCTTTTAGTTTATAGTTTATGGTTGGTTGTTTATGGTTGGTTTTTGGCAGCATAACTATCAACTAAAAACCATAAATTATCAACTATCTAATAAATCCTACTCCTGCTGTTGTGTTCGTTGCCGTATCAATTAAGATAAAAGCTCCGTTTGATTTATTATCGTTGTAAGCATCAAAATATAATGGTTTGCTTAATTTGATACTAACTTCTCCTATTTCGTTTATAGCTAATTGCGAGGCTTCTTTTGTTCCGGAATAATCTGTTGAGATGGTATTTTTGATACTTTCTACTTTTGCCAAAACAGAATTGGTATTGTGCTGTACGATATATTTTGTACCTGCTACCAGTTTTTTACTGTCCATCCAGCAAACTGTTGTATTGATTTCTTTTTCAATTTTTGGAAGCTCAGCTGATTTTACAATCATATCACCTCTTGTAACATTGATATCATTTTCCAATTCGATTGTAATCGATGAACCTGCAACGGCCTCATCAAATTGTTTATCGAAAAAGTGAATTTTTGATACTTTAGATTCTGTTAAAGAAGGTAAAACCGTTACGGCATCTCCAACTTTAATGGAGTTTCCGTATAATTTTCCGGCGTAACCTCTAAAATCATGGTATTCTTCTGTTTTTGGACGAATCACAGTCTGAACCGGGAAACGTGCTTTTCCTGTTTCAAAAACATCCTCAGCGTCTAATCCTTCTAAATGTTCTAAAACAGTTTGCCCGGTGTACCAAGGCATATCTTTTGACTGATCCACCACATTTCCGCCATTAATTGCACTTAACGGAATGTAACTTACATTTTGTTCTTTAAATGTACTTTTAGCATTTAATGCCTGAAAATCGGCTTTGATTTTATTGAATACCTCTTCAGAATAATCAACTAAATCCATTTTGTTAATTGCAACAATTACCTCTTTTACTCTCAATAAATTATTGATAAAAAAGTGACGGTACGTTTGTTCAATAACTCCTTTTCTGGCATCAATTAAAATAATAGAAACCTGTGAAGTCGAGGCTCCTGTAACCATGTTTCTGGTATATTCTACGTGACCCGGAGTATCGGCAATAATGTAACTTTTCTTTGCTGTCGAAAAATAAATATGCGCCACATCAATCGTAATTCCTTGCTCTCTTTCGGCTACTAGTCCATCAGTTGCCAATGAAAAATCAAGATAATCGTACCCTTTTTGTTTACTGCTTTTTTCGATTGCTTCAATTTTGTCAGTTGTCAATGATTTTGTATCGTACAATAATCTTCCAATCAAAGTACTTTTTCCGTCATCTACACTTCCTGCTGTTGCTATTTTTAAAACTTCCATTTCTATATTTTGTTTCAGGTTTTAAAAATTTTGTTTCAAGTTTAATGTTTCAGGTTGTTGAAACGCTGTTACAAAATTTTAACGCTGTATGTTTTTTTGATTTTAATTTTTAATTCTAAATTTTTAACTGAATTAAAAGTATCCCTGTTGTTTTCTTTTCTCCATTGCCGCTTCAGAACGTTTGTCATCGATTCTGGCTCCTCTTTCAGAAATAGTTGATTCTCTGATTTCTCCAACAACTTCCTTAATTGTTGCAGCATAAGATTCAACCGCAGCGGTACAACTCATATCTCCAACGGTTCTGAAACGAACAATTCTTTCTTCGATTTGTTCGTCTTCTTCCTGGTACACATAAGGAGAATGTGACCAGATTAAACCGTCTCTCAAAAAAACTTTTCTTTTATGTGAGAAATAGATCGATGGTATTTCGATGTGCTCTTTTTCGATATAACTCCAAACATCTAATTCTGTCCAGTTTGAAATTGGGAAAACACGAACATTTTGACCATTTTCTATTTTTCCGTTCAAAATATCAAATAACTCAGGACGTTGATTTTTTTCATCCCATTGACCGAAATCATCACGAACTGAAAAAATACGTTCCTTTGCTCTTGCTTTTTCTTCATCACGACGCGCACCACCAATACAAGCATCAAACTTAAATTCTTCGATAGCGTCTAAAAGCGTGATCGTTTGCAAGCTGTTTCTACTGGAATATTTTCCGGTTTCTTCAACCACTTTTCCTTCATCAATAGCATCCTGAACATTACGAACAATTAACTCTAGTCCTAATTCTTCTACCAATTTATCTCTGAAAGCAATGGTTTCAGGGAAATTGTGTCCTGTATCAACATGTAAAAGAGGAAACGGAATCTTAGCAGGAAAAAATGCTTTTTGCGCCAAACGTACTAATGTTATAGAATCTTTTCCTCCAGAAAAAAGTAAAACAGGTTTGTCAAATTGTGAAATTACTTCTCTGAAAATGTATATCGCTTCACTCTCTAAAGCGTTTGTTTTTAATACTGAACTCATTGTTTTTTGTTTGATATTTTTTAGTGTCAGGTTTCAGGTTTTAAGTTTGTGAGTTATTCTAAAACTTTCCACTATTTATTCTGTTCTCTTTGTTCTATTCTCTTGCCTCTTTCTTCTTTACTCTTTCTTCTTTACTCTTTCTTCTTTACTCTTTCTTAGCGCTATGCAAACCGCACTCCTTATGGCTTGATTCCCACCACCATCTTCCGGCTCTTATATCTTCACCAGGAAAAATGGCTCTTGTACATGGTGCACAGCCTATGCTTACGAATCCTTGTTTGTGTAAAGCATTTTGAGGAACATTATTTTCTGATAAATACGTTTCGACTTCTTCTAAAGTCCATTTTAATAACGGATTGAATTTTATGATTTCAAAACCCCCATCGTATTCAAACAATTGTAAATCATTTCTGTTCTCAGATTGTTCCGCTCTTAAACCTGTGATCCAAACTGAGTTTCCCGCCAAAGCTTTTCGCAACGGAACTACTTTTCGAATAAAACAGCACTCTTTTCTGTTTTCTACAGAATCATAGAAGCTGTTTGGTCCTTTTTGTTTTAGTAGATTTTCTACTGATGCTGCTTCCGGAAAGTAAACTTCTATTTGCTTTTTGTATTTCTTTAATGTCTTGTGAAAAACATCATAAGTTTCCTGAAATAATCTTCCGGTATCTAAAGTAAAAATGGTAATATCCTGATTACTTTTTGCAATAAAATCTGTAATTACCTGATCTTCCTGACCAAATGAAGTGGAAAAAATTACTTTTCCCGGATATTCATTTGCCAGAAAAGCCAACGTTTCATCCAATGAAAGATTTTTTGTTTTATCTAATAATGATTGTATAATAATTGCACTCATATTCTCTTTCTTTCCCTTTCTAAAAAATGTATTACAATAATTTAGATAATGTTTTTAAACTCAATAATATAATTAAAACTCCAACGGCAATCATCATTGGTTTTCTTGTGATTTTATTTACCAGATAAGCTCCAATTGGTGCTGCAATTACGCCTCCTAAAATCAAACCTATAATAACCTGCCAACCGTGAATTCCTCCAAAAAGCATAAAAGTTATACCACTTGCAAATGAAATCGCAAACTCAGCTGCATTTACAGATCCAATAGTATATCGGGGATTTCTGCCTCTTCCTAATAATGTTGAAGTCACAATCGGTCCCCAGCCGCCACCTCCAACTGAATCCATAAAACCGCCAAAAGCTGCCAAAACACTTAATTTTTTAGTTTTCTTTTTTACAATAGTTTTTTTCAGTGCTTTTTTGATAATCACAACTGCCAAAATAATCATGTAAACCGCAATAAATGGCTTAATAATATCTCCATTAATGACATCTGATAATAAATAAGCTCCTGTTATGGAACCTAAAACTCCCGGAATCAACAAATGTTTTACCAATTTTTTATTGATGTTTCCAAAACGGTGATGTGAAAGTGCAGATGCACCTGTTGTAAACATTTCTGAAACGTGCACTGCGGTACTACTCACAACCGGAGGTACTCCGTAAGCCAATAAAAATGAAGTAGAAGTCGCTCCGTACCCCATTCCAAGTGTTCCATCAACCAATTGTGCAAAAACTCCAATAGCAAAAAACACTAAAAACTCTTGATTAAATCCTGAAACAAACCCATCTACTGAAAAATCAGCATAGTGATTATAAACCAATGTAGATAATAAACCTACTAATAAAACAACAGGAATTATAACCCATAGTTTTTCTTTTATTAACGCATCTGATTTGATACTTACACTATCTATTTTCAATTCTTCTTCCATATTACTGGCTTGGTTTTGAGCTTCGAAACCTATTACCCTATCGGCTTAATAGATTACTATGCAAAATTAGTACTTATTTCTAAATATCAAAACATTATTTAATTTTTTTACAACGCTAATTCTCTTTTGATTAAGTCAGCAGCAACTTTAAAAAATATAACAAATTAGCTTCTGAAGTTAAAAACTATATTGACCTGTATTTCAACTAGATAAAACATTAAAGATATTCAATTGCAAATATAGCACTTTAAAGTCTACCAAATCTATCGGATTATTATAAAATTGTTCTTATTTTTACAGCAAATTTTTATACATGGATTTTCAGATAGGTCTTGTAATTGCAGGTTTAGTAGTAGGTTTTGTTGTGGGATTGACAGGTGTTGGAGGTGGTTCTTTAATGACACCTATTTTATTATATTTTGGTATTCCCCCGACAACAGCCGTTGGCACCGATTTACTTTATGCAGCGTTTACCAAAATGGGAGGTGTATTTGTACACCATAAAAAAGAGAACATTAATTGGAAAATTACAGGATGGCTTACTCTAGGAAGTGTTCCCGCAGCTCTATTGACTTTATGGATTCTAAACAGCATTAAAACCGATATTTCTACTATAAATGCAGTCATAAAATACAGTTTAGGCTGGGCATTGCTTTTTACTTCAATTGCGATTTTATTCAAAAAGAAGCTGTTAGTATATTCTCAAAAACATGCGGGGGATAAATTTCATAGTGAAAGTCACACGCAAAACATGCTGACGATCGGGATTGGAGTATTATTAGGAGCAACCGTAACATTAACATCTATTGGAGCCGGAGCTTTAGGAACCGTTACCTTATTTTTCTTGTACCCGCTTTTACCAACGCCTCGTTTGGTAGGAACTGAGATTGCCCATGCTGTTCCGTTAACGCTTGTTGCCGGAATAGGACATGCTTCAATGGGAAATTTAGATTTACTTTTATTAGGTCAATTATTAATGGGATCACTTCCGGGGATATTCATAGGAAGTATGTTAAGCGGGAAAGTTCCTGATGCTTTCCTTAGAAATGCTATTGCCGTAATGTTATTTTTAGCAGGATATAAATTGATTTTTTAAATACATAAAGTTCTGGTATAAAAAGAAAGACCATTTCAGATTACTGAAATGGTCTTTCTTTTTATATTTATTTCAACAGAATTAATTAAAATGCAATATCTGCCAGTGAATTACTTTCTAATATTTTAAGTGTATTATCACGAACTTCCATCATCAAACGTCTTGCTGCGCAGGTAGTTTCGTCATCGCAATCATCGCATCTTTCATAAAAATTATGGCTGGCACAAGGCAGCAAAGCAATTGGACCTTCAAGAATGCGGTAGACTTTTGCCATACTAATATCCTTTGGGTCTTTTATCAAATAATAACCTCCGCCTTTTCCTTTTTTGGCTCCCAGGAAACCGGAATTCCTAAGCAATAACAATATACTTTCTAAGAATTTTATCGAAATATGTTCGCTTTTAGCAATTTCGGCAATCTGTACAGGTTCATTATTTTCACGTCTGGCTAAATAAGTTAAAGCTTTAATTCCGTATTTTGTTTTCTTTGAAAGCACTTATATATATTTTAGATTGTAGCATGTCGATTTTAGATTTATTTCTAAAATTACAAACTTCATATTTTTCTGCAACAAAAATAAGCTTTTTGAATGAGAAAAATAACACAATGAAAAAGTAAGTTCTACTAAATTAGTATAGTTTAACTAATTTCCTTAACTCCTATTAGATTAAATTCATGAAACATTTTTAATTCTTCGCCTAAAGCCTTTCTATTCACAACATATGTATCTGATATGGAATCATGCCAACCTCTGCTTCCTAAAAAAGATAAAGCATCAAAAGGAATTAATCGACAAAAGGTTCTTTTTACAATAGTGCCAAAATCTGGCTTTAGACCATTTTCATTTACTACTATCGTGCCTGTAATAAATTTAGCCACTGATCTTCCAAAAATACCTTCAAAGAATATATAATACAATATTGAAGTCCCAACAAAAACTAATTGTCCATCAAGATCACTCATACTTCTCATCCAAATTAAGAATCCTTGCCATCCAAAAATACTAGCCAAAATAGCCAAAACGATGGCCAGAACAAATACTGTTATCAAAATAAATATAATATCCAGAATATAATTAAGAAAACGTTTTCCTCCGGAAACTAGTAATTTGTCGTCAATAATGTAAGTAGAGTTAACCATTTGGTATTATTTTTAAGTTAATTGTTTAATATTTTTTTACAATTTTATTTTAACAAAAATATACTTTTTACTCCAACTACAACAAAAATAATAACGATTTTTAATAGTAATTAAATTACAATCAAAAATCGTTATTTATAGTAAATTTTAAACAAATAAAGAATCTAAAATTCTTAAGAAAGTGCCTGATCTAAATCTGCAATAATATCTTTTACGGTTTCCAGACCTACAGAAACCCGTACTAATCCTTCTGTAATTCCCACAGCCAGTTTTTCTTCAACAGATAATTTGCTATGTGTTGTTGATGCCGGGTGTGTTACAATAGTTTTTACGTCTCCAATATTTGCCGAAAGTGAACATAATTTAATCTTATCCAGGAATTTTCTTCCTGCTTCAATTCCGCCTTTAATTTCAATTGCAATTATATTACCGCCTAAAAGCATTTGTTTTTTAGCAACTTCATATTTTGGATGCGATTTTAAGAACGGATATTTCACGCTCTCTACATTTGGGTGGTTTTCTAAAAACTCAGCTACTTTTAAAGCATTCTCGCAATGTTTATCAACACGAACTGCCAAAGTCTCTAAACTTTTTGACAAAACCCAGGCATTAAATGGCGACATTGCCGGTCCTGTATTTCTTGAAAACAAGTATATTTTACGGATCAATTCAGCTTCTCCAACTGCAACCCCTCCTAAAACACGACCTTGTCCGTCTATAAGTTTTGTCGCTGAGTGAATTACTATATGCGCACCAAATTTAATAGGCTGCTGAATGTAGGGTGTTGCAAAACAGTTGTCGATAATTAAAATCAAATTGTGTTTTTTGGCAATTGCACCCAACAATTCTAAATCAACTACATCTACACCTGGATTTGTAGGTGTTTCAGCGTATAAAATTTTAGTGTTCGGCTTAATAAAACTCTCTATTGTTTCCGGTTTATTAATGTCGAAATACGTTGTTTCAATATTCCATTTTGGAAAATAAGTCATAAACAACGCGTGAGTCGACCCAAAAACACTTCCTGCAGAAACAATATGATCACCTGATTCCAGCAATGCTGCAAAAGTTGAATATATCGCTGCCATTCCGGTTGCAAAAGCATAACCCGCTTCAGCACCTTCCATGGCGCAAACTTTATCTACAAACTCGGTTGTGTTGGGATTGCTAAAACGTGAGTAGATATTACGTACTTTTTCTTCAGTGAAAGACGCTCTCATATCTTCTGCATCGTCAAATACAAAACTTGATGATAAATACAAGGGAGTAGAATGTTCCTGAAATTGCGTTTTTTCTAAATGTGTTCTTATGGCTAAAGTTTCAAAGCCAAATTCTTCTTCGTTCATTGTGTGTTTTGTTTTTTTTGTTTCAAGTTTCAAGTTTCAAGTTTTGCGGTAAGCAAAACTTAAAATCTAAACTAAAACGAGTCAATTTCATTTATACCCGATCTGAGCATTATCTAATTTTCTAATTGACTAATTTCTAATTCTATAATTCTTCGTTGTTTAAAACAACTTTGTATTTGATCGTAGCTGTTGGCTCAACCGTTTTGGCTACTGAACAATATTTCTCAAAAGAAAGCTGTGCCGCTTTTTTTGCTTTTTCAGGATTGATATCTCCCTCTAAATAAAAAACCACATTGATTTCTTTAAATGGTGTTGCTTCTCCAACCTTTACGCGTTCTCCCTCTACCTCAGCATTAAATGCTTTTATTTCCTGACGTTGTTTTTTTAATATTGAAATCATATCAATAGCGCTGCATCCTGCAACTCCCATCAATACTAATTCCATCGGACTTGCACCTAAATCGCTTCCGCCAAATTCGGCTCTGCTATCAACATCAACTACATGACCACGTTCATTTTTGAGTTTAAAATGAAAAGCGTCGTTTACTCTGTTTAAGGTTACTTTCATGTTTTTTTGTTTTTTGTTTATTTTTCGCAATCTTGTCATTTCGAGGAACGAGAAATCGCAATCGATTGTCGACAAGACTGATACTTTACTTTGTAGAGTTTCGTGTGCGATTTCTCCTTACGTCGAAATGACAAACTATACTGAATTTTAGAAAATCTAAAATCTTTCTACCCTTTATCTGACAATCTCAAAATATCTCCAAAAACTCCTCTCGCCGTTACCGCAGAACCTGCACCGGCTCCCTGAATAACGATTGGACGATCTCCGTAAGATTCTGTATAAATTTCGAAGAAAGAATCAGACCCTTTTAATCCACCTAAAGCGGTATCAGAAGGTACTGAAACTAATTTTACTTCGAGAATTCCTTTATCATTTTGCAGATCTCCAGACAATTCACCAATGTATCTTAATACGTGATTTGGCTTTTGATCGGCTTTTATTTTCTCGTAAATTGGGTCGAATTCTTTTAGTTTGGTTAAGAAATCAGATACATTTCCATCACGTAAATGTTCCGGAATTAAATTCTGGATCGAGATTTCTTCAAACTCATTTTGCAGATCTAATTCTCTTGCCAGGATCAATAATTTTCTTCCCACGTCATTTCCGCATAAATCCTCACGCGGGTCCGGTTCGGTATATCCGTTATCAATTGCTTCTTTTAGAATTTCACTAAACGGAACGCCTTTTGCAGAGAAATTATTGAATAAATAACTCAGTGTTCCGGAGAAAACTCCTTTTATCTTCGTGATATTTTCACCAGAAAGATGCAATAATTTGATCGTATCAATTAATGGCAATCCTGCACCAACATTGGTTTCGTATAAATAATTCTTCTGATTTTCTGCTAAAGATTTTCTCAGTTCTTTATAAAAACCATAACTTAATGTATTGGCAACTTTATTTGATGAGATCAGGTCAAAACTGCTTTCGATCAACGAAATATAATTTTCTACGAAAGTGGCACTTGCTGTATTATCAATTGCAATTAGGTTTTCTAAATGATGTTGGTTGGCATAAGCAATTACATCATTGATGGTATATTCGAGACCATCTTTCTGAATATCATTTTTCCAGCTTGAAGTTACGCCATTTTTATTTAAAAGTAATTTCTTAGAGTTTGCAATTGCAAAAACATTCAGTTTGATGTCTTTACGTTTTTCGATCGCTGCAGTTGATTCCAAAATCTGATTGATTAAAGTTCCGCCTACTAATCCGTGACCGAAAATAGCGATGTTGATTTTCTTGGAAACTCCAAAAATCTCTCCGTGAATTACGTTCAATGCTTTATTCAGTTCTGATTTTTTAACCACCAAACTCACGTTTTTACCCGTAACGGTGTTGTTAAACAAAATCGGAACAATTTTATTTTTGATTAAAGCGGTATACGGTTTATGGAAAGTGCTCAAATCCTGACCAATAATCGAAATAACCGAAACATTATCTGTTACCGTAATCTGATTGACATCTTTAGAATAAAAGTCATTTTCGAACTCTTTTTCTAATTCGATCATGGCTGTTGTAGCCTTATCTGTAGCCACAACCAATCCAATTCCTCTTTCTGAAGAACCTTGCGAAATGATACTTACACTGATATTGTGATCGCCCATTACCTTGAAAATTCGGGCATCAACACCAGCTTTTCCTAATAATCCGCGCCCTTCAAGATTTACCAATGATAAATTTTCTAAAACAGAAAGTGTTTTGATTCCTTCTTTAGCTGAATCTGAAGTGATTAAAGTGCCGCGATTTTCGTGATTAAAAGTATTTAAAATACGAAGCGGAATATTTTTTTCTAATAAAGGAATTATCGTTTTGGCGTGCAGGATTGTTGCTCCAAAGTTCGCCAATTCGTTCGCTTCATTAAATGATAAAAACTCGATCTTTTTAGCATCTGCAACCAAATCCGGATTTGCTGTGTAAATTCCGTCAACGTGGGTGAAGTTTTGAAGTTCTTCGGCGTTTAAATAATTTGCAATTAATGATGCGGTATAATTACTGCCGTTTCTACCTAAAGTTGTTGTATCGTTATTATTGTTTGAACCAATAAAACCAGTTACGATGTTTACAGTCGAACCATTGTGTTCTTTAAAATAATTGACAACATTTTTCTTAGAAAGCTGCTCTAAAGGCTGTGCATCTCCAAATTTAGAATCGGTTTTTAATAATATTCTTGAATCAACAAAATTTGCAGGAATTCCTTTTTCTTTTAAAATTGCAGTCAGTAATTTAGCCGAAAGCAATTCGCCTTTAGATAAAATCTGATCTTTGATTTTATTGCTGTAATCTCCAATTAAACTAACGCCTTCAAAAAGTTTTTCTAAAATATTAAATTCTTCGGAAAAATCTACCTGAGGATAATCTGAAATTTGATAGGTTTTAAAATTCTCAAATAATGGTTTGTAATTACCATTTTTAGCGGCAAGTTTCAAAATATATTCTAACTCATCAGTAGCTTTTCCACGAGCCGAAACGACAACTGCAATTTGTTCTCCTTGATTTACTTTATCAGAAATGATCGAAACTACTTTGTTAAGTCCTTCTCCGTTTGATAACGATTTGCCTCCAAATTTTAATATTTTCATTTTATTTTTCTATTGTTTCTGCCTTAAAAATATCGGCAAGTAAATGATCTAATTGTTTGTACTCGATTAAAAAAGCGTCATGTCCGTGAACCGAATCTATTTCGCTGTAAAAAACATTGTCTTTGAACTTCTTTAATTCCTGAAAAGTGTCGCGATTTTCTTTTGGTGTAAAAAACAAATCCGAGTTGATTCCGATAATGTGAATCGCTGCATTTGTTCTGGACAATAAAGTTTCGAAATCGTCACTATTTCTGGTGATATCTATGGTTTTGAGCAATTGGTTCATCAATTTATACGATGCCAATTGGTATCTCTTTTGCAATTTTTCGCCGTGATGCGCCAGCCAGCTTTCGATATTAAAAATCGAAAGGTTGTTATTGATCGTACGTTGAAATTTTTCTTTGAATGATTCAGGAGAGCGGTAGCACAACATGGCATGAATTCTGGCATCTTCTATTGGTCGGGAAGAATTGTTCAGTATTTGCTCTTGCAGGTAGCAATTGGCAATCATCCAGTCTGTCGATTTCCAGTCGGTTGCAATCGGGATCAGGTTTTGGGTAATGCCAGGTTCCAATGCAAGAATTTCCCAGGCAATTCCTCCGCCCACAGATCCTCCGATAATGGCGTAAACCTGATCGATATTTAAAGCTTCTAAACCTTTTATAAAAATTCTGGCAATATCTCTTGTTGTAAAGTCCTGATAGTTTTCAATTATAAACGAATCATTTCCGTTTCCGGGAACGTCGAATGCTAATACTGTATATTTATGGGTATCGATTGTTTTTTCATCGCCAATTAAGTCATTCCACCACCCATTTTCACCGGTAACCTGAGCGTTTCCGGTCAAAGCATGATTGACCAAAACAATAGGTGCGCTATGCAATGGTAAACCAGAAAGGGTAAAACTTAATGGTAATGATGAATATGATGCACCACTTTCGGTGATGAATTCGTGAATTATAATGGGACTTGGTATATTTTCCAATTTCAAATCTTTTTATTATTGATTTGTATGTGGAAATATTAGAAAGAAAGTACTAGAGTGAAACTAGAAAATTCTTGTTGTTATCTTTCCACGTTTGGGCGTGGTAGAATGCAGCACCTTCTTCGATTTAACGAAGGGTTGCTAAGGATTCATCGGGTCTAATCCCTCGTCCTTTCTTTATAACATTTCAATACGTTTTTGAACTTAAAGGTGCAAATTAACTACTTATTTCTTAAACTAACAAATTTTATCGAAACTGATTCCTCAATTTCATAAATATAATTCAAACACAAACTATTGTACGCAAAAAATTACCGAACAGTTTGCCCAGTAAAATTAAGCAGGTATAACCCTATTTTATGATACTTTTTGATTTAGATAAAAAGTGTTTCATTTTCTTTTGAATACATCAAAAACAATAATGAGTTTGGCTCTTTTTTCTCTGCTATTTTATCTGCCTCAGTGATCCCGAATCTAGGATGTACCAATTCATTTGTTGGCGGCGGCGGATTGTTTCTTTTAGCTCTTAAGTTTTTCAATGTAGAAAAAGTTTTTGTTATGTAGTTTAATTTGCTCATGATATTTAAGTTTACGTTAGTTTGCGTTTTATAATCTTTATTATTTGTTTAATGTTTTGTTATGGCAACCCAATGGAATAAAAAAACCCTTTTGGATTTGAATACCAAAAGGGTTTAAGTTTTTTACAACTTATATATACTTTTAGTATCAACAGACGCGTACACAAATACGTGCGACGTTAAACATCTTGTTCATCTGTAGGGATTTATTCATCTGTGATTTACTTGCTATTTTAAAAAATTCTTGCATTTGTTTTATTTTAATAAGCTTTTCGAAACTGCTGAAATATTTTTTAACTCATTCTTCTTCAAAAAATCAATAAGAAATAAGTTAATTCAACTTTTGTCCCGATCGACATAACTATTGTTAAATAGTTAAATTTATTTTCTGAGCTTTGAGGTGTTACAAATGTGCGAATATTTTTTCAATTACGCAAGTGAGGATCAACAAATTAATCTTAAAAAACGTTAAAAAACATCATTTTAACGTTAAAAAACATCTTACAAAACAGCTATTCAATAAAATGAAATTAAAATCCTACAAAATTTAACGTAATAAATTTCCTGTTTCACTATATCAAAGAACAACTAACTACTATTGGAAACCACTTACAGCCAAACTGCTTCTTTATTTTTAATTTTTTCTGCTACTTTCAAAATGTCAGTTATTATCCCTCTTGAAATGGCTTGTTTGCATGCCGAAGCGCTTTGGATTGCGATTGGAACATCTGCGTATGATTGTGTGTAGATTTCGAAAATGGTATCTGATCCTTTCAGTTGACCAATAGCAGATGTAACTGGTTCTGAAACCACTTTGACCTCTAAAGTGTTTTTCTGCACATCAAATTCTCCTACATATCGTAATACATGATTGTCTTTCTGTGTTATTTTTGCAATTTTAAAAGACCTGTCAATTGCTTCCTTATTAAGGACACCATTTGTCTCCAGATGCTCTTCTGTAATTAGCGGATTGATTTTTATGTCGGATAATTCAAAATCTTTTCCAATTTCCCTCGTCAAAATCAGTAGTTTCCTGGCGGTATCATTTCCGGATAAATCTTCTTTAAAAGTAGACCGCATCAATCCTAATAAGCTTGCATCTTTTAAAAGAGATGAAAAAGTAGCTTCTTCGGTTGCAAATCTATTAAATACATAACTCAGGTTATCTGAAAATACACCACGTATCTTTGTAATTTTCTCTCCTGAATAATACAAATCCCTTAGGGTCTGTAACACCGGAAAACCGGTATCTACTGATGTTTCATATAAAAACTCCTTGTCGTATTTTTTAAGATTCGACCTGATCTCTTTATACAATTCAATTGGCAAGGTATTGGCTTTTTTATTTACCGCTACAATATTAAATCCGTTTTCGATCAGGGTATTATAATGATGTATTAACTCATCACTTGCCGTTGCATCAACAGCGATCAGGTTTTCAAATTCATTTTCTTTGGCAAATTCAATAATATCCTGCACTTTAAAAGGAACTGCCAATTCCAGAAAATTAGTTTCCCAGGCATATCCAACGCCTTCTTTCTCAAAAAAAGCGACTGTAGAGTTTGTGATTATTGGAAAATGAAAATCGACATTTTTACTTTCGAGAAAAAACTCCTGACTTTCGATAATCTGATTGATCAAAGTACTTCCGATATTTCCAATTCCAAAAAGGATGATATTTATTTTAAGCTTTGACATAATTTTTAATTTATTGGGGTTAATTAAACCATATCCGTAGAACGCATAGCAGCACGGCTGATATAGGTTCTCCATAATGCGTCTCTACAGCTATTGTGAAATTTTTTATGTTGAATTTCTTTTATAAAAAATCACCTCTAGCAGAACTCACGCTACTAAAGGCAATTTTTCAAACAAAAAACAAAAAAACCTAATTTTTATTAATACTGTATTGCGATTGGGTAACGCTTGCGAAAGCGGCATGCAAATCAGCTATCAAATCTTCGATATCTTCAAGTCCAACAGAAAGCCGAACCAGATCTTTTGAAACTCCCGTTTCTAGTTGGTCAGCATCAGACAATTGCTGGTGTGTTGTACTTGCCGGATGAATGATCAATGATTTTGTATCACCAATATTGGCCAAAAGAGAGAATAATTTCGTTTGATCTACCACTTTTTTAGCAGCTTCAAAACCTCCCTTTAGTCCAAATGTGATAACACCACTTTGGCCTTTTGGTAAATATTGCTGTGCTAAATCATAATATTTATTATTTTTTAATCCTGGATAATTTACCCAAACTACCTCATCTTGTTTTTCTAACCACGAGGCCAAAGCCAAAGCATTTTCGCTATGTTTCTGAATTCGGATTGGTAATGTTTCTAATCCCTGAATGATTTGAAAAGCATTAAAAGGACTCAAAGCTGCTCCAAAATCACGCAAACCTTCGATTCTGGCTTTTGCAATGAAAGCTGCATTTCCAAGAGCTTCATGATATACTAATCCGTGATATCCTGCAGAAGGTTCTGTAAATTCAGGGAATTTTCCGTTTGACCAGTCAAATTTTCCTGCATCGATAATAACGCCTCCTAACGAAGTTCCGTTTCCTGAAATATATTTGGTTAAAGAGTGAATTACGATATCTGCTCCATATTCAATTGGATTCAATAAATAAGGTGTAGCAACCGTATTGTCTACAATAAAAGGCACTTTAAAGTTTTTGGCTTCCGCCGAAATTCCTTTTAAGTCTAAAACGTCTAATTTTGGATTCCCTAAAGACTCTACAAAAAAGGCTCTTGTATTTTCTTTGGCTGCTTTAGTGAAGTTTTCCGGTTTTGAAGGATCTACAAAAGTGGTTGTAATTCCTAAACGAGGCAAAGTTACATTTAAAAGGTTGTAAGTTCCTCCGTATAAACTATTGGAAGCCACAATATGATCGCCCGCTTTTAGCAAAGTCAGCAAAGTGGTAGAAATTGCCGATGCTCCGGATGCTGTCACTACTGCTGCAATTCCGCCTTCGAGTGCTGCAAGTCGCTGTTCTAAAACATCATTTGTCGGGTTGTTTAATCGGGTGTAAATAAATCCGGATTCAGCAAGACCAAATAGATTGGCTGCATGGTCTGAATCGTTAAAGACATACGATGATGTCTGGTAAATTGGCACTGCTCTTGTTCCTGCATTTTTAGTAACATCGTGTCCAGCGTGTAATGCGTTTGTTGCGAATTTTTGTGTGCTCATGATCTTAGTTTTTTTTAGGTATTGTTAATACTATTATATATTGTTATTGAAATTGTTTCTTTGAAATTGATATTTATTGTATAAAAAAATCCTCTCCTTCTTCTTCCAGGTTATACATTAGAAGCAGTAATGATTTTTGACTTTTTATATCCCGCTCTGCATTTATTCTTGTAACCTCTCTTGTTGTATCTTCTGATTTATTATTGTTTTTTTGAGAATCGTTTCTCAATAAATACTCTATTGCGATTGAGTTTAGTGTTTTCATAATTTAAAATTTAAAAGTGTTGAAATAAAAAAAAGCCCTTTCGGATGGCTACCAAAAGGGCTTATAGTTCTAACTATAACAAAGATTTACTCTTTCACTTTTGGCAACAGCGATTTTGGATGCACATTTGCATCATCTCACAACATATCATCATATTATTCGCTACTGTTTTCATTTTCATTTTATTTAAATTAATTCTCTTTTTTAAACTCGACTAATTTGATAGAGTAAATATAGAAACTATTTTCAGAACTACCAAAACAAAAAGTGATATTTAACATTAATTTTTTTCAAAGCCTCCTAAATACTCGCATTCTGCTTTAAAAAAATTGGCCACGGATTAAAGGATTAAAAAAAATCTGTGCAGACCTGTTCGATCCGTTTAACCTGTAGGCCAATCTTATATTTTTAGAATTTAAAACTTAATCTGGCAAAACCAAATCTTCCGTTTAATCCAAATTGTGATACTGCTCTTGAATAAGCAAACTGATTGGCGTTTGTTAAATCTGTACTTGGTGCAGGAGACAATGTTGGTGTTGTATTGGTAAATGCAGGAGTTGATGGATTATTTCTGTCCGGATAAACATCTCCTATATTATTAAGACCAATTGTAAACCTGAATTTCTCGTTGATTTGATATCCGAAAGATAAATCGGTCACTATTTTGGCGCTGTAAACAGGGTGTTCATAAACTGAAGATGATCCGTCTAAGTTTACATCTGTTGCTCCCGGATCTGTCACTTTTCCGAAATAACTGTTTCTTAAATAAATATCCAGTTTTTTGATGTTGAAAGTGGTCATTAGGTTCGCTTTCAATTTTGGAATTGCCTCTTCTAAATAAATACGGCTTGATTCCGGAAAAAATGAATATATATAAGGATCCCCGCCTGCGTTGATAATTGACTGAGGTACATTTAACGCTCCAACCCTTTTAGTTGTATTGTAGCTTAAAGCAAAATCATTTCTAATGGTAAAATCCTGAATTACATCATATTTTTGAGAAATTACTACATCGATACCTTTAGTTTCAGAGTTGATTCCGTTTGTCCAGAACGAAGCTCTTTCTACACCTTTTAAATCAAATGCCTGTTGAAACAAAGTCAGGGCATCTTTTTGCTCCTGCGATGTTGCCCCATTTATTTGCGCATCTGTTGGTCTTGCATATTGACCTGTTAACACCACTCTGTCATCGATTCTTGTAAAGTAAGCATCTGTTGCAATGGTAATATTGGCTTCAGGAATTTTAAATGTAAATCCAGTACTGATGCTTTTTGATTTTTCAGGTTTCAAACTTTCAACTCCAATACTTTTAGCTGCTTGTGAATCATTTGTAAAATAACCTACCTGATAAGGAGAACCATTTATGAACTGAGTTGAACTTGCCTCAAAATATTTTTGTTGTAATGATGGTGCCCTAAAACCGGTTTGCCCTGAAATCCTCCAATTGATATTGTCATTCAATTTTAAAAGAGAAGCTAGTTTAAAAATGACAGTACTACCAAAATCAGAATAGTTCTCATAACGTGCAGCTCCGTTTATAAGCCAGTTTTTAGTTGCATTTAATTCTAAATCTATGTAAGCAGCACCACTTTTTCTGTCTTTTTCTTTAGCATCTGTCGGTTGGAAACCTGAAAATCCCTGTGCTCCCGCTCCACGTTTGTTTCCAAAAAAATCAGTTACAATTAATGGCGAGTTACTTGGCAGAATTCCTGAAACTAAATTTCCGTTTGTATCATATAATCCATAAGAAGCTTCTTCTCCTTGTTTAATTTTATAGTTCTCATATCGGAACTCTCCACCAAAAGCAACATTTAACCCTTCTAACACATCTAGTTTTTTACTTAAATCTAAATTGGTTGTACTTTGCAAAAACGAAACTTTTCCGGCATCAAAACTTGAACCTGAATTGGTTCCTAAAGTAGCATTGCTCGTATTGTTTACATCATATTGAAAAGAGTTTGTTCCCAGGTTTGTACTCAGGTCCGTATCAAAACCAAATAATTCTGTTGTAACTCCAACAGCAGATGATGCATCTAAAATATTAGATTGTATTTCCGGCAGGAATCCGTTTTCATACACTTGCGTGAAAGTTCCGGAACCATTAGGCAATCTGTTAAATGCATAAGATTTACCATTCCTGTACGAAACTCCACCAAAAGAGTATAACGCTGTAGTTTCTGTCAAAGGATATTTAGTATTATAGTATAGCTGTCCTGAAGCCAGTTCTGACTGACCAACACTCATATTATAATCGCTTCTTTCCTGGCCTCTGTACGCGATTTCATTATTGGTTACATCAAAATTCAAAGCCGTTTGCATTTGAGCCAATGTGGTCGCAGATGAGATCGCTGTTTGTTGTGCCGGTGTAAAATAACTCACTTGTGGTGCATATTGCTTTAGTGAAGTAAGAATTTGTGCTGAATTTGGCGTGTTATTAATATTACTAAACAAGGAGTTAATGGCAACACCATTTTGAGCCGCTCTGTTTTCGACAGCATTGTAAGCATTAAAAATAGCATTGTTTCTAATTCCTGCCCTGCTTGTTGCCTGTCTGGTCACAGCACTTCCTGTAATGTTCAGAAAACTTCCAGCTTTACCTAATGAAGTTCCGTAGTTAAGGTCTGCTTGTACAGTCTGACCATCGGCTCCTCCTTTAAAGTTATTAGATCCTGAAGATAAGTTGGTACCATACTGTATTCCTCCTGAAATAAAGTTGGCATTCTTTTTTAATACAATATTAATGACTCCTGCAATAGCATCAGAACCGTATTGGGCAGCAGCACCATCCCTAAGAACTTCGATTCTTTCTATAGCGAATGATGGAATAGCGTTTAAGTCTGTTCCCACAGATCCTCTTCCCGGCGACCCGTTTATATTTACCAAGGCACTTGAATGTCTTCGTTTACCATTTACCAATATCAAAACCTGATCCGGACCTAAACCTCTTAGTTGTGCCGGATCGACATGATCAGTAGCATCTGCTGTAGAAGTTGCATTACTTGTAAAAGAAGGTGCAACATAATTTAAAATCTGAGTAACACTGGTTTGTGGAGATCCCTTTGTTATGTCTGAGATATTAAAAACATCTACAGGAACAGGAACATCCGTTTTTACCCGGTTTTTACTTCTCGATCCTACTATCGTTACTTCCGATAATTCATTGTTCTTTAAAGTATCCTGCTCTTTTTTATTGTCCTGAGCATAGATTCCGGAAAATGTTAAAAGTCCTAATGCTAATACTACATTTTTTTTCATTTCTTTCTTCTGATTTGTTACTGTTTTGGTTTAAAAAATGGTTTACAATCTGGTTCTTTTTTGAAATAAAAAAACCCCTGCGGTTAGCAGAGGTTCTATTTATATTTTTTTTGAAAAAAAACTACAATAGCATCTCTGCGGAAGGCTCCGGCATCTTACATGACATATTGCAAATTGTTGATTTCATCTTTTCTATCGTTTTGATGGGGCAAATTTGCAAACTATTTTTCAATCCGCCAAACAAAAACACAAATAATTTCTATTACCCTATCAAAATAGTATGATATGTTAAATTTCTGCATATAAAAACAAAAAAATCAAAACTTTAATTTGCAAATCAAAATGGTTTTATACCTTTGCACGCGAATACAGAGGAAAAATTTGAACTGATTGCAACCTCTTCATAATGAAATGGTTCGTTATGAATGCTGAAAGATTAATTTCAGTAGTAAAAAATGCTAAAGCAGGATACCTCCTTTAGCACTTTCAGCAATTACTTTTCCTCGCTTAATGTTAATTTAATAAATTATTATGGCTTATTTATTTACGTCAGAATCTGTTAGTGAAGGGCATCCAGACAAAGTTGCAGATCAAATTTCGGATGCTTTAATTGATAACTTTCTGGCATTTGATGCTGACTCAAAAGTAGCTTGTGAAACTCTTGTTACAACTGGTCAGGTAATTTTAGCAGGTGAAGTAAAATCGAATACTTATCTTGATGTGCAGCAAATTGCCCGCGATGTAATCCGTAAAATTGGATACACAAAAAGCGAATATATGTTTGAAGCCAATTCTTGTGGGATTCTTTCAGCCATTCATGAGCAATCAGCAGATATTAATCAGGGGGTTGACAGAGCCAAGCCAGAAGAGCAAGGTGCAGGAGACCAGGGAATGATGTTTGGTTACGCCACTAACGAAACTGAAAACTACATGCCATTGGCACTTGATTTATCTCATAGCCTATTACAGGAATTAGCAATTTTAAGACGTGAGAATAAGGAAATCACTTATTTACGTCCTGATGCAAAATCTCAGGTAACGTTAGAATATAGCGACGATAACAAACCAACTCGTATTGATGCGATTGTAATCTCGACTCAACACGATGATTTTGATGAAGAGGCTACTATGCTGGCTAAAATCAAAAAAGATATTATCGAAATTTTGATTCCAAGAATCATTGCAAAAAATCCAACGCACGCGCATTTATTCAATGATAAAATCAACTACCATATTAACCCAACAGGAAAATTCGTTATTGGTGGACCTCACGGAGATACTGGCTTAACAGGAAGAAAAATCATTGTGGATACTTACGGTGGAAAAGGTGCTCACGGTGGTGGTGCATTCTCCGGAAAAGATCCAAGTAAAGTAGACAGAAGTGCTGCTTATGCTACACGTCATATTGCTAAAAACTTAGTGGCTGCCGGTGTTGCTGACGAAATCTTAGTACAGGTTTCTTATGCAATTGGAGTTGCTGAACCAATGGGAATCTTTATTGACACTTACGGAACTTCTAAAGTAAACTTAACTAACGGTGAAATCGCTAAAAAAGTAGAAGCTATCTTTGATATGCGTCCTTACTTTATTGAGCAACGTTTGAAATTAAGAAATCCTATTTACAGCGAAACAGCTGCTTACGGACACATGGGACGTAAACCAGAAGTGGTAACTAAAACTTTTTCTGCTCCGGGAGGAAATGTAAAAACAGTTACTGTTGAATTGTTTACCTGGGAAAAACTTGATTTCGTAGACAAAGTAAAAGCTGAATTTGGATTGTAAATTTAGATTATAGACTACTTAGATTGTTAGATTTTTTGACAACTAGTTACTCTTACACATAAAAAAAGGCTGTCTATTAATTTAGGCAGCCTTTTTTATTTTTAGTGACTAATTTTAAATCTGTGTCTCAATTCAACACAGATGAAACGGATTTTTATTTTTACAAATCAAAACTTTAGAGTCCTTTATCGCTCTAATTGTACATTTGGTAATGTTTTAGGACGATTGGCATCATTAGATAAAATCCAGCCTGTGCGGTAGATCCATTCGGTCATTTTATGCAATTTTACGAAATCAATATTTTCAGATTCATCCATGGGTGTATGGTATTGACTGTGCAAAACACTGGTATAAAAAACAGATGGAATCCCTCTTTTTGCATAAGGCAAATGATCTGAACGGAAATAAAAATATTCCGGATGTTCCGGTCTGTCCCAAAGTTTATCTAAGTCAAATTTTGGTCCTTCATCATTGGCTTTTTTAGCGATTGCTACTAAATCTGAAGAGTTTTCGTGAGGAGAACTAGACCCTAAAAGAGCGGCCTGGTTTACATTGTTCCTGCCAATCATATCCCCGTTTAATACCGCAATAATGTCTTTTTCAGGAACTGTCGGGTGCGATGCATACCATCTTGAACCTAATAAACCACGTTCTTCTGAACCATGAAACACAAAAAGAGAAGTTCTTTTTCCTGGTTGTTTTTTGTAAGCTCTTGCAATAGCTAACATTGCTACACAAGTACTTGCATTATCATCGGCTCCGTTATAAATGGAATCCTGACCGTATTTTTGTCTTACTCCATCGTGATCCTGATGTCCGCTAAAAAGAACGTATTCGTTTTTTAATTTAGCATCTGTTCCTTCGATTGTTCCCACTACGTTTACTGAAGGATATTTATAGGTTTCAGAAATTACTTCTGTCGACAATAAATCTTTAGTACTTTTTAAATAAGCTAATTGGTCATTGTGCACCCAAAAAACCGGCATTGTAGCACCTATTTTATCTCTGAAACCTTCAATTCCATAAATACCTCTTGTCATTTGTGGTTCAACCTGAGACCAGCTTTCTTCTGCCAATTGATCTGCAACCATAATAAGGGCTACCGCTCCTTTTTTGACTACAAGATCATAATATTTATTTCGAACAAGACCTGGATATCGTCTGTCAAAAAGCGAAATATCATCTGCAATTCCTTCTTTAGATGCCAGCAAAACAACTGCTTTTCCCTTAACATCTGCCTTTTCAATTTCTTCTTTTGTTGCTGCCCCCAAATACACTAATGGTGCATCGACTTTAATATTTGTGGTTTCTGCTACCAGAACATCTTTCCACAATTTATATTCTTTTGGTCCAATTTTAAATTTAGTATTAGGAGTTACCTGATGCCTGTACAAATCAAAAAACTGAAAATAAGTTCCGTCATCACCAGCCGGAGCCATTCCTGCTTCTTTGGCTTTGTTTGCCAGCCACATTGATACTTTTAATTCGTCTAAAGTTCCTGCCTCACGACCGTTAAAATGATCACCAGCCATCTGGTACATATCGGTTTTAAGGTCTTTATCTGTAATTGCTGAAACTAACGGTTTTTTAATTGCCTGCGAAAAAACTACTCCTCCATAAGCAATCAAAACGAGGATCATTTTATTTTTCATACGTTTTAATTTAGTATTCCAAACTTAG
This sequence comes from Flavobacterium sp. FlaQc-48, assembly GCF_044007335.1. Lineage (NCBI taxonomy): Bacteria > Pseudomonadati > Bacteroidota > Flavobacteriia > Flavobacteriales > Flavobacteriaceae > Flavobacterium > Flavobacterium sp. FlaQc-48. The sequence continues at coordinate 400,750 of NZ_JBIPCR010000003.1, read as the reverse complement.
TAATTAATCAAGAAAAAATCGCTTCTTTCTATTTGAAATAGTACTGAAATGTAAAATCAGTAAAATGCTGACAGCATTTTTTTCTCATTGGTAGTATTATTTGTTTATCTCTTACAATTTACCTTTCTTAGTACAAAATAACTGATTAAAAAAATGAGCAGATTTCCATCATTCCGTAACGTTTTAAATTCCACCGCCAAAACAATTCTTCGATTCCCTCTTGAAATCATAATCTCTATTGTGGGAACTGTATTTGCTATTATTTTCAATGAGATAAAATACAGCAGCCCGAATCGGGAATTTTATGAAAAAGCGATCATGAGCTGTTCTTTATGCCTGGTGTTATTCCTCTCAGTCAGTTTATACTTTATGGCTTCCAGAAGGAATACTATTTTACGCTACGCAACAAGTATTGGGCTTGGAAGTTTAATTGCTTTATTTATTTTTAGTTTTCATAAAAACTTTACAAACGTCGAAATTCTACAGTTTTTAGTACTGAATATTGCTTTACATTTGTTGGTTTCATTTGCGGGATTTCTGCCAAGAACCTATAATCAGAATGAATTTTGGGAATTTAATAAACAACTTTTTCTTCGAATTCTAACCTCTATTCTATACAGCGTTGTTCTTTATTGCGGATTAGCACTGGCCATACTGGCAATTGACCAGTTATTCAAGGTAGAGTTTTATGATCATATTTATCTTCATACCTTTCTAGTCATTGCCGGAATCTTTAATACGATATTCTTTTTAAGCGGCGTTCCTGAAACTAATAACAGTGAAAATCCTTTGGTTTTAAATTATCCTAAAGGACTTAAAAATTTCACTCAATATGTATTACTGCCTTTAATTAGTCTCTATCTGGTGATATTGATATGTTACGAAGTTAAGATTCTTATAACACTGTCTTTACCTGTTGGCTGGGTTTCGTATCTTGTTTTGGTATTTGCCATTTTTGGGATTCTCTCTTTTTTATTGGTTCATCCTATTGCAACTGAAACGAATAATCTCTGGATGAGAACCTTTAATCGTTGGTTTTATTTTCTATTAATTCCATTATTGGGATTGCTTTTTTGGGCCATTTTATACCGGGTCAATCTTTACGGATTTACACATGAACGTTATTATGTGCTTCTCCTGTCAATTTGGTTATCGATCGTGGTTGCCTATTTTTTAATTCAAAAAAATCCAAAGATAAAATTCATTCCAATAAGCTTATGTATTGGTGGATTATTTTCGATTTTAGGGCCACAAAGTGCAGATTCAATTTCAAAAAACAGCCAATTATCCCGATTTGAATCTTACATGCAACCGTCGGCTAATAAAAAACTGAATTTCGGGCAGCAAAAAGATTTAAGCAGTATTGTTTCTTTCTTAGAAGAAAATTATGGTGCAGCAATTATGGTTCCGTATGCTAAAACAAAATTGGAAGCACTTCTTAAAAGAAATAAAACGCCTAATGAATTTGCAATAATGGAAGCCCTGGGTTATGAATATAAATCCAGATATTCACGATATCAGGATAGCGATACAGAAATATACTATGCTTACTATGAAAATGATGAAAGTGTCGAAATCATTCATGGATATGATTTGTCTTTTAGGATTTCAAGCAATACTGAATTTGAATGCACTGAATGTGCCAAAATTGAAAACAAAAATTATTCAATCAAATCCGGAAAAAAGAATTATGGAATTGAATTACAAATTAATGAAGATATTATTCCCCTAAAAACAATAGATTTTATCCATAATAATTCAGCATTCGGGCTTGGCCCAAATAATGAAAAAGTGACTCAACTGGTCGAAACATCTCAGTATAAAATTTTAATTACTTACCTAAATGTGAATGGATATATTGAAAAGGGCAAAAAAACCATTGACAATTATCAATTAAAAATAATGGTAGATATTAAATAATAAGAAACCCGACAAAACTTAAAATCTTGTCGGGTTTGCTTTTATATTGCAGATAAATTGTAAAACTTAATATGTTCCGTTTTGCATTTTACTAAGCGTCTCTTTAATTTCGCTGGCCGTTTCTTCTTCTACTGCTGCGTTTAAATATTTAACGGCCAAAGTTTGCGTTTGAATCGCTTTTTCTTTTTGTCCGTCTTTATAATACAACTGCGCCAAAGTGTCTAAATAATAGGAATTGTTTTTAGTTACTACCAAACTATATTCTGACCAAATAATGGCTGATTTTATAAAACCGGAATTTGCAGGTTTCAAAACTACTGTCCATGCAGCTGAATTACACAAGTTTGAATGGTATTCTTTAAAAGCAGCCCATCCATCATAAGAGTAGGCCGAAGAGGGATCTAAAGTCGAGAACATAACGTCTAATTTTTCAATTGGACTTTCTTTTCCTGATGCCAAATTAGCATCAAAATAAGTACTAAATTCTCTTAAAAAGCTTGTATTAGAGCCGTCTTTGTCTTCTACCTGACTAAAATATTCAAAATAATTTCGGTAAGCTTCAAAATTTCCTTTACCACCCGCAATTATCTTTTTGTAGGTTGAAATTATTTTATCTTTATTCACTTCGCCGGAAACCCCTTCCTGCGAAACATAACTATTTCGCTGCAATGCTGAAGAAATTTCAGAAACCACATTTCCAACATTGTGTACTTCTCCTTCTGTGGCATTAAATGCTGTACGGCTTTCTTCAATATTATCAGAATGTTTTAATAAATAATCAATAGACAGGAAATCCGTATCAGTAAGAATTCGCTCTTCATTAAAAAGCTGTTTTGTAAATCCCTGATTGCTGATTTCCTTCAAAATGGTTTCCACCAGATACATATTCGGTTTTGCATCTTTTTGATGTGCTTCAATCAGTTTTTTCCAGTTTTGAGCAACTTCTTTTTTGTCTAAAGATTTTTTCATGATCACAAATTCTGTAGCATTCTCATTGCTCACATCATCTGAATCGTAATCATAATACGATTCTAATTGTGATGCTTTATTAAATGCTGCAATTAAATCTGCATCAGCCGCTTTTTTATTCTTGAACGTTTTATCAAAAGAAACGAAGGCGTCTGCGCGTTTTAGTTTCTGAAAAAAGTCTCCATAATAGTTCAACTCATATTTCTTGTCTGTCAAATTAGAATGGGCTATGGCTAAAATATCTCCGTCAGCATTTAAAACCACTACACTTGGATCGTTGCTTATTTTATTATTTTTAAGCCATTTTTGATCATCGGATCCTGCTAAATAATAATTAAAAACATCATAAATCGGATTGTACGCATCATACATCGCATATGACGTTTGCACTTCCTGATCTTTTACATATGCATTAAAATTCTCTTTTGCCGAAGCATTTTTACCATCAACTGCAATTACTAAATATTTGCTTTTTGCTAGTTTATTTGCGGCAACAGCACTTTTTAGATTGTTTTCTATTTTTAATTTAAAATCGTATAGTTTTGCATAAGCGGTATCCACCGTTACTGTTGTAGCATAATCAGCTGTTGCTGTACTGTCTGTCGCTACTCCAAAATCTTCTGTAGCCAAAGGTTCTTTTCCCGGATAAGTCCAATTTAAAACAGTTTCATTTTCAAGTGGTTTAACTTTTGAAGTTCTTTCAGGTGTTACCTCTTTCTCATTGACAAATACCAGAGGATCTTTTCCTGACTGTTCAGAAATTTTAAGCTCGTTTGTTTTTTTGTCAAACAATCCGGTAATTTTTAAATCGGTTAAAAGTGCTAATTCATAATTGATTTTAATTTCTGAGACATCTTTTGGCAAGGCATATTTAAAAACATTGCTTTGCCCGTTATAATCTTCATAAACCAAATACACGTAATCTGTTTTTTCAATATCAAACTCTAAATCTGCTTTTAGCCATTCAGGATCAACTTTGGTTTTTATATCTGATATTCTCTGATATTGCACTGCCTGGTTCCCTTTTTGGGTTCCAATGTAAAATGAATAGTAGGACGGATTTAAAAATTTAATTTTGATGTTTTTCGCTTTTTTATCAACCGAAAAAGAAAGATCAAAAGTATTTTGTGATTTATCTTTATTTTCAAAGATTAAGGAATCACCTTTGGTTTTGTAATCGCCGGAATAAAATACCAATTCATATTTATTATCATCCAACAAATTCAATTTGATTTTTTGTCCTTTGTTGGTAGAAATATAAGTTCCCTTTTCAATCGTTTTTGTTTGAGAAAAAGAAACAGATATTAAACAAAAGAACGCTAAGAAATTCCAAATATAATTACGCATGCTTAAATTTTTAGTTATTACTATTTAAACAAAGATATTTCTTTCTTATTTAAAAAAGTATCAAAAACACAAAGCGTTGTAATTAAATTACTATAAATTATATTTCATTGAAAAGATGATATAGCGAGGCTGTACAGTATATTGTGAAATTCTGGTAGAGAACTGTGAGAAGCTGTCATCATTAAGATAAGTTGTATTTAACAAGTTAGTTGCTGAGATTTTGTATTCCCACTTGCTATCCTTTTTTTGATAAATTAAACTTGCACTTAAAAAATCATATTCGTTATCGACGGTTTTATTATTGGTATAATAATGGTAAAATTCATATTCTGAAACAAACGAAAAACTGTTCAGAAAATAATAATCTAATCTGGCAAAAGGCTTGTCTGTATAATAGGTTGATCCGCTATACTTGTTTATTAAGGCATTATATCCAAACTCAATATTAGGTACATTTTTATAATTTGTTGAAGCTTTTACGGTATAGCTTTGACTAAAACTTTCTGTCGTTGTCAATACATTATTCTGGATATTGTTGAATTTTGACCAATTGAAAGTGGCATTTACTGATGCTTTGTAATTCTTTAAAAAAGAACGCCCGTAATTTCCCATTCCGGTAAACGTTTCATCGGCCAAATTAGAATTATAAGGTGATGATGACTGATTGATTCCGGTAAAATCGGCTTTGGTTTTAATGGCATCTACTTTTTTAGTATAAGTCGCATTGGCAAAAATATTCTCAAAATTGAACATATTATATTTGAAATAACGCAAGGAATGTACTTGAGATGTGGCATTTTCCAGGAAACGATTGCCGCGAAACAAACTGCTGTAATCGGATAAGACATAACCTGCCGCCAATTGATTGATATCTGTAAAATCATTCGACAAAGAGAAATTATACGTTAATGTTTCTGCTTTTTTGATTTGGTACAAAGCAAAAAAATCAGGCAGGACTTTCATGAAATTCTGCGAATACTGGGTTCCCAATTGTGTGTTTTGCATGGTATATGAATGCACGCTAACACCCGGAGTCAACGTAAATTTTCCTGCCAGGATTTTATAATGAAACCCCAGAAACACATCATTGAAATTGTAGTTTACCTGATTGTTATTTTCGGCACTGTTTAAATCGTTTTTATCTCCATTGTCCAGAATCTGAAAAATGTGAGAATTAAAATCCTGATAGGAATAGGTATTTCCTAAAGTAACATTGATGTTGCTTTTTGGCGTCACCATATAATAATAATCCAATTTAGCATCGACCTTATTTGTTTTCACATATCGGTCCTGATTCAGGTCGTTTCTGTTTTGTCCTGAAATATAATCTGCCAGATTAAAGGGTTGTGTACGCAAATTAGCATTGTAAAATGGATTTTCGTCCTGATACAAATGCTGCATTTCAAAAGCAAAAATATTCTTAGGGCTTTGGGTATAATACAAACTCAGATTTTGATTTACTGAGGTTGGATCTTGTTTTTTATTCGTTAAAATGGTTTCTAAAGCAGATGTACCGTTTACAATCGATTCACGTAATAAATCTGTATCTTCATTTTGTTTGGATATCTTGGTCAGGACATCATAATCAAATTGAAATTTATCATTGGGTTTATACGTTGAACTTAGTTTAAAAAGTCCTAAATTATTTTTTTGATGCGTCTCTTCGTCTCTTTTTTGTTCATCTCCCGAATCTAAAATAGTCGTTTGAGACTTCGTTTCAAGATCCGTTTTTGAAGTAGATATTATTCCAAAACCACTAATATTCCATGTTTTGGTAACAGAATAAGCAAAATTGGTTGCTCCAAATTTGGTTTCAATTTCTTTCGCACGATTGTTTCTTAAAATCGAAATACCTAAGTCGTTTGAAGAAACATTAAAATTGCTTCCTCCTTTTTTCATCAGATTTTTAAATCCTCCCGTGAACTTAAAATAATCCTGCGCCGTTAGCGGCAATTCTCCAATATTATTAAAATTGGTAATCAGATTAATACTGTATTTTGGACTGTAATAAAACAACTTTGGATTAATAATATACCTGCTATCCAGTTCTCCAACTCCGGTTCCGCCAGTTACATCACCAAACCAGAAGTTCTTTTTACCTTCTTTCAGTTTAATGTTCATTGCCACATTATCCTGGTCGTTTTCCAGTCCTTTTAGCTGACCTACTTCATTGTAATTTCTTAAAACCTGAATTTTATCAATGGCATCGGCAGGAATATTTTTAACGCCTAGTTTGGTATCGCCATCAAAAAAATCTTTTCCTTCGACCATTAATTTACTGACCTTTTTACCTTCAACCTCAATTTCACCATCGGCATTTACCTCAACACCCGGAAGTTTCTTTAATACATCTTCCAATTTTTTTTCGGTTCCGGATTTAAAAGAATCAGCGTTATAAACAATCGTATCCCCTTTTATCGAAACCGGCATTTCACGAACAATTTCAACGCCTTCAAGTTCGATTCCGGCATCATCCATTACAATGTTCTGGACAATATTGGCATTTTGTGTGGTAATTGAAATTTCTTTCGATTTCATCCCGAGATAACTTACTTTAACTGAATAAGACGTATTAGGTTTCAGGGTTAACTGAAACTTTCCTTTGTCATTGGTAATCCCATAAGAGTCCATAGCTTTGGTAGCCGTATTTACGGCCATAATGTTGGCCATTTCTAACGGATTTTTTTGTTCATCCTGAATAAAACCTTCAAAACGAACACTCTGGGAAAAGCATAAAGAAGTAAATAATAAGGCGAGTATAAAAAGAGTCTTGTTCATTAAAAAAATGATTAGAATAGATTAAGTTTTAGGGGTGAAGTTTTTATCTCCCCATCATTGGAGGCGGTCCTCCTGCACGGCCACGGTTCATTTCTCTAAATTCCTCCATTTTTTTAATTACGGTTTCGTCATAATCTTTCTGAGAAATCACTTTTCCTTTTTTAGAAGGTTTTATTTCTACTTTTTCCTTGGCATTCAAAATAATTTTTGAACATAAAATAGTGGTTCGTCCATCATTTACTTCCAAAATTAAACCCGGCAATCCCCAATAGTTTTCAGGTCCCTGATTTACCGGGATCTCCGGCGAATACCAGGCAGTAATGGTTACCTCTTTTGGTATTTCAAAATTATCTTCAAAATTGGTTTTAGTTTCTCCCGAAGTTTTCTTTACATCGTCTTTTTTCTCTTCAGTTTTTTTATCATCGTTATTTTTAGGCCTGAAGTTTCTAAAATCAGTTTTACTGGCTTCTTTTACCGCTGTTGCTTTATAACAGGTATATCCGCCAATTTGTTTGGTTTCAGATTCCATTTTCCAGTTTAACTTTGGCAGGGAATCCACCACTAAAAATTCTTTTCCCATAAATTCTTTATCTACCGTATACGATTTGGCTTTTACATCTTTATAAAAAGTTCCGCCGCCGCCCATAAAGGAGTTCATCATAATTCGCATTCCGCCGCCTTGTTGCCCCGGAGCTTCCAGTTTTTCTTCTTCTTTATAAACAGATGCCGATTTATCAAAATTCAGAATAAATGTTTTTTCCAGCATTTGTTTCATTCGCTCTTCCATGTTCTTTTGCATTTCGGGCGTAATATCTCGATTGCCTCTCATGCCTTCAAATTTTGGTGCTTGTGTCTTTGACTCATAAACAGCCATTCCCTGAAACTCTTTTTGCGCGTGCATCTGAGTAAACACAAGCATTAAGGACATATAATAGATTACTTTTTTCATTTTGTTTTCTTTAAAATTGGATCAATCCGATAAAACGTACTCTCAAATGTATTATTTATTTTAAAATACCGAAAGTTAAATATATCAATACCCGTAAGATATAGACAAAATCGTCTATTAGTTAGACTATTACAGTAAAAAAGTTTTAAAACCTAAATCTATACCCTTTCCACAATTTGTACTGTAGTTTTTTGTAATTTGGCGTTTTAGAATCTAATCTCATGGGCAAAACGGTACGTATTTTTCTATCTTTTCTTTTTATCACCTGCTCCTTTTCAGTTGTTTTTTCACAGAACCAAAAAATAAAAGCTACCTTAATTTCTACGCTTTCAATTGATGCTGATGAATTTTCAGGTTATGATTCTTTTGGATATTCTTACCAGATAAAAGACAATGTTTTTAGCAAAACAAAAGGCAAAGAAATATTTGAATATAAAAATGTTTCACTGGGAAAAATTACAAAAGTCGATTTACAAAATCCCCTTAAGATCGTATTGTTTTACGAAGATTTTAATACTGTCGTTTTATTAGACAACCAACTGAATAAAATGACAGAAATTAATTTTTCTTTAAATAATACGCCTATTGTTGTTTCGGCAATCGGAATGTCAACACAAAATCAGCTTTGGATCTACAATACCTTAAATCAGCAAATTGGTCTTTTTGATTATTTAAAAAATGAATATAAAACTGTTTCAACGCCCTTTATAGAAACGATAAAATATTACCAGACCGATTTCAATACTTTTTATTGGATTGATAAAAAAAACAATTGGTTTTCCTGTGACATTTTTGGAAAAACAACTGCCCTGGGAAAAGTATCCGATTTTGATTCGATCGAAATAATAAACCACCATCAATATCTTTTCAGTAAAGCTAATTTATTGTATCTTAGAAACATTAACAACGGAAATTCTGATACATTTTCTGAAATTGAAATTTTAGAAAAATCATTTGACAATTTTCATTACAAAGACCAAATTTTATCTATTTTTACAGCCAAAGAAATTTTAAATTATAAAATCGTAACACCGTAATGCACATAGCAATAGCAGGAAACATAGGCGCTGGAAAAACAACTTTGACTAAATTATTAGCCAAACATTTTAAATGGGAACCTCATTACGAAGATGTTGTTGACAACCCGTATCTGGATGATTTTTACCATCAAATGGAACGCTGGTCGTTTAATTTGCAAATTTATTTCCTGAACAGCCGTTTCCGTCAGGTATTACAAATTCGCGAAAGTGGCAAAAAAATTATTCAGGATCGAACGATTTACGAAGATGCACATATTTTTGCTCCCAACTTATATTCAATGGGATTAATGACAAGTCGTGATTTTGAAAACTATACTTCTCTTTTTGAATTAATGGAATCTTTAGTAAAAGCTCCTGATTTATTGATTTATTTAAGAAGCTCTATTCCAAATTTAGTAGGACAAATTCACAAACGCGGACGTGATTACGAAAACTCTATTTCGATCGATTATTTAAGCCGTCTGAACGAAAGATACGAAGCCTGGGTACAAACGTATACTAAAGGAAAACTATTGATTATCGACGTAGATAATATCAATTTTGTTGATAATCCGGAAGATTTAGGAAACATCATTAACAGAATTGATGCAGAATTGAACGGATTGTTTTAGAAACACGGATTGCACGAATTTACACAAATAAAAAAATGCCTCTAAATATTTTAGAGGCATTTTTTTATTATCCTGACAGGTTTTGAAAACCTGTTAGGGATGATATTACATTTTTAATTTCGCAATCAAATAATACCTAACAGGTTTTGGAAACCTGTTAGGATATGATATACGCTAAATTATTTCGCTGCTTCAATTTTTGCTTTTACTTCAGCTTCAGTACCTTCATAAACTTCGGTAGTTGTTTTACCGTTTTCTGTTTTGGTTACGGTTCCGGTTGTAACGCCGTTAACAGTAGACAAATTAACCTCAAGTCGGTTTTTGCTGTATTTAGTGGTATCGAAACAATCGGTTTTTTGATATAAATATTTTCCTTTTGCATTATAATGAGCCAGGCATTTTGCTGTTTCTTCGGCTGTGCATCCTTTTTCTTTGCACATTTTAATACACTCTTCTTTGGTCATACCGGATAAATCCCCGCATTTAGAAACTCCGCCTGCATGCATTTCAGTTTTGGCACAACAGGAATCTTTTCCAGCCATAGCCGAAACCGAATGCCCTTCGCCTAAAATAGGTGCGATGACCAAACCAATTAAGCAAGTCAGTTTAATCAAAATATTCATGGATGGTCCTGAAGTATCTTTAAACGGATCTCCAACGGTATCTCCGGTTACGGCCGCTTTGTGTGCATCAGAACCTTTATAGGTCATCTCTCCGTTGATTAAAACTCCTGCTTCAAAAGATTTTTTAGCATTGTCCCAGGCGCCTCCGGCATTGTTTTGAAAAACAGCCCAAAGCACCCCGGAAACGGTAACTCCGGCCATATATCCTCCTAACATTTCAGCAATCAACTGATTGTTGTCTGCATACACCAATTTCCCTAAAAGTACAATTGCAATCGGAAAACCAATCGTTAAGATTCCAGGCAACATCATTTCGCGTAAAGCGGCTTTTGTAGAAATTTCAACACATTTTCCGTATTCCGGTTTTCCTGTTCCTTCCATAATTCCGGGAATTTCCTTAAACTGACGGCGTACTTCATATACCATGTCCATAGCGGCTTTTCCAACAGAATTCATGGCTAAAGCCGAGAATACTACGGGAATCATTCCTCCCACAAATAACATGGCTAAAACCGGGGCTTTAAAGATATTGATTCCGTCTATTCCCGTGAATGTAACATAGGCCGCAAACAAGGCCAGAGAAGTTAAAGCTGCGGATGCGATTGCAAAACCTTTTCCGGTTGCTGCAGTTGTGTTTCCAACTGAATCTAAAATATCAGTTCTGGTACGAACTTCTTTTGGTAATTCGCTCATTTCGGCAATTCCTCCGGCATTGTCAGAAATTGGTCCAAAGGCATCAATTGCCAATTGCATAGCGGTAGTCGCCATCATGGCAGACGCTGCCAGCGCCACTCCGTAAAATCCTGCCAGCGCATATGAAATCCAGATGGCTGCAGCAAACAAAATTACCGTTGGAAAAGTAGAAATCATTCCGGTTGCCAAACCCGCAATTACGTTTGTTCCTGCTCCTGTTGATGATTTTTGTACAATTGCCATAACGGGTTTCGTACCTAATCCTGTATAATATTCGGTTACTGATGAAATAGCTCCACCCACCACTAAACCTACTAAAGTTGCATAAAAGACACGCATTGAGGAGATATCTTTAGAACCTTCTCCAAAAAAGCTCATTTGCATGGTTTCCGGCAACATATAACGTACTAAAAAGAAACAGGCAATTGCTGTTAAAACAATTGAAACCCAGTTTCCAATATTTAATGCTTTTTGTACTTGTGCTTCTTTGGCATTATCATCAGATATTTTTACCAATGTAGTTCCTATAATCGAAAATAAGATTCCGAAACCTGCAATCGCCATTGGCAATAAAATTGGGCCAATACCGCCAAAAATATCCTGAATGTTTCCGCCCATATCTTTGATGACGTAATTTCCTAAAACCATTGCGGCTAAAACAGTTGCTACATACGAACCAAATAAATCGGCTCCCATACCTGCAACGTCTCCAACATTATCCCCTACGTTATCTGCAATTGTAGCCGGATTACGAGGATCATCTTCCGGAATTCCGGCTTCTACTTTCCCTACTAAATCGGCACCAACATCTGCCGCTTTTGTGTAGATTCCACCACCCACTCTGGCAAACAAAGCAATCGATTCAGCACCTAATGAGAATCCTGCTAAAGTTTCTAAAACCTTAGTCATATCTTCAGATGAAGTCCAAACCCCGTGCATGAATATCTGAAAGAAAACAATAAAAAACCCTGTGAGTCCTAAAACTGCTAAGCCTGCAACTCCAAGTCCCATTACGGTTCCACCGCCAAAAGAAACTTTTAAAGCCTGAGGTAAACTCGTACGGGCAGCCTGAGTTGTTCTCACATTGGTTTTAGTCGCTATTTTCATTCCCATATTTCCCGCTAAAGCCGAGAAAAATGCTCCAAAAATAAACGCCACCACTATTAATATATGTGTAGTAGGAACAATAAAAGAAATTCCGGCCAAAACTAAACTTGCACCAATTACAAAAAAAGTCAGCAATCGGTATTCAGCTTTTAAGAATGCTAGTGCTCCTTCATAGATGTGATCTGAGATCTCTTTCATCTTGCCATCGCCAGCATCCTGTTTTAAAACCCAGGTCCTTTTTATTCCCATGAAAAGTAATCCTATAATTGCCATGACAATTGGCAAGTAAATCATAAATTCGTTCATAATATTTAATGGTTATTGGTTAATATTCAATAAACTAACTAAAACGAATTTAAACAAAAAAGCAATACTCCTAACGGTAGTATTGCTTTTTTTATAATAGAATAGGGTAAAAATTATTTAATGCTAAATAATCCCTCTGGTTTATTTTTAATATCATCAAAACGCTTGGTACACTCTGCAATAATTGCAAAAGCTTCGTTTACGTCTCCCCATCCTTCTACATCTACTTTCTTGTTTTCAAGATCTTTGTAAACCTGGAAGAAGTGCTCGATTTCTTTTACTAAGTGCGGGTTCATATCTGAAAGGTCATTTAAAGAATTCCAGATTGGATCAGAAACCGGTACACAGATAATTTTTTCGTCCGGGCCTTTATCATCTGCCATGTGGAAAACACCAATTGGTTTTACTTCCATAACACATCCTGGAAAAGTTGGTTCGTTTACCAAAACCAATACATCAAGAGGGTCACCATCAAGAGCTAAAGTTTCCGGAATAAATCCATAATCTGCCGGGTACATCATTGAAGAGAATAACATTCTGTCAAAACGCATTCTTTTAATTTCAAAATCGTACTCGTATTTATTTCTGCTTCCTCTTGGTATTTCGATTAATACATCGAAAGTTGTTAGTTTGTCTGCGGTCATTTTCGTTTTTTATTTTTTCTATAATTTCGATTGCAAAAGTAACTAAACAATCCTTTTTTACAATAAAAAACTACATTAATCTACACACTTTTCTTTTAAATAACAGCCAGTTAATATGTAATTTTCCTGTTTCGCTTATTTAGGTAATAATGCCAAAGCAAATATGTGGCATAAGATCGATACGGGCTCCATTGTTCAGCACGAATTTCCATTTCGGGTTTGTCGTGAATATCAAGCAATTCTTTGATTGTATTGACAACCGCAATATCGCCTAACGGAATCAAATCCGGTTCCTGCAAACAAAACATCAGATAAATATCGATCGTCCAGTTTCCAATTCCTTTTAGCTTTATAAGTTCTTCCCGAACTTGTTTTGCTGATTTGGCTGCTAAACTTTCAATATCAAGTTCTTTATTTAAAACGGCATCGGCTAAGATTTTAATGTATTTTGTTTTTTGGCGGCTCACACCAAGACTTCTAAATTCTTCGTCTGATAAAACAGACATCGTTTCAGGATTGCAAGTGGTATATGCTTTGATTTTTAAGAATGCAGCTTTCGCCGAATCTATAGAAACTTGCTGTTCGAGGATCAGCAAAACCAAAGTTTCAAAACCTTGAGGACGTTTCGGGATTGGCGGTAATCCGTATTTCTCGATGATTTCCTGAAAAATTGGATTTTTACTAATTAAAAAATCAATAGCTTCTTGCATGATGTCATTTTAAGTCTATCTCAAAATTAAATAAAAAAGAATCTCACAAAGACACAGAGACGCAAAGTTTGTAATTGTCATCCTGAAGAAGGAAGGATCACACCAGAAACTCCACAAAGTGAAGCTTAAAAATAGTATCACAAAGACACAGAGACACAAAGTTGGTGATTGTCATCCTGACGAAGAAAGGATCACACCAGAAACTCCACAAAGTAAAGCTTAAAAATAGTATCACAAAGACACAGAGACACAAAGTTTGGGATTCTCATCCTGACGAAGGAAGGATCACACCAGAAACTCCACAAAGTGAAGCTCAAAAACAATCTCACAAAGACACGGAGAAACAAAGTTTTTTTTACTGGCAGATTAAGCAGTTTTTCTTTAAAATGAAACTATAAATTCTGCGTTTATCAGTTTAAATCTGCAAATCTGTGTAAAATAATCCAAAGTATCTTGTACTATAAATAACAAAAACGCCAGGCAGCAAGAATTTAAACTTAGCGACTTGGCGTCTTTGCGAGATTATTTCACTCTAAATATTAAAAATAGAATCCAAAAGATCCTTTTACTGCAAATTTATTAGCATCCGGAGTGTTCAAATAACTTCCTCTCCAGGAGAAATCGATACGGAATACTTTGAAGATATTCCCGATTCCGGCGTTATATTCCCAATACACATTTTCCGGTGCATTGTAGGGCTGCCCTGAAGCGTTGATTGCCCTGTTAGCATTTGAAATGGTTCCGTAAACTCCTTTTACCCCAACAAATTCTCTCCAGTTTAGTTTTCTCATAAATGGGACTCTGGCAAATAATCTTCCTCCAAAATCATGATTCCATTGTAAGGTTGTGTACTGATCGGTTATGAATTCATAGAAATTAAGGTTGCTAAATGTATTTTCGATTGTAAAATAAGTCTGGTTCCCGGGAATTACGCTCATTAATCCTAACGGAATTGTTCCCCAGGTTTTTCCGGTCTCCAAAATAATATTAGATCTTCCTAATGGCCCAATAATAATAGGTTGTTTGTAGAATAATTGTATTTTCTCGTAGGCAAAATCACTATCTAAAACCCCTTTAAGTCCATAACTAAAATTAACAAAGAAATGACTAAAAGGACTGTCAACAAGATCGCGTTCTACCCCGTAACCAATCGTTTTACGGTTTGGCATATACTCAAACTGAATATTGGCTTCTGACTGTTTTACATCACTTTTAACAACTCCCGCAGGATTTGCAGCCGATGGCAAAGTAGTATAATAATCCAGACTAAACACACTAGATGCCGATTCTAAAGTTCTATAAGAGAAACCTGCCTGAACGACAAAATTCTTTTTGGGCTCCATTTCAATCGAAACGTTGCTTAGATTTATATTGGTTAACTTCCCGTTACTTCCGGTTGTAAACAAGGCAGAAGAAGCAAAACTTCGGCCTAAAATATCATTTGTTGTGGTTAAACTCGCTCCAATTTGCTCGATGTCTCGCCTGTTTCCTCCCGAAATTATAGTTCGGCTTTTCTTATCGACCATCCATTTTCCTGAAACACCGTATTTGAATTTATTATCGTCAAAACCATAAGCCGTATATGCTTGTATACGCCACGGATCATTTGGACCAAAATAAGTTCGCCCTCCTGCCCTTATTCGTAAGCCTTCGACTTCATTATATCCAAATGTGGAGAATATAGGCCCAAAATCAAAGTTTTTAAACTCTACGTAGCCGCTTCCTAAAATAGAGACGAGACTGTAAAGCTGTTTAAATCGCCTGACCGTCTGCAAGGTATCTAACATTTTATAAATACCCGCTTCGTCTTTATTTAATTTCTCAAATCGGTTTTCCTCCCAAAATTCAGGTGGCCGCTCATAAACAGCATTATCGATAAAGTTGACTTCTTCTTTATAAAACTTCTCCGGTTTTTGAATATTGAATTTATGGTTTCGGTATAAAGTGGTCCTTTTTCCGTAAACTCCTTTTGATTTTTCTTTTTTGTTTAAAGCAAAATCCGACATCATATAATCACGCGTCAAGAGAAAAACAGAATCATTTTCTACTTCAAACTCCTGTTCTATATAAATATCTTTTACCCAGTTAATATTGGCACTCTTCGTAACGCCCATATTAATTTTCTTGATCGCAAAAGTAGAATCATTTACCCAAAAATCTCCTTTAAAGGTCAGTTCGTTTTTACGTCTTGGATAAAAAACGATATTATAACACCATTTTTTATCAATATAAGCACTGTCTTTTAAGACGTAATTGTAAACATCAATTCCGGTTCTTGAAAGTGGGCTTGTAAAACTTTTATCAAAAAACTTAAGGTGATTATCGTAAATATTATAATCGGAATAAAGATCTTTTACAAAAGATAAAATTTGCTGGTTTCCGTTAAAGCCGGACATTTTATTTCCGGTTATGTTTTCCTTTACTTTCTTTAATTTGTTATCTCCGTAGACATCATAAACAGATTCGTTGATGAAAATTGGCAGGTATGTTTTTCCTGTAACTTCAGAAGTATCAACATGTTTAAAGACAAACTCCATACCTTTAAAGAGTTTGTTTTTCATAAAAGCACTATCGATAGTATTCATGTCAAATTCTACCTTTTCGTACTTCTGCATTTGATACTGATTGAATTGGTACAACCCGTTTTTACGCTTTCTTTCCCAAATTTTCCTCAATATATCCAATGCCGGATTATTCTTTTTTGAAGTTTTTCCTGTATAGATTACAACTTCATTTAATGCTTCGGCTTCGCTCAAAACAATTTTAAAATCATAATTTACAGCTTTCTCCAAAGGAACTTCACGATCTGAAAATCCTGCCGAAGTAACTAATAAAGCAGTATATGTATTTGGCGATTCCAGATAAAAACGACCATCTTCATTAGAAACTATTCCTGTATTTGATCCTTTAAAAACAACGTTTGCAAAAGGAACAGGCTGATTCGATTTATCCAAAACAATCCCACTCACTTTCGTTTGTGCAGTAGCAATATTCACAAGAGCAAATACAAAAAACAGGCTGAGTAAAATTATTCTTTTCATAATCTGGCAAAAAAAAACTTCATCAATTAATATGACTGATGAAGTTTTGTAAGTATTGTTTAATTTACTATTTGTATAATACTTTCTTTACTGCTTTTACTACATCAGCTGCATTTGGCAACCAGTCTTTTAGCAAAACAGGAGAGTAAGGCGCAGGTGTATCTGCTGTTGTAATACGTTGAATTGGCGCATCAAGAAAATCGAACGCTTGTTCCTGAACGATATAAGTGATTTCAGATGAAATACTGGCAAATGGCCAGGCTTCTTCTAAAATAACTAAGCGGTTTGTTTTTTTAACAGATTTTAAGATCGCGTCTTTGTCCATTGGACGAACTGTTCTTAAATCGATAATTTCACATGAAATACCTTCTTTAGCCAATTCATCAGCAGCGATAAAAGCTTCTTTAATAATTTTACCAAAAGATACAATAGTCACATCTTTTCCTTCACGTTTAATATCAGCAACTCCTAACGGAATAGTATATTCTCCGTCCGGCACTTCACCTTTATCACCATACATTTGCTCAGATTCCATAAAAATTACAGGATCGTTATCACGAATGGCAGATTTCAAAAGTCCTTTTGCATCATAAGGAGTCGAAGGTACAACCACTTTAAGACCCGGAGTATTTGCAAACCAGTTTTCTAAAGCTTGTGAGTGAGTCGCTCCTAATTGACCTGCAGAAGCAGTTGGTCCGCGAAAAACGATAGGCACATTAAATTGTCCTCCGGTCATTTGACGCATTTTCGCAGCATTATTTATAATTTGATCAATACCAACTAAACAGAAGTTGAATGTCATATACTCTACAATAGGACGACAGCCGTTCATAGCTGAACCTACTGCAATTCCTGTAAAACCTAGCTCAGCAATTGGAGTATCGATTACTCTTTTTTCGCCAAACTCAGCAAGCATTCCTTTTGAAGCTTTGTATGCTCCGTTGTATTCTGCAACTTCTTCGCCCATTAAATATATGGATTCATCGTGACGCATTTCTTCGCTCATCGCTTCACAAATGGCCTCTCTAAATTGTATTGTTCTCATATTTATATTGTATGTTGAATTTTCTGAAGAGCAAAAATAAATATTTTAAATAACTTAAAAGCATAAATTAGATTTAAAATCACATGATCTTACTCCTGTCCTGCGCTTTTAACTTTTTAAAAATTATTGTGATAATTACGAAATCGATATAATAGCTATTATTTCGCCCCTAAACCACTTATCATACAAACTCAACTCTTTTTGTTTAATTTTGATTTCATAAAATTATTTCTTTAAAACGAAATAATGCGGAAAATAGTATAAACAGACCCGAAGTTTAACAGTTGTCGAAGATCTCTGCTTTGCAAAATTCCTAAGAATCAATAGAAATGAGTATATTATCTCTTTTCAATGACAATGAAAAGGCATATAAACTTCACGATCTTCGAAATCGTAATAGTTTTAAAAAATATTATGCATGCATAGTATAATTATTCCAAATTAAATTCTAAATTTGTAAAAGCATATTATAAATTCAAAATATATACTTATGAAAATACTAGTTTGCATCAGCCATGTGCCTGATACTACTTCAAAAATTAACTTCTCCAATGGTGACTCGGAATTTGATACCAATGGTGTACAATATGTAATTAATCCTAACGACGAATTTGGTTTAACACGTGCTATCTGGTTTCAGGAGCAACAAGGTGCAAATGTTACCGTTGTAAACGTTGGAGGCCCGGATACTGAACCAACATTGCGTAAAGCCCTGGCAATTGGCGCAAACGAAGCAATTCGTGTAAATGCAAATCCAACTGACGGATTTTTTGTTGCAAAACAATTGGCTGAAGTAATTAAAAACGGAGGCTACGATCTTGTAATTGCAGGAAAAGAGTCTCTTGATTACAATGGCGGAATGGTTCCGGGAATGATTGCCGGAATTTTAGGCTCTAACTTTTTAAACTCTTGTACAGCTATCACTGTTGACGGAAATAATGTAAAAGCAGTTCGTGAAATCGATGGCGGAAAAGAAACAGTAAGCACTACTCTTCCATTAATCATTGGCGGCCAAAAAGGTCTTGTTGAAGAAAAAGATCTTCGTATCCCAAACATGAGAGGGATTATGACGGCAAGAACAAAAGCACTTACTATCCTTGAGCCAGTTGACGCTCCTGTAAATACAAAAGCGGTGAAATTTGAAAAACCAGCCCCTAAATCAGCAGTGAAATTAGTTTCTCCTGATAATTTAGACGAGTTAATCAATTTATTACACAACGAAGCAAAAGTAATCTAGTAATCAGTTTTCAGTCGCCGTTTTCAGTTTTCGAACTTGAAACTTTAAACCTGAAACTTTAAACTTCTAAACAAAAAATTATGTCAATATTAATATATGCAGAATCTGCAGAAGGAAAATTTAAAAAAGTTGCTTTTGAATTAGCTTCTTACGCTAAAAAAGTAGCAGAGACTTTAGGAACAACCGTAACCGCTTTGACTATAAACATTAGCGATGTAAGTGAGTTATCTAAATACGGAGTTGATAAAGTACTTAAAGTAACAAACGATAAATTAGCAGGTTTTACCGCTAAGGCTTATGCCGATGTTATCAAACAAGCTGCCGATAAAGAAGGAACAAAAGTAGTTTTACTTTCTTCAACTACAGACAGTATTTATCTTTCATCATTAGTGGCGGTGGCTTTGAATGCCGGTTTCGCATCAAATGTGGTTGGATTACCTGTTAGCACTTCTCCTTTTCAGGTGAAAAGAAATGCTTTCTCAAACAAAGCCTTCAACATTACCGAAATCAATACAGATGTAAAAGTTCTTGGACTGGCTAAAAACTCTTACGGAATTTTTGAAAGTGCAGGATCTGCAACCGAAGAAGATTTTAATCCGTCTATTGGAGATAACGACTTTGGAGTAAAAGTAGAATCTGTAGAAAAAGTAAGCGGAAAAATATCTATCGCTGATGCTGATATCGTAGTTTCTGGCGGACGTGGCCTAAAAGGCCCTGAAAACTGGGGATTAGTTGAAGATTTAGCAGCAGTATTAGGCGCTGCAACTGCGTGCTCTAAACCTGTTTCTGATTTAGGATGGAGACCTCACAGCGAACACGTTGGACAAACAGGAAAACCGGTAGCAACAAATTTATATATTGCAATTGGAATTTCAGGTGCGATCCAGCACATTGCAGGGATCAACTCTTCAAAAGTAAAAGTGGTTATCAATAGCGATCCGGAAGCTCCTTTCTTTAAAGTGGCTGATTACGGTATCGTTGGAGACGCCTTTGAAATTGTACCTAAATTAACTGAGAAGTTAAAAGCTTTCAAAGCTCAACATTCTTAATTCAAAAAATTCTCTATAAAAATATAGCTGCCTAAAAACAAGATAATCGTATCTTTGTTTTAGGTGGCTTTTTTGTTCCATATTTTTTGATTAAAATTGCACCTTTATTTTCCAATCAAAAAAAGTATTAAAATGAGGCATTAACTGCCCTTTTTTACCCACATATATGAGTCTAGTAAAATTATCTATAAAAGGAATTTCATACAGTCAAACTCAAAATGGCGCGTATGCCTTAATCTTGAATGAAGTTGACGGTGAAAGAAAACTACCAATAGTTATTGGCGCTTTTGAAGCCCAATCGATTGCTATTGCCTTAGAAAAAGAAATCAAACCTCCTCGTCCTTTAACGCACGATTTATTCAAAAACTTTGCGGAACGATTTGACATAGTTGTAAAACAAGTCATTATTCACAAACTTGTTGATGGTGTTTTTTATTCGAGTTTAATTTGCGAAAGGGATAAAATCGAAGAAATTATCGACGCGAGAACTTCAGATGCCATTGCTTTGGCATTACGCTTCAACGCTCCGATTTTTACTTATAAAAATATCCTGGACAAAGCCGGTATTTATTTAAAATCGAACACTGCAGAAACAGATCAGGGTTCTCAGGAAATCGACGATGTACTTTCTAATCCCGAAACTTTTGGCCACGAAGAAGAAACCAATCAGTCCGGAGATGTATATGCCAAACATAGCTTACAGGAATTAAACGAGCTTTTAGATCAGGCTGTGTCCCAGGAAGATTATGAAAAAGCCGCTAAAATTAGAGATGAAATCTCAAAAAGATAGATTCAACTGGTTAATCGTTCAACCGTTTATTCGTTAAATCGATAAACAAATCAACGATTAAACAATTAAACGATTAAATAACAATGAAACAATACTTAGATTTAGTACAACATGTTTTAGAAAACGGTTGTCAGAAAGGAGACCGAACCGGAACCGGAACAAAAAGTGTTTTTGGTTACCAGATGCGTTTTGATTTAAGTGAAGGTTTCCCAATGGTTACAACCAAAAAATTACACTTAAAATCTATTATTTACGAACTGCTTTGGTTTTTAAAAGGTGATACCAATATAAAATATCTTCAGGAAAACGGAGTTAAAATTTGGGATGCCTGGGCAGATTCTAATGGAGATTTAGGTCCCGTTTACGGTCATCAATGGCGCAATTGGAATAGTGAAGAAATTGATCAGATCTCTGAATTGATAACTGAATTAAAAACAAATCCAAACAGTCGCAGAATGTTAGTTTCTGCATGGAACCCTTCGGTTTTACCGGATACTAAAAAATCATTTGAAGAAAATGTAGCCAACAATAAAGCTGCCTTGCCTCCTTGTCACGCTTTTTTTCAGTTTTATGTAACCAGTCCTGACTTGGAAAAAGGCGAAACAAAAGGAAAATTATCCTGTCAGCTGTACCAGCGAAGTGCTGATATATTTCTGGGAGTACCTTTTAATATTGCATCTTACGCCTTATTAACCATGATGATTGCTCAGGTTTGCGATTTAGAATATGGCGAATTCATTCACACTTTTGGAGACGCACACATTTACAACAATCATTTCGAACAATTAGAATTACAATTGACACGTGAACCAAAACCATTACCAAAAATGATTTTAAATCCAGAGATTAAAAACATTTTTGATTTTGATTATAACGACTTCACACTTTTAGACTATGAGCCGCATGCTGGCATTAAAGGAAGTGTTGCTGTGTAAAATATAAAAAAATCCGCTTAATCTTAAGCGGATTTTTTTATACTACTAAAACACTATTTTCACTTCCTGCAAAATCATTCCATTTATAGGAATCCGCTTCAGGGTCATTTACATAACTCCCATCAATTACATACTTAAACTCGTAAATTGCATCTTTAACCAAGTCATAAGTGGCTTTAAAAGTGCCGTTTTTTAACTTACTCAAAGTTCCTTCTTCAACATTCCAGTTGTTAAAATCTCCAACAACTGCCGCAGAACTTGCGTCTTTAGCATCTATAGAAAATGTAACTTTAACTACGGGCTTCGTTTTAATAAATTGTTTCTTTAAAGACATAACTATTTAGTTTTTAGATTTATAGACTAAATTACACAAATTCACAGGAACTTTCGATATCTTCACATCCGATTTGTGATAATATCAAAAACTGAATATTTTTTTAGTTATATTAATAATTAAATCCATATTAAATTTTGAATTTCAGACTCTTAGTTCATTTTAAAGGAAATATTCCGGAATCCGGCTAGGGTGATTACAAAATAAATTTTAACTTTATGACCTCATTTATATCTTATGGAAAAAGAAGTGCACGAACAATACGAATATGCCAGAAGAAGACTTAGACAAAAAAAGATTCTATATTTTCATTTTGTACTTTTTCTTTTAGGAAGTTTATTTTTATTTATTGCTAATCGATTTTTTGGTTTTGGTGCCAATACGGATCAAAACTGGTGTATCTGGGGAATCACGGTGTGGTTCTTTATCTTTATTTTACATTTTATAAAGGTCTACATTACGGATAGATTTATGAATAAAAAATGGGAAAGAGAACAAATTGACCGACTGGTTGCTTTACAACAAAAAAGAATTAGTCAGTTAGACTCCAGAATAAACGAGGACTCTGAAAATAAAATTTAGTTTAAGATTACCATGATTATAATGATAGCGGCTGTAGCCGAAAATAACGCACTGGGAAAAAACAATGAATTAGTCTGGCATTTGCCAAATGATTTCAAGAGATTTAAATCGCTTACGACTAATCATCATATTATTATGGGAAGAAAAACGTTCGAAAGCTTCCCTAAGCCTCTTCCTAATAGAGTTCATGTTGTAATTACACGTCAGAATGACTATCATCCTGAAGGCTGCATTGTTGTTGACAGCATAGAGAAAGCAATTGCTGCCTGTCCTGAAAACGAAGATTCTTATATTATTGGCGGAGGAGAAATCTACAACATCGGCTTACCTTACACAGATATTATAGAAATAACCAAAGTGCATCATACTTTTGATGCCGATGCATTTTTTCCTGACATTAATCTCAATGAATGGCAACTCGTCGAATCTGAAGAAAATTTTACAGATGAAAAACATCTTTATGATTACACTTACGAAACTTACATTAGAAAATAAAAAAACACCCTCTTTTGAAGGGTGTTTTTTAAAAACAACTGATTTAAAACAATAACTCTTTCAGGAAATAGTTTTGGAAAAAAAATCACAAATGCCAAAGAAACATTTGAATAATTGAATAACATAAATGTTAGATTTGAGAACGAATCTCAAAAGAGCCTTTAATAACAAATACCACTAAGACATTAAAGGCAAGAAAATTAAAATTTCCAAAAACAAATTTAATCCTAAGAACGTATTTCACACTTTCAACATTAAGTACTAACCCCAGATAATACTTTTAAAACTATTTACAAGAACAAATTAAGTGTCAGTGCAAAAAAACACTCATCTGATTTAAGTCATTGTTATTACTATCAATCATTAAACTTTCATCATTTTTACTTTGACAAAGTTGGCCATAAAAACCACACCTTACAATACCCACTTTTAGGGATATTTTCAAAATACCTACTTTTAGGGATGGTCAAAAGAAACTACCGGAATAAAGATTAAAATCCTCCTTTTTAAACATTTAAAAAGACAAATTAAAAAACCCAATTACAGTTAAGTCAGATTGTATTATATTTGCGTAAATAAAAAAAATGTCTGAAAAAATAACCCCATATAAAGACTCTTCTTTAGGTAAAAAAGAGCAAGTTGCCCAAATGTTTGATAACATCTCAGGCAACTATGATAATTTAAATCGTGTAATCTCATTTGGAATTGATACCAAATGGCGAAAAAAAGTATTAAAAATAGTTTCTGACACAAAACCAAAAATCATCCTTGACATTGCAACCGGAACGGGTGACCTGGCCATCTTAATGACACAAACCAACGCTGAAAAGATTATTGGCTTAGACATTTCAGCAGGTATGCTTGAGGTTGGAAAAAAGAAAGTTGATGCAAAAGGATTATCAAATGTTATTGACTTAGTTTTAGGGGATTCTGAAAAAATACCTTTTGAAGACAATTATTTTGACGCTATAACAGTTGGTTTTGGAGTTCGAAATTTCGAAAATCTTGAAAAAGGTTTTGCCGAAATCTTAAGAGTTTTAAAACCAAACGGTGTATTTGTAATTCTCGAAACCTCCGTTCCGGACAAAACACCATACAAACAAGGTTATAAATTCTATAGCAAAAACATCCTGCCTATTATTGGAAAAGTATTCTCTAAAGACAATTCAGCTTACGGCTATCTATCTGAATCTGCGGCAGCATTTCCTTACGGAGAAGCCCTGAACAATATTTTAAGAAAAATTGGGTTTATAGATGTTGTAGCCATGCCTCAAACTTTTGGGGTTGCAACCATTTATTCTGCATCTAAAAAATAGTATGAAAAAAATTGTAGTCTTAATTTTATTAGTCTTAACGACAAACGGGTATTCTCAATTTGCTAAGAGCATGTTTAGCAAGGATCCTATTATTAATCTTGAAAACTGGCAAAAACAACGCCTGTATTTTGGATATTATCTGGGATTTAATAGTTTCGACTTTAAATTTGATTACAAAACTCCCGGTCCTGATATTCAGGTAAAAAAAACTACTGGTTTCAATGTAGGTGTAGTGGCCGATTTAAGATTACAGGAATACATTAATTTGCGTTTTGAACCAGGTTTGTATTATACGAAACGTGATTTGTATTACCCTAATTTACCGTTAGAAAAGGATTATCTGCGAGAAGTAAACAGTACCTATATCCACTTTCCGTTATTATTAAAATTTTCTGCTTTACGTACCGGAAATATCCGTCCGTATTTAGTTGGAGGAATGTCGACTACACTGAATCTATCAAGCAATGCAAAATCACAGGATGACAACAATGAAGGAAAATTCAGGGTAAAGCAATGGACAGCGGCTTATGAACTGGGTTTTGGAATTGATATTTTCTCTGAATACTTTATCTTCTCTCCTTCGATTAGAGGTATGTTTGGTATTAGTGATGAATTAATTCGCGATAATCCCACAAAAGGACCTAGCCCATGGACTGATAACATTGACTCGATGAAATCAAGAGCAATTTTAATAAATTTTACTTTTCATTAAAACAAATCCTTAACTATTTCGTTTAAATTCACTAAGAATAACTGCTGTTGCTGTAGCTACATTTAAACTTTCGGTTTTTTGCAGCTCTCCAAATCTCGGAATTGTGAGTCGGCCTGTAACCATTTTTTCAATCTCTGCCGAAATACCGTTGGCTTCATTACCCATAATAATGATTCCATCCTGAGGCAAATTAGATTGATAAATATTTTCGCCGTCCATAAAGGTTCCAAAAACAGTTAGTTTTGTTTGGGTTAAAAATGCTTTCAGATCAACATAAGTTACATTTACCCTGGTAATAGAACCCATTGTTGCCTGTACAACTTTTGGATTATAGATATCAACAGTTTCTTTAGAACAAACAACCTGCTTGATACCAAACCAGTCGCAAAGACGTAAAATTGTGCCTAGATTTCCGGGATCGCGAATATCATCTAAAGCTAAAATCAAACCTGAGTCTGTTACTTTCTTTTCGGCAGGAATTTTAAAAACTGCCAAACAAGAATTTGGAGTCGACAAAGCGCTTATTTTTTTGAGTTCCTGTTCATTAATCAAAGTTCGTTTTGAAGATTCGACAGTTTCAAAATCGCTTAGAGTAGTATATAAATGCTCTAATTCAAAATTGGATTGCAACAATTCTTGAATTACTTTTACTCCTTCGGCGAAAAATAATTGATTTGCAAAACGTTGCTTTTTTTGATGTAAACCTGAGATAAGTTTTATTTGGTTTTTACTAACCATAAAATAATGTACTTTTGAATTAAATATTTAAGAACACTTGAAAAAGAATTCCACAAAAATAACAGCATTTATCCTAATAGCAATATTTATTTGCGCTTGTGATGCTGTAAAAAGAGTTCCAGATGGAAAAAACCTTCTTGTTAAAAATAATATTCTTGTAAATGGCAAGTCTACTAATGATGAAATAGCATCTAACCAAATGTATCAAAAACCAAATGGTACTTTGCTGGGGTACCGTTTACGTTTAAATTTATACAATTTAGCCAACTTAAACCCCGATTCTACTTATCAGGCCAAATTCAGGAATCATCCCGGTAAATATGAACGCTGGTCCAAAATACTTTCAGCAAAACAGGTCGATCGTCTTGGACAGTCTTTTATAAACAAAGGATTAAATGAATTTTTAAAAAATACAGGAGAGCCTCCGGTAATTATCGATACTGCAAAAACAAAAAAATCTCTTTTACGCTTAAAGTTCTATTACTTTAACAGTGGTTATTTTAACGTTAAAACCGATTACAGCATTGATAGTGTTGCAAGAAAAAAAGCAAAAATAAACTACCTTATTACTACAGGGCCCGGTTATATTTTAGATACGATCAAAACCAATATTATGACTCCGGCACTGGATTCATTATACAAAAACAACAATGACCCTTCATTTTTAAAATCAGGAAAACAGTATAAAACGTCTGATTTAGAAGAGGAGAAAAACCGTATTACAACCTATTTTAGAAATCACGGTGCTTATTATTTTCAACCTACCTATGTTACTTTTGACATTGACACAATTGGCAAGAAAAACAAAGCAAACCTAACTCTAATTATCAACAACAACAATATCCAGGAAAGAGACTCCAGCAGAACAGAGCCTTTTAAATTATATAAAATAAGCGATGTTAATATCTACACCGACTATTCGGCAGCCAATGCAAAAGCCAAAATTGCTGATAGTACAACTTACAACAATTTTCATTTATACAGTTTTAAAAAACTAAAATACAAACCCCGCGCCATTACTGATGCTATTTTTATCAATAAAGGAAGTACCTTTTCAGATACAAGAACAACTCTTTCATCTAGATACTTAAACAACCTGAAAATTTTTAATTATCCTTCGATACAATATGAAGTTGACAAACGCGATTCAACAGCGCAATCCTTAATTGCCAATGTTTACCTGACACCAAGAAAAAAGTACAGTTTTGGAGCTACTTTTGATTTGACACACTCCAATATTCAGGATTTTGGTATTGGTGCAAGTATTTCTGAAACCATTAGAAACGTATTTAACAGAGCCGAAACCCTTGAGATTTCGACCCGTTTAAATCTTGGTTCCTCAAAAGATATGGCCAATCCGAACAACACCTTTTTTAATGTTTCAGAATATGGAATCGATTTAAAGTTAAATTTCCCGAGAATCCTAATGCCTTTTGGAACAGAAAAAATTATTCCAAAAAGGATGATTCCTTCTACCAGCATTGCGGCAGGTTTTTCTAAACAGCGAAATATAGGTCTGGATAAAGAAAACTTTACAGGCGGAATTGCTTATAATTGGTCACCAAAACGAAACAATACCGCAAAACTTGAATTATTAAATGCACAATATGTTCGAAATTTAAATCCGAATAACTATTTTAATGTCTATACTTCTTCTTATAATGAGTTAAATAATATTGGTAAAGACCATAATACTGATCTCAGCAACTGGGGAGATGAACCGCAAGAGCAAGACAGAAAAGATCTAACGATCCCAAAAGGAACTACAGGTTTTACTAGCGAAGTATTAAATGACAAGACCGATTTAAAACCCGGAATGTCAGAATATAACGATGTAGAAAGTATAGAAGAAAGAAGAAGAAGATTAACTGAAAACGATTTTATTTTAGCAACAAGCTACACCTTTACCAAAACCACTAAAAAAGATCTTGCTGATAATACTTTTTATCAGTTTAAAACCAAAATAGAATCTGCAGGTACATTATTATCAGCAATTTCGAGTCTTGGAAATTTACCTAAAAATTCGAATGGCAATTATGAAATATTCAATTTAGAATATTCAGAATATATTAAAACCGAATTTGATTATATCAAACATTGGGATTTTGGAAAAGAGCAAGTATTGGCGGTAAGAAGCTTTTTTGGAATTGCAATTCCGTTTGGAAACTCGAATTATATTCCGTTTTCACGAAGTTATTATTCGGGAGGATCAAACGATAACCGCGCCTGGCAACCTTATTCTTTGGGTCCCGGAAGTACGAATGCGGCGAACGATTTTAATGAGGCAAACATGAAAATTGCAATGAGTGCAGAATTCCGATTTAAAATATTCGGCGATGTCAAAGGAGCGATCTTCGCAGACGCCGGAAATATCTGGAATGTGCTCGATAATGTCATTGATGAGAAGGCAAGATTTAACAACTTAAACGATTTAGCTGAAATTGCTTTAGGTACAGGATTCGGTTTACGATACGATTTAAGCTTTTTTGTTATTCGTTTAGATTTAGGCTTTAAGACTTATAATCCGGCACATGACAAGGGAGACCGATGGTTTAAAGAATACAATTTTGGGCACGTAGTTTATAATTTTGGAATAAATTATCCGTTCTAATGCTAATTAATTCTTATTTTTGCAACCTAAAAACTAAAAACAACTATAAAAAAATTACAATGGCACACAATATCAAACCCGGAGTAGCTACAGGAGATCAGGTACAGGAGATTTTTAATTATGCGAAAGAAAAAGGTTTTGCTTTACCTGCAGTAAATGTTACAGGGTCCAGCACAATCAATGGAGTTCTTGAAACTGCAGCAAAACTTAATGCACCGGTTATCATTCAATTTTCAAACGGAGGAGCACAATTTAACGCTGGAAAAGGATTGTCTAATGCAGGTGAAAAATCAGCAATTGCTGGTGGAATTGCAGGAGCAAAACACATTCATACTTTGGCAGAAGCTTACGGTGCAACTGTAATTTTACACACAGACCACTGTGCAAAAAAATTATTGCCTTGGATCGATGGTTTATTAGATGCTTCTGAAAAACATTTTGCAGAAACAGGAAAACCATTATTTAGTTCTCACATGATCGATTTGTCTGAGGAGCCAATCGAAGAAAACATCGAGATCTGTAAAGAATACCTGGCCAGAATGAGCAAAATGGGAATGACACTAGAAATCGAACTTGGTATTACAGGTGGTGAAGAAGACGGTGTTGACAACTCTGACGTTGATAGCTCAAAATTATACACACAACCAGAAGAAGTAGCTTATGCTTACGAAGAATTATCTAAAGTAAGCCCTAAATTTACAATTGCAGCAGCTTTTGGTAACGTTCACGGTGTTTACAAACCAGGAAACGTAAAATTAACTCCAAAAATCTTAAAAAACTCTCAGGATTTCGTTCAAAACAAATTCAACACAGGTCCTAACCCGGTAGATTTCGTTTTTCACGGAGGTTCAGGTTCTACACTTGAAGAAATCAGAGAAGCGATTGGATACGGAGTTATCAAAATGAACATTGATACTGATTTACAATTTGCATATACTGAAGGAATTCGTGATTATATGGTTAAAAACATTGACTATTTAAAAACTCAAATTGGTAACCCTGAAGGTGCTGATGTTCCTAACAAAAAATATTACGACCCAAGAAGATGGGTTCGTGAAAGCGAAGTAACATTCAATACAAGACTTGAACAAGCTTTTGCTGACTTGAATAACGTGAATACACTATAATATAAAAGTTTAAAGTTTCAGGTTTCAAGTTTCAAAAACTTTAAACTTTAAACCTGAAACCTAAAAAAACATTCAATATGGCTTGGTTTAAAAGACAAGAAAAAGGGATTACGACTGCAACCGAAGATAAAATGGACGTTCCGAAAGGATTGTGGTACAAATCTCCTACCGGAAAAATTATTGATGCTGACGAATTAGCGAGAAACTTATTTGTTAGCCCTGAAGATGATTTTCACGTTCGAATTGGAAGCGCAACCTATTTTGAAATCTTATTCGACAATAATGAATTTGTTGAATTAGACAAAAATATGACATCAAAAGATCCTTTGCATTTTGTGGATACAAAAAAATATGCAGAGCGATTAAAAGATGTTATGGAGAAAACTCACTTAAAAGACGCTGTGCGTACCGGAGTGGGAAAATCTAAAGGAAAAGAACTTGTAATCTGCTGTATGGATTTTGCCTTCATTGGCGGATCTATGGGAGCTGT
Source organism: Flavobacterium sp. FlaQc-48 (assembly GCF_044007335.1). NCBI lineage: Bacteria > Pseudomonadati > Bacteroidota > Flavobacteriia > Flavobacteriales > Flavobacteriaceae > Flavobacterium > Flavobacterium sp. FlaQc-48. Next base: position 370,551 of record NZ_JBIPCR010000003.1, on the reverse strand, counting down.
TGTAGGAGAAAAAATTGCCAGAGGTATTGATCATGCTATCAAAAACAGAATGCCTTTTTTAATGATTTCTAAATCTGGTGGTGCTCGTATGATGGAAGCGGCTTATTCTTTAATGCAATTGGCAAAAACATCTGTAAAATTAGCACAACTTGCCGAAGCAGGATTACCTTACATTTCTTTATGTACGGATCCTACTACCGGAGGAACAACGGCATCATACGCCATGTTAGGAGATATCAATATCTCTGAGCCAGGTGCTTTGATTGGTTTTGCAGGTCCTCGTGTGGTACGTGATACGACAGGAAAAGATTTGCCGGAAGGTTTTCAAACCGCTGAGTTTCTTTTAGAACACGGTTTCCTTGACTTTATCACGCCTAGAAAAGAATTGAAAGATAAGATTAACTTATACATCGATTTGATTCAAAATAATACTATTAGATAGTTTTAACAACACTAACAACCTTAGAACCTTAGTAACTGAGAACTTCTAAAAAACGAGACTCAGTACTGATGGCTTTAATTTTACAGAAGAGACTGCAATAAGAACATTAGATAAGCAAGAAAAAACTTATTTTCATGATATGTTTGTTTATATTTACACTCCTTAATTTGTTAGTTTATATTTAATATAAAACTCATTAATCCATTATGTTAAATATTTAATTAAAATTTATATAAAATGAAAATCGAATATATAAATGCCGTTAATGAATTAAAAAACTGGATTTTAAGTAATAAAGTCATAATTAAAAATGAATCTTATGGAGAAAAAAAACAATTAGAAAAAGCCGAATTCAAAACTTTCCAAATTCAAAATATTTCAACTGAAGAACTACAGGCTATAAAGAATTTAACGAATAATCAATTAGAGGATTCGTATTATTACTTCTTACAAGAAATTGGATCTGGCTACTTCTTTATTGACGAATATACAACCCAATTTGAACTGTACAACCTAGCGCAATTGAAGACGCACAATGCGATGGTACAACAAGAAATCGAAGAAGAAGATGAGGCAACAAAAGAGAGCTATTTCATGATTGGCAGTCATCTATCTATGGGAGATTGGATAGGATTTTGCACAACAAAACAAGATACTAACAATTTTGACATTTATTGTCACGAATACCCTATATATAACTATACAGAAACTTCAGACGAACTCAAATCTTGTAGGAGGTTTGAAGATTGGATCATACGTGTTGTAAAGACAAAAGGAGAAAAATCTTTATAAATATTCCCTGCAAATCTGCCAACTTTGTATCTACCTAAAAATTTAAAACATGCTCCAATGAACAAGAAGCAAAAAAATTTACAACACTAAAAAACCTCAGAGTCGTAGCAAAAGGGATCGAATTAAATTCAAGTTCGTAATAAAAGTAAAAACATAAAAAAAAAAGATTTCTACTTAGGATTGTTTTATTTTTTGTTTTGAATTCGAATGACAATTCCCAATCATCCCGCTTTTTTCAAATCCCTTTTTAATCCTTTTTCAGCAATTCTAAAAGCCATTAGATAAAGTGGTGGAACTTTTCGAACGTATGCTTCAGGCAGAAAAAGAAAAAGTAGAGTATTTAGAAAAATTATTAAAAGAAAAATAAGGCTTCAAAAACATATAGATTTCGATCCTAAATCCTGAGAAATATTTCTTGGGATTTTTTATATCTTTAATTTAAATCTTATTTCTATGACAAGAACTTTTATTGGTTTTATCGTTTGTTTTCTTCTTTTTAATTGCAGCAAAAAAGAGAATACTATACAAAATACCCCGTATATAATTTCTAAAAAAGACATCATTTCTAATATTTCGAAAAAACCAAAAAATAAAAATATTCCGCCTCCTCCACCAATACCCGGATGGTTAATTTACGGAACGAATACTTTTATAATCGATAATGAATCAAAAATATATTATTTCCAAAGAAATGAAATTGGACGAATTTGCATAAATGGACCAATTGATACAATTGCTAATTTTATAGATCTACAACCTAACGATCTAGTTGAAATACCAAATAATACAATTTCTGATTTTGTGAAATTAAACTATAAAGATAATTTTCGACATATAACTTTTATAGCATCAAAATTGGATACTTTAAAATCTGAAAATTATTTTACTTTAATCAAAGTGATTGAATCTTCTTTAAAAGAAAAAGATTTTTATTTCATCCGAAGAACAACACAAGAAGAAGATACCGTTTTAAAATATAAGAAAAACAATTACACTTATGATTCAAATGATATTAAGTGGGATTTAAATAAGATTAGATTTCCATTTATAAAACCAAAATTAGATAAAACAAAAAAATAATATTGTATTATTTTTAGTTTAAAAATAAACTTCAAAATTACTCTGCTTTTTTCAAATCCTTTTTCAACTCTTTTTCGGCAATTTTAAATGCCCGTTTCTCACGCCATAGAGCATAACGTTCTCTAAAAACTATTTTTATCGCGCTGTCTACTGCCCCGTGCATAAATAAACTCCAAACACTGGCCATTTTTCTGGTTATGGAAGAATCCCATGCACGAAGACTTAGAGAGAAAGAACCATCTATATAACGCATCCAATGCCACATTCCTGTCGGCATGAATAAAGTATCGCCATGTTCCAGAAAAACTTCGTAACCTTCAACCCCTTTTAGAGCGGGAAACTTTTCAAAATCCGGATTGGCAACATCATAATCTTCTAAAGCGTATGTGGTGTTTGGAACACAATAAAGTCTTTTTTTCCATTTATTATCAAACAAGATAATATGTTTTCTACCTCCAAAATGGGTATGAAAAAGATGAGGCAAATCGATGTCATAATGCAAAAAGGTGATTGCACTTGATCCTCCAAAAAACATTGCCGGCATACTTTCTATAAAACCACCCATTAATTCTTTGGGGACTTTTACATCATGAACCAGTTCGGGCCTGTGTTTGAAAAGATTGAAGAAAAAAATACGCAATTGTGTTGGCTCTCTTTTAATCAAATCCAGATAATCACCAAATTTCATACTCGCAATAGAGGCATTAATTACTTTTGTTGGATCTGCTTTAGAATTATCAACTAGTTTTACCTCAATATCTCCTGCAATTTGCTTAAAATAATCGGTCGACCATTTTTCTCGTGCAGGCCAGTCTTTCGTTAATCCTTTTATAATTAAAGGCTTTCTTTTATCTAAATAGTTCTTTTTAAAATCGTCCCGGGAAATGGACTCCACAACATCAACAGGTTTTAGTATAAAGCTCATTTATTCAGTAATTTAGATTATCTGTCTACCAAATTTATTTAATTATTTCCAGTTGATAACACTTACAGTAAATTATTACAAAAGAAAAACTACAGCATTACGGCCTAAATTATCAAATTCCGTTAAATAGCCATTTATGACTGAATAATTCATCACAAAAAAACCGAAGAAATATTCTTCGGTTTTTTATAAATTATATTTCAAAAGCAAAAACCTTTGCAACTCTGCAACTCTGCCCCTATTTTAAAGAAGCCATATCAATAACAAAACGATATTTTACATCGCTTTTATTCATTCTATCGTAAGCTTCATTAATGTACGACATATCGATTATTTCAACATCTGAAGTAATATTATGTTCGGCACAGTAATCCAGCATTTCCTGAGTTTCTTTAATTCCTCCAATCAAACTTCCCATGATGCTTCTTCTTTTCATGATTAGGGTAAAAACAGGAATTTCTGCAGGCGCTGGCGGGGCACCAACCACAATCATGGTTCCGTTAGTTGTTAATAGGTTTAAGTATGCATTATGATCGTGTTTTGCCGAAACTGTATTCAGGATAAAATCGAAACTATTCGCCAACGATTCCATGGTTGCAGGATCTGATGTCAATGCAAATTTATGTGCCCCTAACTTTTTCGCATCAGCTTCTTTTGAAGGAGAATGACTTAACATCGTAACTTCGGCACCAAAAGAAACGGCAAATTTTACTGCCATGTGCCCCAAACCTCCCAGTCCTAAAACACCAACTTTATGTCCCTTACCTACTTTTAAATAACGTAATGGAGAATAAGTGGTAATTCCGGCACATAATAACGGCGCTACTCCTTTTATGTCTAATTTTTCAGAAACATGCAGTGTATAACTTTCATCGACAATAATACTGGTTGAATATCCGCCTCGGGTTGGAATATTAGTTCCTCTTTCGACACTATTATAAGTTGCGGTCATTCCTTCGTCGCAAAACTGTTCTTCTCCGGACTGACAACTTGGACAAACTCTGCACGAATCAACAAAACACCCCACTCCTGCCAGTTCTCCAACTTTAAACTTAGACACTTTGCTACCAACAGCAACGATTCGGCCTACTATTTCATGTCCCGGAACCAACGGATAATTGACTGGTCCCCAATCTCCTTTTGCAGTATGAATATCTGAATGGCAAACGCCACTATATAAAATCTCTATCTGAACCTGATGAGCACCAACTTCTTTTCTTTCAAACGTATACGGTTTTAATGGATTTTCAGCATCATAGGCTGCATAAGCTTTTACTGGTATCATATTATCATATTTTTAATTAGGGAATTAAAATTACGACAAAATTCAACAACTAAGTAAAAATTGAAGTTGTAAAAGAATTAATTTTTAAATAGGCTTTGTTTTACATTCCGGTTCTAATCGCTTCAACAGGATCTAAATTTGCTGCTGAAATAGCCGGCAAAATTCCGGATATTAATCCAATAAGGGCAGCCAATCCTGTTCCTAAAAGTATGTTGCCTAAGCTTAAAACAAATTCAAAGTCAAGGGCTTTCGTCAAAATCAAAGCAATTCCCCAAACCATCAGCAATCCGATAATTCCACCTATCACAGAAAGAATAACGGCCTCGAACAAAAACTGAAATAAAATAAAACGGTTTTTAGCCCCTAATGATTTTTGAATTCCAATTAAATTGGTTCGTTCTTTTACCGAAACAAACATAATATTTGCAATTCCAAAACCTCCCACTAAAAGAGAAAATCCACTTATAATCCATCCCACAACATTCATCTGACCTAAAATTCCATCAATAAAATCAGTGAAGCCGGAAAGTACATTAATAAAAAAATTATCCATTTCTCCTGCTTTCATTCCACGAATGGCTCGTAGTTTTTGTGCCACTTCAGCTTTGTAAGCTTCCATATCAACACCTTTGACAGGCTTTAAAACAATTACCGGTGTCATCGAATCACTATCACCATACATTCGGCGTAAAAAATTAGCCGGTAAATAAACTGATGTATCATTACTATCTCCAAAAAAACCTGCTCCCTGTTTTGCAATAACGCCAATTACGGTGAAGCGTTGTCCATACAAACGAATATTTTTACCAAGAGGATCGCTTGTTCCAAAAAGACCTTCGGCGATATCATATCCCAAAACAATAACCGCTGTTCCGGAATTCGATTCAGATTCGTTATAAAATCTTCCTTTGTCAAAACTTAACCCCTCAATATCGACCATTTCGCTTGACGAAGGAACTATATTAACATCACTAACTGTTTTAGAATCGTATTTTAAAGTTTCCTTGTTTACAAAAAGCTGATATGCGACTTGTTCCGTATTATTAAGTGAATTTTTTAAACCAATGTATTCGTCATATTTCACATTTGGAAACTGTTCTCTTTTCCATTGTGGAATTTCAGACGGCCCAAAGCAAAACTTCATTAAATAAATCGTATTTTTATCTAAACTACTTAAATCTTTTGAAATTTTTCGATCTAAAGAATCGACCGCTGCCAGCACGGCAATAATTGAAAAAATACCAATTGTTACACCCAATAGCGATAACAACGTACGCAATTTATTATTTCGTAAAGCGTTTATCGCAAAGCTTAAACTTTCTTTTAATAATCGTAGATAAACTAACATATATTCATATTTTTCAATAAAGTAAAATTCAATAAATTAAAATCAAAAACCTAATAAAAGTTAACTTACTCATCAGTAGATTTTTTTAGCATAATGTTACATTAATTTTCTTTAAATTAATATATAAAAAAACTACTTTTGCAGTCTGAAAAATCATAACTACACAATGAGCACAACTAAAACAATACAATCAGCATTAATTTCAGTTTTTTCGAAAGACGGACTAGAGCCAATCGTTAGAAAATTACATGAACAAAACGTAACACTTTATTCGACTGGAGGAACAGAAGATTTTATAAAAAATCTTGGAATTCCGGTAGTTCCTGTTGAAGATATTACTTCATTTCCTGAAATTCTTGGCGGAAGGGTAAAAACATTACATCCAAAAATTTTTGGCGGAATTTTAAACCGTCAGGATAACGAAAGTGATGTTCAGCAAATGAAAGAATTTGATATTCCGCAGATTGATTTAGTCATTGTTGATTTGTATCCGTTTGAAAAAACAGTTGCGTCAGGAGCAAGCGAACAGGATATCATTGAAAAAATTGATATTGGTGGAATTTCATTAATTCGTGCCGGTGCAAAAAACTTTAAAGACACTGTAATTGTGGCTTCGGTAAATGAGTACAGTTTACTTCTTGATTTGATTACGGAACAAAACGGAGCTACAACTCTTGAGAACAGACGTTTGTTTGCAACAAAAGCATTTCACGTTTCTTCTCACTATGATGGTGCTATTTTTAATTACTTCAATACTGACGAAACTATCTACAAAGAAAGTATTGCAGGTGGCCAGGTTTTAAGATATGGTGAAAACCCTCATCAAAAAGGATTCTTCTTTGGTGATTTTGATGCGATGTTCAAAAAAGTTCACGGAAAAGAATTATCATACAACAACTTATTAGATGTAGATGCCGCAGTAAACCTGATCAATGAGTTTAAAACGGACGGACCAACGTTTGCTATTTTAAAACATAACAATGCTTGTGGTTTGGCTTCAAGAAAAACAATTAGCGAAGCTTATTTAGCAGCTTTGGCTTGTGACCCAACATCTGCTTTTGGCGGGGTTTTGATTGCAAACACTAAAATTGACTTAGCTACCGCTCAGGAAATCAACAAATTATTCTGCGAGGTGGTAATTGCCCCAAGTTATGATGATGAAGCAATTGCCGTTTTACAAGAAAAGAAAAACAGAATCATATTGGTTCAAAATGAAGTTGAATTGCCTTCAAGACAAGTGAGAACATGTCTTAATGGTTTGTTAATTCAGGACAGAAATAATATTACAGATACTAAAGAGCATTTAAAAACCGTTACTATTACTGAACCTACTGCTCAGGAAGTAGAAGATTTAATTTTTGCTTCTAAAATTTGTAAAAACACAAAATCAAATACCATCGTATTTGCCAAAAACGGAACTTTAATTTCATCAGGAACAGGTCAGACTTCACGAGTTGATGCTTTAGTACAAGCAGTTGATAAAGCAAAAGCTTTTGGATTTGATTTAACTGGTGCTTCAATGGCAAGTGATGCATTTTTTCCATTTCCGGATTGTGTAGAATTAGCTAAAAAAGCAGGAATAACAGCTGTAATTCAGCCGGGAGGCTCAATAAAAGACGAATTAAGCATAAATTATTGCAATGAAAACAATCTTGCAATGGTATTTACTGGAACACGTCATTTTAAACATTAATTTGTTTAACTTTGTTCAAAATAATTTATAACATTTTAAACCCCTAAAAAACTTATGGGATTTTTTGATTTCATGACCGAGGATATTGCGATAGACCTTGGTACCGCAAACACTTTAATCATACATAATGATAAAGTTGTTATTGATAGTCCGTCGATCGTTGCACGTGATAGAATATCAGGCAAAATCATTGCTGTTGGTAAGGAAGCCAATATGATGCAAGGTAAAACGCATGAAAACATCAAGACCATAAGGCCTTTGAAAGATGGTGTAATTGCCGATTTTGATGCTTCGGAAAAGATGATCAACATGTTCATCAAAAGTATTCCGGCATTGAAAAAAAGAATGTTTACTCCAGCTTTAAGAATGGTAGTATGTATTCCGTCTGGTATTACTGAAGTTGAGATGAGAGCTGTAAAAGAATCTTGTGAAAGAGTAAACGGAAAAGAAGTTTACCTGATTCATGAGCCAATGGCAGCAGCAATTGGTATTGGTATTGATATCATGCAACCAAAAGGAAACATGATTGTTGATATTGGTGGTGGTACTACAGAAATTGCCGTTATTGCTTTAGGAGGTATTGTATGCGACAAATCTGTAAAAATTGCAGGTGACGTTTTTACAAATGATATTGTTTATTATATGCGTACACAACATAACTTATTTGTTGGTGAAAGTACAGCCGAAAAAATAAAAATTCAAATTGGAGCTGCTATCGAAGATCTTGATGGACCTCCGGAAGACATGTCAGTTCAGGGTAGAGATTTACTTACCGGTAAACCAAAACAAGTAGACGTTTCTTACCGTGAAATTGCAAAAGCATTAGATAAATCGATTCAACGTATTGAAGATGCCGTAATGGAAACGTTATCTCAAACTCCTCCTGAATTAGCTGCTGATATTTACAACACTGGTATTTATTTAGCCGGTGGAGGATCTATGTTAAGAGGTCTTGACAAACGTATCTCACAAAAAACAGATTTACCTGTTTACATTGCCGAAGATCCGTTAAGAGCTGTAGTTCGCGGAACCGGAATGGCACTTAAAAACATTGCAAAATTTAAAAGTATCTTAATTAAATAAGATTCAAAATAATCATAAATATATTTTATAAGAGTCGAATTAATTGAATTTGACTCTTATAAAATTTGAAACTTAAAGCATATCCTGAAACAAAATAACCAAACAAGAAATGCAGCAAATTTTTAATTTCATTATAAGAAACAGTAATCGATTGCTGTTTTTGCTGCTTTTAGGTATTTCGTTGGCTCTCACAATTCAATCGCATTCTTACCATAGAAGTAAAGTAATCAGTTCTGCAAATTTTTTAACCGGAGGTGTTTACGAAAAAATAAATCGCGTAAACGAATATTTGAATCTAAGAACCGAAAATGACGAGCTTGTACTTGAAAATGCAAGATTAAAAAGCCTATTATTTAGCAAACAAGATACCGCAAAACTGCCTTTACCGGACAGCGTAAAAGGAGTTAAACCTAAAGATATTATTGTTTCAAAGGTAATTCACAACTCCTATAACACCCATGAAAACTTTATTACTTTAAATTCAGGAGCAAATGATGGTGTAAAACCAGACATGGGAGTAATAAACAGTTTAGGAATTATTGGAGTTGTTGACGACACTTCTCCAAAATACTCAACTGTGGTGAGCATATTAAATATGAAATCACAGATTAATGCTAAATTAAAGAAGTCAAATCACTTTGGTTCATTAACCTGGAACGGAAAAAGCACAGGATTTGTTCAGCTTGAAGATGTACCAAGACTAGCCTCTATCAGAAAAGGAGATACCATTGTTACAGGAGGTCAATCTGTAATTTTCCCTGAAGGAATTAATATTGGAACAGTCGAAAATATATACAAAAAAGACAACTCCAGTTTTTATGTCATTAATATTAAATTATTTAATGACATGACCAACTTAGGGCACGTTTATATTATCAAAACCAAGGACAGAGAAGAACTTATTAATTTAGAAAACAAGGAAAAAGATGAATAGCGCTTTGTTAGTCAATATTTTTCGATTTATTATGTTACTAACAATTCAGGTTGTTATTTTCAATAATATGAATTTTTTAGGGTATATAAGTCCCTTTCCATATATCTTGTATATTATTTTATATCCGGTAAACAGCAATAGAGCAGGTTTAATCATCTCTAGTTTTTTACTTGGATTAACAATGGATATGTTTTGCAATTCAGGAGGAATTCATGCAACAGCCTGTGTTATTCTAGCTTACTACAGGCCCTATATTTTTAAATTCTCTTTTGGACTGAGTTATGAATATCAAACGATAAAATTAAATGATTCCCTTACACCGGAACGATTTTCATTTATTTTAGTATCGGTTGTACTACATCATATTGTATTATTTGTACTGGAAGCCTTTCAGTTTAAATTTATTTGGGATATTTTGCTCCGAACATTATTTAGCTCTATATTTACAATAATCACCTCAATTATAATAATTTATCTTATTAAGCCGAATAAACGATGAGAAAAATTCTGCTGCCCTCTTTAATTATTATTGCAGCATCTTTGCTAGTGATTAGAATATTTTATCTACAAGTTATTGACGATACCTTCAAGTTAAAATCAGAAAATAATGCCATAAAGAAAAAATATGACTATCCGGAAAGAGGTTATATTTATGACAGAAATGGTAAATTATTAGTTGCCAACCAGGCTTCTTATGATATCATGGTTATACCAAGAGAAATTAAGGAAGATCTTAATATTGGTGAATTCTGTGCTTTATTAAATATTACAAGAGAAGATTACGATAAAAGAATTGCGAAGGCTAAAGTCTACAGCCCAAGATTACCATCTGTATTTTTATCTCAGCTAAACAAAAATGAGTTTGCTGCTTTTCAGGAAAAAATCAGAAAATATGAAGGTTTTTATTTCCAGAAGCGTTCCCTTCGTGATTACGAAGTAGATTACGGTGCCAATATTTTTGGTTTCATTACACAGGTAAATGAACGATTAATAGCTAAAAACCCTTACTATAATAGTGGAGATTTAATTGGTCGCCAGGGTGTCGAAGAAAGCTACGAGGACATACTACGAGGTATTAAAGGGGTAAAATACATTCAGAAAGATAAATACAACAGAGAAATCGGTTCTTACAAGGATGGTAAATACGATACTATTGCCGTTGCCGGAGAAGATATTAATTTAACTATTGATGCTGAGCTTCAAAAGTATGGCGAAGAGCTCATGATCAATAAAAGAGGTGGAATTGTCGCCATTGAACCTAAATCCGGAGAGATTTTAGCACTGGTTACCGCACCATCTTACGATCCCGGTATTTTAGTTGGAAGACAAAGATCTAAAAACTACACCCTTTTATATCATGATTCTATTGCAAAACCTTTATACGACAGAGGACTTTTAGCCGAATACCCTCCAGGTTCTCCCTTTAAGATCCTGACTGGTTTGGTAGCACTTCAGGAAGGGGTTATTAACGAGCAAACTACTTTTATGTGCCACCATGGATTTAGTTATGGCCGTGGCCGTTTTATGAAATGTCACGGTTTTGGACCACATCAGTTACATAACGGAATCTATAATTCCTGCAATACCTATTTTGCACAGGCATACATGTTAACCATTAACAAATACGCCAATCCCGGCAAAGCGGTTGATGTTTGGAGTGATCACGTAAAAAGTTTTGGATTAGGTCAATTTATGGGATATGATTTGCCAACGGGTAAAAAAGGAAACATCCCAACATCTAAGACTTATAAAAAGATTTATCCTAACGGAGGCTGGAGAAGTACCACAATTGTATCTAATGCAATTGGTCAGGGAGAGGTTTTAATGACACCCATTCAGTTAGCCAATATGATGGCGACGGTAGCCAATCAGGGTTATTATTACACCCCTCACATCATCAAAAAAATTGAAGGCAAGAAAATAGACGCTAAATTCACTACCAAGCACGAAACTACAATTGACAAAAAGTATTTCCCGCCAGTTATAAGCGGTTTGTTTGATGTATACAACATGGGAACTGCCCATGCCCTTCGTGTAGAAGGCATCGACATTTGCGGAAAAACAGGTACTGCTGAAAACTATGCTAAAATTAATGGCGTTAGAACAAAACTTAAGGATCACTCTATTTTTGTGGCTTTTGCCCCAAAAGACAATCCAAAAATTGCTATTGCAATTATGATTGAAAACGGAGGTTTTGGTGCAACAGTTGCAGGTCCGATTGCGAGTTTGATGATCGAGAAATACCTTAGAAAGAAAATTACGAGAAATGATTTGGAAATTCGGGTTCTAAATAAAAGCTTAGCAAGCGAATATGCAAAACTAGGCGGAATGAGCGAAGCAAGCGCAATTGAATCTACACCAAAAGATTCTGTTATGAGAGCCAAAATCGTAAAAACCAAAGTAGAAGTTAAGAATATTCCCGTAGACACCACTAAAGAAAACTAACAAAGATTATTTCAAATGAAAAATCAAAGTGTAAAAAACAACATTGACTGGATAAGCGTTTTTATCTACATTTCGTTGGTAGTACTGGGGTGGCTAAATATCTATTCTTCATCACTATTATCAACAGAAGGAACCTATCAGAAACAGCTGATTTTTATTGGCTGTACGATACCATTGATTTTTGTGGTACTTTTTGTTGACGGAAAGTTTTACGAAAAATATGCCAGTATCATTTTTGGAGTTTCTTTACTATCATTGGCCGGTTTATTTCTATTTGGAAAAACAATTGCCGGACAAAGATGCTGGTACGCCATAGGAAGCTTTACTTTACAGCCTTCAGAGTTTGCAAAAGCCGCTACATCATTGGCACTTGCAAAATACTTAAGCGATACACAAATAAACCTAAAAGACACAAACAGGCAAATTCAGGCTTTGGCTATTGTATTTCTGCCTGTAATGCTAATCCTGCCACAACCCGATCCGGGAAGTGCCTTAATCTACAGTATTTTTATTGTTGTATTATATCGTGAAGGATTACCATCATGGTATGTCTGGACAGGTTTTATTACCATTTTATTATTTGTACTAACACTTGTACTGGAACCTTATGCCGTTATTTTAATCGCTTTAGGAGTATTGCTTATCATCCATTTTAAAGGCAGGGCGGTAGACCGAAATATTATCTTAAGCAGTATTTTATTAGCGATCATTTCTGCATTTGTTTTATCTGTTGATTACGTTTTTGACCACATTTTCAAACAACACCACCGTGACCGTTTTAACATATTACTGGGTAAGACTGTCGACATGAAGGGTATTGGATACAATACAAATCAATCAGAGATTGCTATTGGATCCGGAGGATGGATTGGAAAAGGTTTCCTGGAAGGCACACAAACAAAAGGAGGTTTTGTTCCTGAACAACACACAGATTACATATTTACCACTGTTGGCGAAGAGTGGGGCTTTGCAGGATCACTGGTTGTCATTGCTCTTTTCGTGGGTTTATTCCTAAGGGTTATATACCTGGCTGAAAGACAAAAAACTAAATTCAGCAGAGTGTATGGTTATTGTGTTGCAGGAATCTTATTCATACACTTTTTCGTAAACATTGCAATGGTTATTGGAATTTTCCCAACCATTGGAGTACCACTCCCCTTCTTTTCTTATGGAGGTTCCGGACTTTGGGGATTCACAATTTTGTTGTTTATTTTCTTAAAGATGGATGCCAACAAAGTAAATGAATGGTAATATTTACAAGTAGTTTTACACACTAAACTTCTACATCAATCTGACACTGACACCAAATTATTGAACTAAGATCAATTGAAAACTCAAGTTATAAGGGAACTCACAGGACTTAAAACTCCTTCATTACCCAAACATAATTTTCACATAATCTTACAATAAAAGCCATTACAATCATTTTCCAACATAAAAAAAGTCCGAAGTAATTAACTTCGGACTTTTTTATAAGCTTTATTATATATCCTTAAACATGTTCACTTGGTCTTTTCTTTAAAAGCTTAAGCAAAACCGGAAATGTAGAGATAATAACAATTATAATAATGATGTATTCGATGTGTTGTTTTAAGTCTATACCTTGTTTCAAAAATACTCCGTATAAATAATGTCCGGAAAAAATCAGTATAAATGACCACAAGAAAGAACTTAGAACATTATAGAACATAAATTTCTTTTTATCCATAGAAACGATACCGGCAATAATTGGGGCAAACGTTCTGAAGATTGGAAGAAAACGAGCGTAAATAATTGCTTTTCCACCATATTTTTCAAAGAAATCCTTAGATTGTAATAAATATTTCTTTTTAAACCAGAAAGAATCTTCTTTTTTGAACAAATAATAACCGCTTTTGGCTCCAAACCAATATCCGGTCATATTACCCAAAACTCCCATCACTGCAACTAGCGTTGAAAGCAAAAATACGTTTACGAAATCAGCAGGGATATCAACAACATTTTGTATTAGATCACGGCTGTAGATGCCAGCCAAAAACAGCAAACTATCTCCCGGAAGAAAGAAACCTGCAAAAAGTCCTGTTTCAGCAAAAACTATAAACAAAACAATAAATAAACCAATTTGAAAACCACCGATACTTAATGTAATATAAAATTCAGGGTTGATTAATTGAGTCCAATCAAAATTATTCATAAATGCGTTTGGTTATATTTATAAGTTCGTGAAATTAACAATAATTTGTGTCAACCACAATAAATTGCCATATTTTAAAGATAAATTAACTATTGAAAAGCCCAAGTTTACACTTGGGCTCTCCATAATGATTATTCTCTTACATACTTGCAGCAAGAATGCAAATTATCATAATCAGCTTCAGTTGCTTTTACATCTTTAGTATCATGTCCTACTTTTGCAATAGCAGTATTCAAATCTGCCGGCGATGACTTCTCTTCGTTTAAAATCACCGCTAACTGATGTGAACTGATATCCCATGTAGCTGATTTTACACCAGGAACACCATAAGCCGCTTTTTCAATACGTTTTTTACACTGTTCACAGTTACCATTTACCTCGGTAGTGTATTTTAAATTTTTATTTTTTTTAGTTTGAGCCTGAGCCGAAAATCCTAAAAAACTGATCATTGCGATTAAAACTATCTTGTTCATCTTATTTATATTTTATTGTTATTGAAATTTATTTTTGAAATTGAATTCTTTATTTTATTTTAAATCTTAATCCTGCATAATACATTTGTCCAAAAATTGGAGCATAAGCAACAGAAGCATCAAAGTTAGGACCAAACGGATCCGCTGCCCCTAAAATAGCTTTCTCTTGTTTATAATTTCCAATATTCTCCCCACCTGCATACACCTCTAATACCGGAGAAATAACTCTTGTTACCTGAACGTTCATCACGGCATAAGACGGTGAAAAATCAGGAAACTGATCTGCAGCAGGATTCGATGCTGTATAAGGCAATTGTTGTTTTCCCGACCAATTAAAGGTATAATCAAACTTCCATTGCCTGCCATCATTCAAATTCGTTTCGTATTCCAGGTTCCCCAGAAAACGGTGTTTAGCCTGCAGCGGACGTTGAAATGTACCTCTCAAATAATCGGTTTGAATGTCATAATATTTGTATGCTGTTCTTAAATTCAAATTATGAATCAATTCATAATTAAATTCTGCCTGAAAACTGTTTGCAAATGAACTTCCTTTTAAATTATAAAATAAAACTTCCTGAGGGCTCTGCATCAAATCGACCACGGCCTGGTTTTGAAAATCGGTGCGATACACATCAAAACCAATCTCGGCATTTTTATTAAAAAGTCGAAACTTTTGCGAAAAACTCACTCCGTAATTCCATGCAATTTCAGGGTTTAAACCATAAATTTTTCCACTATTATCTAAAATAGAAAACGTTCTTGAGCTTGCAAAAAGCTGCTGGTTTTCGGCAAAAATATTAGCTGAACGTTTTCCTCTTCCCGCAGAAAAACGAATGACTCCGTTTTTCCACGGATTGTATCTCATGTGTAAACGGGGTGTTACAAAAAATCCTAATCGGTTATGATTATCTACCCTCCCGCCTAATATTAGACTGAAATTATCTGTATTATCATAGGTATATTCAAAAAATGCCCCAACAGAGTTATCAATTCTGCTGTAATCATTTACATTCACAAACTCCTGATACTGATCATACGTAAAATTCAGACCAGTCGAGAATTTATGTTTCGTATTGTTTATAATCGAATTGAAAATCAAATTAGAATAAAAACTATTTTGTCTAATATCATAAAGATTTAAGCCAAAATAAGAGTTTTGATTATGACTGTTAAAAGCATTCTGAAAGCCAATACTTTGATAAGGCATATCCTTAAAAACATATCCTATTTTTGTCGAAACATCAAAACGTTCCGTATTAATCTCTGAACCCCAATGATTTGTTGTTCCGCGATCAGTGTCTTTATCAAAATCAACTTCTCCGGTTTGTTTCTTATCATTCATATATCTGAAATTGATAAAACTCACAAGACCACTTTCAGGGTTGTAATATTGATAACGATTCAAAACGTTAATTTGTTTTCCTAAAGGATTATCCAAAAATCCGTCATCATTCATGTCGTTTTTTGCTACACGGGCATTACCATGTACAAACAAACTTGTCGCCCATTTATCAGAAAGCTTTTTATTGAAATGGGTATTCAGTTCAAAACGGGCATCGGTAGAACCATAAGCGTTTAAGAAAAACGGAATGTCATTTAAAGGCTTTAAAAGTTCTGTGTTTATTTGTCCTGATATGCTCTCATAACCATTCACAACACTTCCGGCACCTTTTGTAATCTGAACACTTTCTATCCATGTTCCGGGCGTAAATGATAATCCGTAAGCCTGAGAAGCTCCACGAACCGAAGGAATATTTTCTTCGGTAATCATTAAATAAGGGCTTGTTAAACCAAGCATTTTTATTTGCTTGGTCCCGGTCAAGGCATCAGAAAAATTCACATCGATAGAAGGGTTTGTTTCGAAACTCTCCGCCAAATTACAACAGGCTGCTTTTAATAATTCCTTGCTTGTAATAACAGTTGTATTAGAAGTTAACGTATAGGATTTTTTTAATCCTTTTTGCTTTTTGGTTATTTTCACTTCCTCTAAATCTTCCTGCGAAAAAGCAGAAACCGAAAGTAAAAACATAACAAAAAGCATTATATTTTTTTGCATAAAAAATGATTTTAATGTTTATTAGAGAAATTGCTTCTGAAAATTTCCAACGAATTAAGAAACTAACAAATAGCAGTATACAAGTCAAAAACTGACTTGATTCTAAACATTAAAATCAGGAATAAAAAATATACTGGTGGTATAACTTAAATAAGGGGGGCGCATTGGCATCAGAATAATACGAAATGATCTGATTGCTTTTGAAATTTGGGACAGACAGAAAAGCAATAGGCTTATACTCCTGGATTACCGCAGGAAAAGCAAGTTGAAAAAAGAATATTTTGAAAGTAGCATTGTCAGATTTTTTCTCAAAATGAACTACTTTATCTTTACAGCAAGATGATTTTTTTTCTGAGGCTCCACAACATTTTTTTTCAGGAGCTGCTGAAGCTGTCGTGTTTAATGAAACCGAAGCAATCTCTCCTCCACAATAGTGTACATCAAAAGCAAACCCAATGTTGGAAACCAACAATAGGAACGCTAAAAATAATCCTGTACACTTTTTTAATTTCATACTGCAAAAGTATTTAAAAGACTTTAAAAAAAAATGTAATAAAATGTTATTTTTTTAAATTTTGTTGTTGGTAATAAAAAGCAGGAATAAATAATATTACAAATATGGGCTGAATGATAAATCGTCTTACATAAAAAAGAAGCCAATTCCATTCCGGAAAACATTCCAGGATTATAATAAAGAGCCCTAAAAGTATTACTATAAAAAAACCATATAAAAGTGCACTAAACCTAAGAATATCACGATCCTGGAACAAGGTATAAATAAGCATTAACGACAAAGCAGTATTCAAAACAAACCGAAGCACAAGACTGCAAAAAAGCTTAAAAAATTCTACCTGAGGTAATGGCAAATTTTTAAAATCCGATTCAAAATAAATCAAAAAAGGATCATAAAACAGTTTATTTTCAAAAGCCCTGATAACAGCAAAGCACAATACAATTAGAATCGCAATCAGTATTTTAAATTTATGCTTCAGTATTTTATTTAGCATATTTTGAAAATTTATTTACCCATATAACCCACAAAAGAAATACTAATCCATAAATAACCAAAGGAAACAAAGTGCCATGCAAAAAATGCCCCTTTTCGGGAAAATAAAACAATAAAACAGCCAACATCGCGATACGGGCAACATTGAGAGCATAAATAAGCAAGATCCCGGATAATATAAAAATCAGGGTTGTTTTAAATTTTCCGGAAAAAGCCAGTACAAAAGAAACAAATAAGATAATGACACTAACAGCATTGCAGCCTTCGACAATTCTAATGATATATTTTTTATTGTACCAAACATCTAACCAGGAATCTGTTATACTTTTCTGAATTTTAATATCACAATTAAACATACTCATTAATTGTTCCACATTACGACCAACAATATGGGTTATTCCGTCAACCTCATTGGGTTCAAAAGTGTTCAAATAAAGTTTATACAACAAGGTTAGTACAATATATGCAGTAAAAAAAGTGCCTATAAAAATCAGGAATGGCTTGAATTGTACTAAATATTTTTTCAAAGGGAATTTTTTTTCAAATTTATGTATTTTTTGACTTTAGCTTTAAATACTTTTGTATAAAATTTTCACATCATGACATTTCAGGAATTACAACCAAAAATAAGTACTATAATAACTAATACAGAATTAGTTAGAGACGAAAAACTATTAGCAATTTGCCAATTATTAAATGAAAATATAGAATATTACAACTGGGTTGGTTTTTATTTTGCCAATCACGAGAACAAAACCCTCCATTTAGGCCCTTATGTTGGGGCGGAAACGGATCATACTGTGATTCCTTTTGGAAAAGGAATTTGCGGACAAGTAGCCGAAAGCAATGCTAATTTTGTAGTTCCGGACGTGGCTGCACAAGACAATTATATTGCCTGCAGTTTTACTGTAAAATCTGAAATTGTAGTTCCATTATTCGTTAACGGAGTAAATATTGGTCAAATTGATATTGACAGTCACGTTATCGATCCTTTTACTGAAGCCGACGAAAGATTTTTAGAATTCGTAAATCAGGAGGTTGCTAAATTATTCTAAAAGCCCTCTTTTTAGCATAAAAAAACAGACCCGAATGAAAAAAAGCATTTTCACAGCACTTCTTGCTATAATTTCAGCGGGTCTATCAGCACAAATTAACATGGTCTCGAAAAAGATTTTTCTTGACTCGTTAAATCGTGAAACTACTTCTCCGAACTACAGTTACACCAGAGTAATTACCAACTATTCTCAAAAAAGCGCGAGATACGTTATTACTGATTTCTACAAAAATGGAAGAAAAAAAATGACTGGCGCCACTCTCGACAGGGATATCCTCAAAAAGGATGGAGAGTTTATTTGCTACTATAAAAACGGGGCAAAACAATCGGTAATAGATTATGCTGACGATCATAAATCAGGCAAAGAAATCAACTGGTATGAAAACCAAAGCAAAAAGTCCGAGAAACAAAATCTCTGGGATCCTAAAACAAAGAAATCCCAGACTTTGCTTCTTAATTGCTGGAATGAAGACAGAACCCAAACTGTAATCGATGGAAATGGAGAACATGAAGAAACGGAGGAGTTTGTAACTCAAAAAGGAGAGATTAAAAATGGCCTGAAACAAGGTCTCTGGATTGGAAATGATAAGGTTCGCAAAACTACATTTAGCGACAATTATGACAAAGGAATTCTAATTTCGGGAATTAGTATCGACGAAAACAATGTAAAATCTTCCTATTCTTCTTTAAGCGAGAAACAGAACCCGAAAAAAGTACTTAGATTAAAGTAAATTTATAATCACCGTAATTTTAGAAATACCTTTTTAGAACAAAAGATCAATGAAAAAAACTTTTTATTTCCTGTTAGTATTGCTACCAATGTTCCTTTTTTCGCAAAACGCATCAGACAAAATCGTGTATTTTGATTCGATTGGAAAAAATGCTTCAAAAGAAAACCATAACTCTTATAGAATTATAAAAGATTATCATATTGAAAAAGATTTATATCAAATTAAAGATTACTATAAGTCTGGCGTATTAAAAATGGAAGGAAATTCTAAAACGAAAGACGGGTTCTCTAAAGAAGGCAAATATGTTTA
Organism: Flavobacterium sp. FlaQc-48; assembly: GCF_044007335.1. Lineage (NCBI taxonomy): Bacteria > Pseudomonadati > Bacteroidota > Flavobacteriia > Flavobacteriales > Flavobacteriaceae > Flavobacterium > Flavobacterium sp. FlaQc-48. The sequence continues at coordinate 350,722 of NZ_JBIPCR010000003.1, read as the reverse complement.
CTTTTATGAGAATAGAAATAAAAAAAGAGAAGAAAATTATATCAAATCAAGATTAAACGGAAGTTTTTTAGAATGGTATGAAAATGGTAATCCTAAATTAATTGGAGAATACGTTGAATATGAAAAAGAACTTAGCTCAGATTTAAAAATTTATGACTTCTGGAATTCCAAAAATGAGCATGCAGTCAAAGACGGAAATGGTCTTTTTGAAGAAGATCGGGAAAATTTCTCGACAAAAGGAATTTTAAAAAATGCACTTAAAGATGGTGAATGGAAAGACTTTAATAAGATTACAAAATATCAATACATTGAAACCTACAACAAGGGAAAGTTCATTTCCGGAAAGAGCATCAGCGCTAATGGAATAGAAAATCAATACGATGCCCGGGACACAAAACCATTACCTAAAAAAGGAATACCTGATTTTTATAAATTCATCGGGGCTAATTTTGTAAAAACAAAAGAAGCTGCAGCCAATAAAATAGCCGGAAAATTAATTGTTCAATTTGTAATTGAAAAGGATGGTAAAATTGTTGAGCCAAAAATCCTAAAATCATTAGGATATGGCCTGGATGAAGAAGCTATTAGAGTAATTACCAACTATGAAAACTGGATTCCGGCTAAACAAAGAGGCATCCCTGTCAGAGTTCACTATACAATACCTATAACAGTAACAAATTAACAAAACAATAAGGCTATAAATTCCTCAAACATAAAAATCAACACTCTATTTTAAGATTCTTTTATTTTTGTTTGATTCTTTTGTTTTTTTAGACTAATTTTGCACCCGTCTTACAAAAGCTGTATGACATACATAAAAATCATTAAATAATATTGGAATGTATTTAACTAAAGAAAAGAAAGAAGAAATTTTTGCACAACACGGTGAAGCAACAAACACTGGAAAAGCAGAAAGTCAAATTGCATTGTTCACTTACAGAATTTCACACTTAACTGAGCACTTGAAAAAAAATCGTCACGATTACAACACTGAGCGTTCACTTGTACTATTAGTAGGTAAAAGAAGAGCTTTGTTGGACTACTTGAAAAAGAAAGAGATCAACAGATATCGTGAGATTATCAAAGTATTGAATATCAGAAAATAATCAATATAGAAAAGAGGTGCGAGAGTGCCTCTTTTTGTTTTTACATTACAAGCATTTTATAAGAAAAAAAGTTTGGTTTTTCATTGGGTTTTAGATTAACAACAACTACACACAACAACTACAACACAACTAAAACCCATTGTATAACCAATAAGGAAAAATTATGATTCCACAATTATTTGTAGAAAAGATCGATTTAGGTGATGGCAGAAGCATCACAATCGAGACGGGTCGTTTAGCCAAACAAGCTGACGGGTCGGTAGTAGTAAGAATGGGCGACACGATGATACTTGCAACAGCAGTATCTGCACGTAGCGCTAACCCAGCGGTAGATTTTTTACCATTAACGGTAGATTACCGCGAAAAATTTGCAGCAGCTGGTCGTTTCCCGGGAGGTTTCTTCAAGAGAGAAGCTCGTCCAAGCGATAGCGAAGTATTAACAATGAGATTAGTAGACCGTGTTTTACGTCCGCTTTTCCCAGACGATTACCACGCTGAAACACAAGTTATGATTCAGTTAATGTCTCATGACGAAACTGTTATGCCGGACGCTTTAGCTGGTTTAGCAGCATCTGCAGCATTAGCAGTTTCAGACATTCCGTTTTATAACTTAATTTCTGAAGTTCGTGTTGCACGTATCGACGGAAAATTTGTTATCAACCCAAGCAGAGAAGACCTGGAAAAATCTGACATCGACATGATGATTGGAGCTTCTTTGGACTCTGTAGCAATGGTTGAAGGAGAAATGAAAGAAATCTCAGAAGCAGAAATGGTAGAAGCTATCAAATTTGCTCACGAAGCTATTAAAGTTCAAATTCAGGCACAATTGCGTTTGCAAGCCGCTTTTGGTAAAAAAGAAATTCGTACTTACGAAGGTGAGAAAGAAAACGAAGAAATTTACAAAAAAGTAAAAGCTGCTGCTTACGATAAAATATACAACATTGCAAAAGTTGGATCAGCTAAGCATGAAAGAACTGCTGCATTTGCTGAAGTAAAAGAAGAAGTAAAAGCTTTATTTACTGAAGAAGAATTAGCTGCTGACGGAGATTTAGTTTCTAAATATTTCTACAAAACAAACAAAGAAGCTGTTCGTAACGTAGTTTTAGAATTAGGAGTTCGTTTAGATGGTAGAAAAACTACAGATATCAGACCAATCTGGTGTGAAATCGATTATTTACCAAGAGTTCACGGTTCATCTTTATTTACACGTGGAGAAACTCAGGCTTTGGCAACAGTAACTTTAGGTACATCCAGAGAAGCTAACCAAATTGATTCTCCATCTGAACAAGGTGAAGAGAAATTCTATTTGCACTATAACTTCCCTCCTTTCTCAACCGGTGAAGCAAAACCTCTAAGAGGAACTTCAAGAAGAGAAGTTGGTCACGGTAACTTAGCTCAAAGAGCTTTGAAAAACATGATTCCTGTTGATTGTCCTTATACTATTCGTATTGTTTCTGAAGTTTTAGAATCTAACGGTTCTTCTTCTATGGCTACAGTTTGTGCAGGAACAATGGCTTTGATGGATGCTGGTATTCAAATGGTAAAACCAGTTTCTGGTATCGCTATGGGATTAATTACCGATGGAGAGAAATTTGCTGTATTGTCAGATATTTTAGGTGATGAAGATCATTTAGGAGATATGGACTTTAAAGTAACCGGAACTGCTGACGGTATTACTGCTTGTCAAATGGATATTAAAATTGATGGTTTACGTTATGACATTATGGAGCAGGCTTTAGGGCAGGCACGTGAAGGACGTTTACACATTTTAGGAAAATTAACTGAGACTATCGCTGCTCCAAGAGCTGACGTTAAAGCACATTCTCCAAAAATCATTACCAGAACTATTCCTGGAAACTTTATTGGAGCATTAATTGGACCTGGTGGAAAAGTAATTCAGGAATTACAAAAAGCTACAGGAACAACTATCGTAATCAACGAAGTAAATGAAGAAGGTGTTATCGAAATCTTAGGTACAGATCCTGCCGGAATTGAAGCGGTATTGGCTAAAATTAAGTCAATCACTTTCAAACCACAAATGGGAGAAGCTTACGAAGTAAAAGTAATTAAAATGTTAGATTTTGGAGCCGTAGTAGAATATACTGCTGCGCCTGGAAATGAAGTTTTATTACACGTTTCTGAATTAGCCTGGGAACGCACTGAAAATGTTACCGATGTTGTAAACATGGGCGATGTATTCCAGGTGAAATACCTAGGTGTTGATCCTAAAACCAAAAAAGAAAAAGTGTCCAGAAAAGCACTTTTACAAAGACCTCCACGTGAGGAGAAAAAAGAGTAATCAGATCTTAGTTTACTAAAGGTTTATTCATAGAAAACCCCAATTCTTTTATTTGAATTGGGGTTTTTCGTATTTATCGCTTTCATTCATAACAAAACTAACTCCTTGGTCGATTATTAAAACAATTTACCCATTAAACCATTTGTGCCGTTTAATTGATCTTCCATCCCGAATTAAATAAGCATGATAAGAACTTGGAACATCATGCGTCCATTTAGGTAAAAAATAAATGATCAGGTAAACATCAATATGTCCTGTTATGCCAAAAAATACGGCGAGAAAAAAAGGAATTCCGGCATGACCAAAACCAATCATCGAAACAAATGCAATCAACAATGTTACTCCCCATAATTTAGATAAAAAAGCGTGCGTACATGTTTCTTTTCCAAATTTTAGAATACTAAAAACATACGTCAGGCCTTCCATTACAAAAATTGAAATAATAGCATATTGATGCTCGATAATTATTTCAGGATTTAACAACCATGCACACCAGCCTGCACAAAGCCAAAAAACCAAATCAACCTGACTATCCATCCTACGCAATTTTTCTGATGATACACCAACCTTCCGTGCAATAATACCATCAAAAATATCTGTCAACAATCCGAATATCATTAATGATACTAAAATCATCCTAACGTAGACAAAATTACTATTCGCAATTAAAATCATAACAAAGCCTAATAGTAATCGAATACCAATAAGAAATAAAGGAACCTTTTTCATGATTACCAATTTAAAAAAGGCATCACCCTTTTATTATTAACATTCCAAATCCCTAACTGAAAACCTTTTGAATTTGATTTATTCAAAATTCCAACCTGCAAACCTCTATTTATTCTGGTTTGATTAAAAACCCCGATATGCAATCCGCTTAATTGATACGATTGATTGTAGATTCCAATTGTCGAACCAGACAAATTATTATTCGCATTATAAATACCTACTGAAAGTCCGTTTTGATGATCTGCAATTGTTCCTAAAACAGTAACCGAAAGACCATTAAAATTGTTGAATTTGTTTCCGGCAGAAATATTTAATCCATTCATACTCGTTGTGGTAAAAAAGCATCCGGAACTAATATTCAATCCGTTTAATTTTAAATCAGGAGTATAGTTCATATTCTTAATCCTGTAATCTTCCTCAGTAGTTTTTATAACTTTAATTTTATTATTTTCTATTATTTTATCAAAATACATTAATGCCATAAAAACATATAATACCCCAACTGCAGGCGCCGGATTTGCTTCTATGTTTAATCCATTTATTGATTGATGCTCTATATTTTTATTATCAATATGTCCAAAACCAAGTACCAGCCCATTTACTTTATCTACTTTTCTCGACATTGGCGAAAGACTAAAAATCTGCGAATGTACTGCAACAGAATCATTTTGAATTTGGATGAAATCCTGACCGTAAGAGCATCCAAAAACAAAACTTAGCACTACTAAAATTGATATTTTCATAAATCATTATTTTAAAATTACAGGACAAACCTATTGCAATTATCACACACGAATTTGCTTAAATCAATAAAACTATTTCTTATATTTGTGATTATCGCAAATTATGAAATATCAGGAATCATTTTTAAAAGCAATTAGGAGTAAAATCCCAAAATCAGTTTCTATAATAGATGAGATTGCTTCCGTTTTAGAAATTAGCTATGACGCCTCTCATAGAAGAATCTCTGAAAAAAGTAAATTTTCGATTGATGAAACCATAAAACTGGCAGATCATTTCAATATTTCTCTGGATAATTTATTTTCGAAAAAAGAAAAAGTTATTGTTGAGAAAACAATCGAAATAGAGACCTTAAAAGATATGCATCAATATTTCAGGACATCAGCAGAACAAATCGAAATATTAACTAAAAATCCCCAAACAACACTCTTCTATTCCGCCAAGGATATTCCATTATTTTATTTTATGGACGGAACGATCTTATCAAAGTTCAAAGCTTTTGTCTGGCTGAACCTTTTAAATACAAATCAGAAAAAAGTTTCGTTTGAGAATTTTGTTATCGAAGAATCTTTTACCGAGTTTATGCAGAAACTAAAAAAAGCATACGAAAACACCTTTGTAAACGAAATTTGGAACGACACAACAATAAACAGCAGCCTACAGCAGATCCTGTACTTTTATGAAGCTGGGTTACTTGATTTAAAAAGTGCCAATGCACTTTGCAAAGACTTAAAAAGAATTATCAGTTTGATACAGGAAAAATGCAACAAACCCAATACTAATTTTGCTATTTATTACAACGAGCTGATTTTACTAAACAATAATATGCTCATTGAAACCGATGAAAAACTGACCATGTTTGTTCCTTATACGTTACTTGGTTATTTTATTACTGACAATGATGACAGTTGCAAAAACGTTCATCAGTTTTTTAAGCAACAAATTAGCAATTCAAAACCATTAGGGCAATCGGGTATTAAAGAACAAAATTTGTTCTTTAACAGAGCCATTAGAAAGATCGATTATTATATGGAAAAAATAAACTCGCAAGTTGATCTGTTTTTTTAAAAAATACATTTCGCTAAAAATTTATTCATAGAAAATCCCAATTCAAACAAATGAATTGGGGTTTTTCGTTTTTCCTCAAGACAGTAATAACAATGCAACTGGTAGAAGAATTAAGGGCTGTGTTTTTTAACGCGAATAAAACTAAAAAAAATACATTAAATTCATCTGTTATTCAAAGAAAAAAAATAACTTTATCCCACCAAAAATAGAAACATTAACCCTAAAAACCCTATTATGAGCTTAAATCTTATCCAGCTTACAAAGATCAACACAAAAGATTTTAAATTTAAAGACCTCAAGAATCTAACTTTTCCAATTCCTCCTCTTGCTTCAGCAAACTTTTTTAACAATGGTGATGTAAAAACATTAAAAATTTGTGCAACTTTATACGTTAATTCTAAAGAATCAGCAGATCCTACTTTTGAAAATCCTATAGAAAATGGATCTAATTTAGAAATTTATTTTGACTACATATGGGACAAGCATAGCCCTAAAACTTATGATGTTTGGTATGTAGAGCTCGATTACACTTCTAAAACAGTTGGAAACATCACAGAAGTTATATCTTATTTGAGAAATATAGGTCCAACAAATGTAGGCGGCGGAGATGGAGAGGACCCAACAATTTCTCGAGGCACAAAAACAAGCGTAGGAGTTTAAGCCACAAAAGCAATTCTCCTCATTTATATTATTTTTATTGATAACTGCTATTTTTTACAAACATGATGATTATTAAACTCAAAATTCGAACATCGTTAATAAAATAACATCATGGGGATTTTATAAAATGTCAATAATGATTCAAAAAAAAAACAACTTTCTTTTTCTTTTTCTTTTTTTAACGTCAATAATCTTCTCACAAAATGAAAAAAAATTAAATTATTTTGAGATTGCTATTCAAAAAAAAGCAACTTTATTAAAGAGTGAAATCAATTTCAACAAAGCACAATACTTTTTTTTAAAAAAAGAATGGGATTCGACGTTAGTGTATTCCATGAAACAATTGAATACGAAATCTGATCTAGAAACAAAAGAATATTGTCATTACTTTAGAGGCTATTCATTAATAATGAAAGCACTCTACAAGCAAGCAAGTATTGAATTTGGATCAATAAACAAATCATTCCAATATTATTATCTAGTTGATAATAATATTGGAGTATTGTTTTATTATGAAAAAAAATTTGAAAAAGCAATTGTATTTTATTTGAGAGCCGAAAAAGGAATTTTAAACCATCAAGATGAAGATGAAATAACTACTTTGTATGCAAATATCGGAATATGTTATGTACACTTAAAGCAATTTGATAAAGCAGAATTTTATTTAAAAAATGATGCAATTTTAAACCCTAAACAAGTTACAAAAAGTGCTGTTCGAGCTAATATAAATATCGCTAATTTTTATTACGCACAATATAAAGACCAACAAGCCATATACTATTTTCAGAAAGCTTATACCTTATCTAAAAATATAAAGGATTTTGACTTAAAACAAACCACAGCCTTCAACATGGCTATTGTAGAAGAGAATAGAGGTAATTATAAAAAAGCACTAGTCTATAGAAAAGAATCCACCCAATGGAAAGATTCTCTCAATAATCAAAACAAAATCTGGGCTGTCGCTGATTTTGAAAAAAAGTTTGCGGTAGCGCAAAAACAAAAACAAATTAAAGTACTCGAGGTCGAGAATAAACTTAAAAATACAGAACGTAACAGTTTATTTTTTGCCGCAATAGGCTTACTATTAATTTTAACCGGAGGGGTTTACCTATACGGTCAAAAAGTAAAAAATGCGAAAACTATTCTACTTCAAAAGAACAAACTCGACGAACTCAACGCTACTAAAGATCAGTTATTCTCTATTGTAAGTCATGATTTAAGATCGTCTGTAAATGCTTTAAAAACGAGTAATGCTAAATTATCTGCCACACTCGAAACAAAAAATTATGATGAACTTCACCAACTTATCATACAGAATAGTACGATTGCCAATGGCGCTTATAGCTTATTAGACAATTTATTGCATTGGGCAATGCTCCAAACCAAACAACTGTATTTTCACAAGGAATCTATTCATTTGTATTCTATCGTACAGCAAATCGAATACAACTATAAACCTTTACTGCTGGACAAAGCGATTACTTTTGAGAATTCGGTTTCGAAAAATATTTTTATTTATGTAGATCTTGACTCCTTAAAAATTGTACTCCGAAATTTATTAGACAATGCTATTAAATTTTCTAACGAAAAGGGCAAAATAAGTTTTTACACTCAAGAAACCACCCCTGATTTCTGTGATCTTGTAATTGAGGATAACGGAATTGGAATGAGCGAAAACACGATTAAAGAACTCCTACAAGAAGGAGAACTTTTAGCTAAAAAAAGCAACTCCGAAATTATAGGAACTGGTTTAGGCATGCAATTGTGCAAACAAATGATCAAAAAAAACAGCGGAACCTTGACTATAGAAAGCGAGATTAACAAGGGAACCAAAATGATATTGAGTTTCCCAAAAACAATTACTTAATAAACTTTCTACAGGCAATCTTTATTATTTGCCTTAATAACATGAGGCAAATCAATAAAAACATTTCATTCTAAATTACCCTACATTTTTTCATATTCGTCTTCTTTTTTTATTTATTTTTATTTCTATAATCAAAAAATAAAACACCATGAAAAATAAAACCATGCAAACACAGCAAAAAACATCAACACTGAAAAACTTCACTGCTCTTTCAAGAAAACAACTACAAGTTATTACAGGAGGAGAAGATCCTAAAACATCAAGAGGGACAAAGACTAGTGTAACAACATAATTTAAAACCAAATCAATAAGACAGATAAATTAAAAAGACAACTGATCATGAAAAATAAAACAAACACTACAAAAATATCAAGCCTTAAAAACTTTACTCCTCTTTCTAGAAAACAATTACAAACTATTGCAGGAGGAGAAGATCCAAAAACATCTAGAGGTACAAAAACAAGTGTTGGAGATTAATTCAAATGAATTAAAAGATCAGGAATTATTATAACTAAAAAATCACACCATGAAAAATAAAGCATCACAAACCGCAAACACTTCAGCACTAAGAAATTTCACTCCTCTTTCTAGAAAACAATTGCAAACTATCATAGGAGGAGATGATCCAAAAACTTCGAGAGGTACAAAAACAAGTTTAGGAGATTAATTCAAACAAATTAAAAGATCAGGAATTACTATAACTAAAAAAAGGAATTACTATAACTAAAAAACAAAACACCATGAAAAATAAAACCATGCAAACACAGCAAAAAACATCAACACTGAAAAACTTCACTGCTCTTTCAAGAAAACAACTACAAGTGATTACAGGAGGAGAAGATCCTAAAACTTCTAGAGGTACAAAGACAAGCTCAGGAGATTAATCTAAAAACAAGTACTTCTGGCTTTAATAAAACTCCAATCTTTCTTACAAAAGAAAGATTGGAATTCAACCCTCGTTATTCTATAAAAAAACAAATATACCCGCCCAAATGTTTAGCCAATAAATTATAGCAACTACTTTATTTTAACAAATACTCTTAAAAAACACGATTTAAACAATTCTTTTCTCTATAATAATTCTTTACTTTACTTCATTAAAATACCACATACATACTTGCTCCCCAAAAACAAGAAATCATGGATAATATTAATGTTTTAATAATCGAAGACACTCCTGAGCAAAGCGATGCACTTGTCAAAGTTCTGATCGAGAACAATTATACCATCACAGGCGTTGCCGCCAACTTTACAGATGCATTAAAACTTTTTTATGAGAATACGATCGATGTCATTATTATCGATGTTTTTCTGGACGGAAAACCGGACGGAATTACTTTTGCAGAATCTATCAATATTATTCCCAATGCTTCGAAGCCATTTGTTTTCCTGACCAGCTCACAAGACCGTCAGATTTTTGAAAGGGCAAAACTCACCAAACCTTTTAGTTTTTTATTAAAACCTTTTAATGAGCTTGAAATTCTTTACGCTATCGAAATGGCCGTAGAAAAATTCTATGTTCAAACGAATGTCTTTATGAGCGAAGAACAGGACACTGTAATTAGTGATGATTACTTATTTATAAAAAAGAAAAATTCGCTAAAAAAAGTAGCCATAAACGAAATTCTTTACATTGAAGTCGAAGAGCGTTATTGCAATATCATTACCGAAAAAGAAAAATTTGTAATTCAGATTTCCCTAACGAAAATAAGCAATCTGCTGGACAAAAATAAATTCGTAAAAACCCATCGAAACACTATAGTAAATACGGATAAAATCGAAGAAATTATCCTGGCAGACAATCTTATTATTCTTAAAGGAGATCACAAAATAAACTTAAGCGATACGTATAAAGATTTTTTAAAAAAAATGAATATCCTGTCTTAATCCAAACAAGACAACAATACTATAAATCCTCTCCCTTACGAGAGGATTTTTTTTATTATGAAAGAAATATATAAGTCCATTAAGAGGTTTTGAAAATTTCATGACAGGAAAAATGGCTTTCATGACATTTTTAGCGTAACGCAGAAAAATCAAAATTACTTTTATCCCAGGAAAACTCAAAAATAAAATTAGATGAGAACTGCGCTAAACAGACAACAAGACATGAAAATTTTATCAATTTTAAAACAAATAAAAAATAATCCTTGGGTTGGTATTGCTATTTCATTAACACTCATTATTCCTAGTTTATATGAAATTCTCGACGATATCACCGTACTAAGAAAAGAATATATATTACTGATTCTTGCCTTTCCACTCTATTTAAAATCATTAAAAAAAATATTCGATGACATCTTAGATACTTCTGATGATTATTCCGATTAGATCATAATTTTTGCCCTTTTTTTAGACAAAACACCTCAGCTTAATCTTTTAAGTCCAGGTGTTTTTTTATTTCATAGCATTTATCCATATCGACTATCAACTAAAAAAAATAACATTTTTTAACAATTATATACGACAAATTAACATTTTTTTGATATTTTTGAAAACCATAAACCAAAACAAACCACCAAACCTTTGAAAAAAAATCAAAAAAAACTCCTTCATTTTGTTTTATTTGGAGTATTCTTAAATATTTACACCTCTTATTGCCAAAGCAACAATGAAATTTCATTGTACAATTCTTTTGACAAAAATATTGGCGTAGAAACATTAGATTTTGAGAATGGCCCGGCACATCTGAATTTTGAAAAAACCATCAACAATCAGCATCGTTATTATATCTCTGAAGATTTTAAAAAAGGAAGCATTCACTATAACAATCAGGATTATTTTGATTTACTATTAAATTATGATATTTATAATGATGAACTTGTGTTAAGGCCTTATGGTGAATTAAACACAACCAAAATTAATCTTATCAAAGAAAATATTGACTGTTTTAAAATAGGAAATGAGAAGTTTGTTAATCTAAAAACAATAAACACTACAAGTTTCAAAAAGGGATATTATGAAGAAATTCCAACAGGAAACAACATAACGCTTTTTATAAAATATTATAAAGAGAAGAAAAAAACCAATAAAGCGGAACTTGACCTAATAGAATTCATTCCCAGACATGATTTTATACTATTAAAAGAAAATAAATTTTACCTGATAAATGATAAAAAAGAAATCATAACATTATTTCCAAATAGCAAGAAAAAAATAAATGATTTCTACTTTACCTATAGGAGCTTAAAAAAGGACGACAACCCATTATTTATGAAGAATCTATTGAAATATATTAATAATTAAAACCTGTGAAATTATCCAAATGAGAATATTTACCATCCTTTTATTATTTTTCGGTTTTAATCAATTAATCTATTCACAAGATCAAAAAAGCAACATTAGCCTTAATTATAGCAATACCAGCAGAATTGATGTTTTAAAAAAAATAGAAGCCTCTACCGGCTATCGATTTTATTTTCAGGAAGACTGGTTTGATAAGAATGTTCTAATCTCCGGAGACTACTCCAACAAGAGCATACAAGACATCTTAAACAAAGTCTTTGAAGATACCGATCTTAATTTTTTTATCGATAAAAACAAAATCATCTTAACAAAGAACAGTATTATCAATGACAAGTTTCAAAATGACAAGTCAAAAAATAGTAATGTTCCAATCTTTTTTCAACAGTATGATCCTATTAAAAAGAATAAGGGCGAAGAAGAAACTGCTCCAATCGCTTTAATCGGAAAAGAAACTATAGGTTCTGAAGTTGATCTATACACGCTTTCCGGGCATATAACCGACTTGAAAGACGAAAAACATTTATCGGGCATAACGGTTAAGGTAAAAAATACTGCCATCACAACCACCACAAATAGCGAAGGGTTTTACAGCCTTAAACTTCCCGAAGGATTAGCGACAATAGAGATCGAATCTATATTGTACAATAATACATCCCGAAAAATAATGATTTACAGCAACGGAACTTTGGATTTTTCTATCATAGAAAAAATAAACCAATTGAAAGAAGTTGTCGTAAAAGGCAAAAACAGTCAAAACATCAGAACTGCCATAACAGGAGTTACTACAATCGAAGCCGAAGGTGTAAAAACAGTTCCTTTAGTGCTTGGAGAAAGAGATGTCCTGAAAATTGCCTTAACTATTCCGGGAATTAAAACTGCCGGTGAAGGTTCTTCAGGCTTTAATGTACGTGGAGGAAAAGAAGACCAGAATTTAATGCTGCTGGATAATGGAACGATATACAATCCGGCTCACCTTTTTGGATTTTTCTCTTCTCTTAATCCCTACACAATAAACAAAGTTGACATTTACAAAGGCGGTATACCATCTGAATTTGGCGGCAGGCTATCATCTGTTTTTGATATCACTTCTAAAAACGGAAACACTGAAAAATTTTCCGGAGAAGGAGGTATTGGCCCTGTAACCAGTAATCTTACAGCTTCAATTCCGGTTGTAAAAGGAAAGGCAAGTTTATTAGTAGGCGGAAGAGCAACCTATTCGGACTGGATTTTAAAATCATTAGATGATGAAAACCTAAAAAACAGTCAGGCTTCATTTTATGATTTGTTTGCAAAATACACCCACAAAATAAACAAAAACAATGCTGTCGAAGGTACAGGATATTACAGTAAAGACAAATACAGCATCACTCCAGATTCATTGTATCAATACAGCAACCGTCTTATTTCTTTAAAATGGAAACATTCTTTTAATGAAAAAAACACTAGCGAATTGAATGTCTCTAACAGCGAATACAAATTCAGTATCAATTACGAATCGGCTAATCCGGAATCCTTTATTTTTAAATATAAAATAGACGAAACTCAGGCAAGTTTGAAATTTAATAGTGAACTAAACAGTAAACATAAATTCACTTACGGTATCGCAAGCAAACTGTATAAAGTAAATCCCGGCGAGATAAATCCGCAAGGAGCATCAACGGTAACCCCCATAAAAATCGATAGCGAAAAAGGACTGGAATCAGCCGTATTTTTTTCTGATAAGTTTAAAATAACCGAAAAACTTCTTTTGGACATTGGCGCAAGATATTCTTACTATGCAGCCTTAGGAGAATCCACTCAAAAAGTGTATCAGGATGGCGTGCCTAAAACTCCTTCGACTGTTGTAGAAGAAAAAAAATATGGCAATAATGAAGTAATTAATAGTAATGGTGGTTTTGAACCACGTGTTGCTTTACGATATATTTTTGATGAAAGCTTATTTGTAAAAGCTGGTTTTGATAAAAATTACCAATACATTCACTTATTAACCAATAATACTACGCAATCACCTACAGATACCTGGAAATTATCTGATCTGAATGTAAAACCTGAAAGCGGGTTACAATATTCTTTGGGTATTTTCAAAAAGCTGGATTATCAGGATATCGAGTTAAGTGTTGAAGGGTATTATAAAACATCAAAAAATATACTCGATTATAAAGTTGGAGCAAACTTACTTTTAAATAAAGATTTAGAAACAGAGTTGTTACAAGGTGACGGAAAAGCGTATGGTGTTGAATTTTTGCTAAAAAAATCAGTTGGAAGGCTTAATGGATGGATTGGATATACGTATTCCAGAACATTTATAAAACTGGACAGTCAGTTTAATGATGAGAAAGTAAATAATGGTGCTTATTTTCCAACCAATTTCGACAAACCTCATGATGTAAGTGTGGTAATGAACTACAAAATTACGCATCGTTACAGTTTTTCTTCGAACTTTGTATATCAGACAGGAAGACCAATAACCTATCCTATTGGAAAATACGAGTACAATGGTGCCTCATACACACTTTATAGCGACAGAAACAAATACAGGATACCAGACTATTACCGATTAGACATTGGGATAAACATCGAAGGAAACCATAAAATAAAAAAACTGGCACATAGTTTCTGGAATATTTCTGTGTATAACGTGTTAGGGCGCAATAATCCTTATTCTATCTTTTTTGTAACAAAAGAAGGTCAGGTAAAAGCCTATCAAACTTCTATTTTCTCTGTTCCAATACCAACTATTACTTATAATTTTAAATTTTAAAGGTGATGAAAAAAGTCTTTCTATATAGATTTCTTATAACATTAATTCTCTCATCGGTATTGGGGTGCACGACTCCATACCAATATCAAACTAACGGATTTGAAGATGCTGTTGTAATTGAAGCAACACTTACGAACCAATTTAAAAATCAAGAAGTAAAACTATCGAGAACTTATAAGCTTGAAGAAAAAACGCCCACTTTTGAGAGCAAGGCAGTCGTTTTTATAACAGACGATATTGGCAATAAATATGACTTTAAAGAAAATGGGGGATTGTACGTTTCATTAAATCAATTTCAGGCCAGTCCGGATCGCACCTATCAATTGCACATTCGCACAAGCAACGGAAGATCTTATATTTCAACTACAGAGAAGTTACCACAACAAACTCAAATTGACAAATTAGAAGCTAAATCTGTAACAAAAAACAATGATCTTGGTGTCGAAATTACACTAACCAGTACAGACCCAACAAACAATTCGCGCTATTACAGATACGAATACGAAGAAACATACAAAATTATTGCGCCAAAATGGTATTTTAAAAAAGCGGTTCCTGTACTTTTTGCTGCCGGTTCAAACCCGAAAGGAAGAGTTGATCTTATAGAAAGAAAAGAAGAAGCCAGAATTTGTTTTTCAAGTAAAAAATCAAATGAATTAATTTTAACAAATACGAATCAATTAGCACAAGATAAAGTAACTGATTTTCCTGTCAGGTTTATTAGCAGCAAAGATCCAATCATCAGGAGCCGATATAGCATATTAGTAAAACAATATGTTCAAAATCTGGCAGCTCATACTTTTTTTGAAACGCTAAAAGAAATATCAAATACAGGAAGCATTTTATCCCAAACACAACCAGGCTTTTTTTACGGTAATATTAACCCCGTTGACAATCCCGGAGAAAAAGTAATTGGTTATTTTGATGTTTCTTCTTATTCAGAAAAAAGATTATTTTTCAATTTTACAGATATTCTTCCCGGAACACCAACTCCACCATATCCATACGATTGTCCAGCTCCAATTCCCGAAGATGATATCAAAAATTATCTATTTAAATATTGTTTTGGTCAATCATCGATTTGCCAGGGAGATTTAATTCTTGACTTACTGGGTACAGGATTAAAAACTTACTTTCCTGACGAAAGCGGGGATTATATTTTGTACCCTATAGAATGCGGAGACTGCACTTCATTTTCATCAAACATAAAACCATCATTTTGGATAGATTAAAACATATAGTACTTATAGCTTTAGCCTTTAGTTTTCAGCAAATTTCTTTTGCCCAAAAAAACAGTAGCATAACTGAACTAAATGAAATAGACAAAAAGCTAAACGAATCGCTT
Organism: Flavobacterium sp. FlaQc-48; assembly: GCF_044007335.1. Lineage (NCBI taxonomy): Bacteria > Pseudomonadati > Bacteroidota > Flavobacteriia > Flavobacteriales > Flavobacteriaceae > Flavobacterium > Flavobacterium sp. FlaQc-48. Next base: position 334,900 of record NZ_JBIPCR010000003.1, on the reverse strand, counting down.
TATATCAGTACAAATGCTAACTCCTATTTAACCGGAGAGACTTTATTGTATCAGATTTTTTGTATCAGCAAATTAACCAGCAATACATCAAACTATAGCAAAGTTGCCTATTTACAACTTATAGACAGCAATAAAAAAACCGTTTTTACTCACAAATTGTTTCTGGAGAATGGCGTCGCCAATAGCGATTTTTTCATCCCAACAACTTTAGAAACGGGAAGCTATAAGATAATTGGATATACCAACTGGATGCTCAATAAAAAAGCTGCAGAATATTGTAGCATTGATATCTATATCGTAAATCCATATAAAGATAAACCAACCAATACCATTTCTCAAAATGAAATTTCTCCTACAGGAATTGTATCTGACGACAATATCTCTTTTGACCTAAAAAGTAAAACCTATAACAATCGGGATTTGATAGAATTAAAAATCAATACGAATTCTGATGATTTTACCAAAGGCAATTATATGCTTTCGATAAGAAAAGAGGACGGCTTTTTAGCTCAAAATAAAATAAACTTTAAACAACTTCAGGAGGTCAATGCTGGCAGGAATTCTGATAACGAAATAAAAAATACCGAATTCCTATTACCAGAATTGCGTGGTGAAATAATTTCAGGAAAAATATCCTCAACCAGTACAGAAATCAACAATAAAAAAATTGCTCTTTCTATTGTAGGTAAAAATTCTAATTTAAAAATAACTAAAACAGATTCTGAAGGTAAATTCATTTTTAATCTGGAAAAACCGAATTCAGGTTCTAATATAATCATTCAGGTTCTGGAAGACAATAAACAAGATTACACCATTGCAATTGACAAACCAAAAGAGATAGATTTCTCAAACCTGACATTTCCTGCTCTTCAGTTTAATTCACAATTCAAACAAAATATTTCCGAAAGACTAATCGCAAGTCAAATCGAAAATGCTTATTACAACATCAAAAAAGACAGTTTATTAGCTTCTGCTGATACTATTCCTTTTTACAGTACGCTATCAAAAGAATATAAACTGGATGCCTTTACAAGATTCCCAACAATGGCAGAAACCATGACAGAAGTGGTTGCCGGTACATACTATTCAAAAGACAAAAACAATTATACTATTCACGTTTACGACTACGATCCAAACTACGAATCTCAATTGCCTGCACTAATCGTTGTTGATGGATTAATCCTGGAAGACCTTACTGAACTTTTTGCATACAATCCTAAAAACATCCATAAAATTAATGTTATAAAGGGAATCTACTACTATGGAGCAAAATCGTTTAATGGTGTAGTTGTTTTCACAACTAAAAACGGAGATTACGATACTAAACTTAAAGGCAACTTTATTCTAAGGCCTGAACTCTTACGCCCCCAATCTAAGAAAGAATATTTTCAACCGGATTACGCCAACAGTAAAAATGCCCGGATTCCTGACTACAGGCATCAGTTATTATGGTTACCAAAAGTGGATTTAAGCAATCCTGATTCAAAAATCGCATTTTATGCATCAGATGTATCTGGTAAATTCGAAATAATATTAGAAGGATTCTCTGCCAGCGGAAAACCAGTTTTTATTAAAGAAACGATAGAAATCAAAGACTCCAATATTAATTAAAAGCCTAATATTAGAATGATAAAATATAAATTTTAAAAATTAAATATTTTTTTTGTAACCTTTTCGTATCTCTTTACGTATAACTACTTGTACACTTAAAAATTGAGGAGACAAAAAACATGAGACAACTTAAAATCACCAAGCAGGTAACCAATCGTGAAACTGCATCGTTAGACAAATACCTACAAGAAATTGGAAAAGTTGACCTAATTACCGCTGATGAAGAGGTAGAATTAGCACAAAGAATAAAGGCCGGTGATCAAAGAGCTTTAGAAAAATTAACAAAAGCCAACCTACGTTTCGTTGTATCGGTTGCTAAACAATATCAAAATCAAGGATTAACTCTTCCTGACTTAATTAATGAAGGAAACTTAGGTTTAATTAAAGCGGCCCAACGTTTTGATGAGACTCGTGGTTTCAAATTCATCTCTTATGCCGTATGGTGGATTCGTCAATCGATTCTTCAGGCTTTGGCAGAACAATCCCGTATTGTTCGTTTACCATTAAACAAAATTGGTTCTATCAATAAAATCAACAAAATGTATGCGTTATTAGAGCAATCTAACGAGCGTCCGCCTTCTGCTGAAGAAATTGCAAAAGAACTAGACATGACTGTAAATGATGTAAAAGAGTCAATGAAAAACTCTGGCCGTCATTTATCTATGGATGCTCCGCTTGTTGAAGGAGAAGATTCTAACCTTTATGACGTTTTACGTTCTGGAGAATCTCCAAACCCGGACAGAGAGTTAATTCACGAATCATTGCGTACTGAAATCGAGCGTTCATTAGAAACATTAACTCCAAGAGAGGCAGATGTTGTTCGTTTGTATTTTGGTCTTGGCGATCAACACCCAATGACTTTAGAAGAAATTGGAGAAACTTTTGACTTAACCCGTGAACGTGTACGTCAGATTAAAGAAAAAGCAATCCGCAGATTAAAACATACTTCAAGAAGTAAAATTCTTAAAACTTATCTTGGGTAATCACCCCAAAAACCAATATAAAATTCCAAATTCCAAATATTGGGATTTGGAATTTATTGTGAAATTACGTATATTGGGTATTAAAGCAAACAACAGTTTGATTGACTGTTCGTTTTTTGATTGATGATTGAAACTCCGGCTGATTACCGGAGTTTTTTATTTTTAGCACAATTTAAATACAAAATATACCCAGATCTTTATTCTGCAGGAATACACAAGGCCTGCAACACTTTGGGGCCTCTGCGTAAATCTTTGCGGGCTTTGCGGTTAAATTTCAATATAATTCATAAATGATTTATCTTTGCAAAAAATAACACACACAACTACTTACAATGAAGAATACACTTATTGCCCCTTCTGTTCTTGCTGCTGATTTTGCCAATCTGCAACGTGATATCGAGATGATCAATAACAGTCAGGCCGATTGGTTTCATATTGATATTATGGATGGCGTTTTTGTACCGAATATCTCTTTTGGAATGCCGGTCCTGGAAGCCATTTCTAAACATGCAAAAAAATATATTGATGTACATTTAATGATCATTGATCCGGATAGATACATTAAAAACTTCGCTGATTTAGGAGCCAATGGCTTAACGGTACATTATGAAGCTTGTACCCACTTGCACAGAACACTACAAGCCATTAAAGCTGAAGGAATGAAAGCCGGAGTTGCTATTAACCCGCATACCAATATTGATTTATTAGAAGACGTTATAAACGATATCGACCTGGTTTGTATTATGAGTGTGAATCCTGGTTTTGGAGGACAGTCATTTATCGAAAACACCTATGATAAAGTAAAAAAACTAAAAGCTTTAATAACACGCAAAAATGCATCTACAATTATTGAAATTGACGGCGGTGTCACAAGCAAAAATGCAAAACAACTGGTAGAGGCCGGAGCAGATGTTTTGGTAGCAGGAAGCTTCGTATTCAAAGCCGAAAATCCAACACAAACTATTGCAGAGTTAAAAACTTTAACTGCTTTTTAAGTTTAAAAAAGATAAAGAATACCAGCCGAAGATTTCTCTTCGGCTTTTTTTATGTGATAAACTTCTAAATTAAATTGGCTTTAATCTGCAAAATCGGTGTAAAAAACATTGATAATCTTCAATTCGCCACTAAAACCTTTTTGCAAAATTCCGATCCAATGAATACTAAAAGTAAAATCAATTCGGAAAGACTTTGGCTTTTCTATATCCGGTCAAACTAATATCCTTATGTTTCTTAAAAAATTTATTGAGATGACTTTCATCAGAAAAACCAAACTCCTCTACAATTTCGTTAATTCTCATGTCACTAAAACTTAGACGATGCTCTATTAATCTGATTTTATAATTTGAAACAAAAGACTGAATCGTTTCTCCGCAATGATTCTTAAAATAGCTTCCCAGATACGTCTCTGATATATCAAATTGGACGGCTATCACGGAAATCTTTATTTTTTGTGGACAATAAATATTTGCCTGAATGTAATTGATGATTTCAAGAATTCTTTTGTCAACACTTTCTTTAATACCTGACGGTTTTACTTTTGCAATATTTCTTGCAGCAATTACAATAAGAGCATTAACATAATGTATCATTAAATCTTCATCATAAATATCCTTATTGTTTACGACATGAATCAATGCTTCTGATATTGATTTGACCAGAAATTCATCTTCTTTTCGTTTCAAAATACAACCCGATAAATGTGTTGCATAATGCAATAAGCATTCAATATGATCAATACTTCCTGATTTATATTGCTTTACAAACTCACTATTAAGCTTTACCAATAAAAACTCTGTTGTAGTATGAATATCAAAGGTGTGATAGTCATTTGGAGTAAGCAACATTAAATTACCGGTTTGATACGATATAGCATTTCCATTAATACGAAGCAATCCATTACCGGAGATCACATACACCAACTGAAAAAAACTAAACTGTGAATTTACTATCGGACATTCATCAACTTTTTTATAAATTACCTCCACCGATTGATGCATATTTTCTTTTCTCATCTTACAAAAGTACTTTTTTATCCTTTAATTATACTGATAAAAGACGAATACTCAGTTTATTTTTGCTAAAAATAAAATATAAAATGAAGCAAAAATTTTACTCCAGCAAAAACAACATTGCCTTAATTGCTATTTGTCTGGCCACCTTAATGTTTTCTCTTGAAATTTCGAGTGTTCCCGTTATCCTTCCAACACTAGAAAAGGTCCTGAATGCGAATCTAAAAGACATGCAATGGATCATGAATATCTACACCATAGGATGTACCACAGTTTTAATGGCAGCAGGAACGCTGGCAGATCGATATGGCCGAAAAAAGATTTTGATGATTACTTTAGTATTATTTGGTATCTCATCATTAATTTGCGGTTTAGCAGAGAATGTAACTTTGTTAGTAATCAGTCGTTTCTTTCAGGGAATAAGCGGAGGTGCAATGTTAATTTGTCAGGTCGCTACTTTATCACATCAATTTCAGGAAGGAAAAGAACGCAGTAGGGCCTTTAGTCTCTGGGGGATTATTCTTGGTGTCGGATTGGGTTTTGGTCCTATAATAGGAGGATCAATCATAGCAATATTGTCCTGGGAATGGGTGTTTTTAATACATGTTCCAATAGCAATTCTTGCTGTAATTCTAGTTTACGGTTATGTAGATGAATCTAAAGATTCCGATGCTAAAAAAATTGACATCTGGGGAATGATCACATTATCTGCCGCTGTATTTGGATTAACTTATTTTATTACACAAGGGCCTGACCTTGGTTTTACCAGCCCGATAGCTTTGGCTATTTTAGCTATTACCATAATAAGTTTTGTGTTATTTCTATGGGTCGAAAAAATGAACCCTTACCCGATGTTTGATTTTTCGGTATTTAAAATACGTGATTTTTCAGGTGCTATCCTGGGGTCTATTGGCATGAATTTTAGCTTTTGGCCTTTCATAATTTATCTTCCTATTTATTTCCAAAGCTGTCTGGGATATGATGTTGTAACGGTAGGCCTTTCTTTACTGGCTTATACCCTGCCTACTTTAATCATTCCTCCTTTTGCTGAATATCTTTCGGTTCGATATCGTTCAGGAATCGTAATTCCGTTAGGTTTATTTGTAATAGGATTGGGTTTTATAGTTATGAGATATGGCAGCATAGCAGAAAATGCCAGCTGGCTCACCATGCTTCCTGGTTCTTTACTGGCGGGAATTGGTTTAGGTTTAACCAATACGCCGGTTACCAATACAACTACTGGCTCTGTTCCTTCTAATCGTTCAGGCATGGCTTCAGGAATAGACATGAGCGCCAGATTAATTACCTTGTCTATTAATATTGCTTTAATGGGATTTATTCTGGTCAAAGGAATTTTCGTCTATTTAAATGCTGCTTTTTCCGGAGTAATCGATAAAAAAGCATTGCATTCTCTTTCAGAAAAAATTGCAGCAGGAAACTTTCCTTCTCCTGATCAGGATTTTCCTCAACTAATAACCTTAGATTCATCTCAATCCATTTTACATGCAGCACTGGCTCATGGTTTTGAAATGATACTACTTTATGGAGGTATTGGTGTCTGGATCCTGGCAATTATGAGTTTTTTACTATTCAATCCTCGCAAAAAGCAAAGTAGTTTATCGATTTAAAAATCCTTACTGCTTTTTAAGTTTTTCAAATTAGGAAAGAAATCAATTCCGGTCATTTTTTCTAAAGTTTCAATAGGAACCACAAAATCATATAGTGACTTATTACTATCTTGATTTGGAACCAAGAAAGCAATTGCTTTGTGTTCTTTTCCTGATTTAGCTAAAATAATTTTATAAAAATATTTAGGAACAGATACTTTTTCTGTTCCTATTTTTTTATCTGAATCTTTCAAAATTCCACCTGTTACAACATAAATATCATTGTATTTGCCTGCCCAATACCGTGTTTTTTGTTCCAGTCTGTTCCAGATTCCACTATTAAAATCGTGATCCTGAGGCGAAATATTCGAAGTGTAAAAGGTATCATCATAAGCACTTTTATTAAATTCCATATCACCTGCCGGACAAAGATGCCCTTTGTCATATCCGGAATTTTTATAATTTCTCCAATCCGCAGAACCTGTCGTTACTTTCGGATCTTCAATAAAATAAGGGCGTTTGTAATTTCCATCTTTCAAATATTCTTTTTTCAATTCATAAGCCACCCATTCTGCCTGCTCAAACTTTTCATTATAAGACAATGTATAATATTGATGTTTTACAACTTGTGTGGTGGTAGAAGTTGGTAAGTAAGCAATGGAATATAATGAATCTTTATCACTTTGATCAGATACAAATGAACTCTGTTGCTGTTGGTCATTTTCATTCGTCTGACTATTTATTTCCTTTTTACAGGAAAGCAACAAAAAACTTATCAGGCCCAACAATATATATTTTTTCATCTCTTATTCTTTTTATCCTATTACTCCCTCAAAAGTAACCACCAATTATAAACCTACAAAAAAACGCTCCAAAAAATTTGATTTCCCGGAGCGTTTTAAACAAATTAATTCTCTTTAAAGAATTTAAGATTTAACTAATTTATCTCTTTTTATTTTGCCTGTATTTGTATTCTTTACAACATTTTTAGATTGTAAATCATCTAAAACGTTTAATGCTTCTTCTACATAAACATCTTTAGATAGTGCCTGATGCCAGGCTTCTCTCTTTTCTTTTAAAGTGGCATCGCTATTCATTTCAAGTTCTTCATAAGGCAAAGATTTAAAAACCAGATTGTTTTTGTATTCTGAAATGGGTTTGTATTTCTTACCTTCACTTTCAACTTGTTCCTGAGTAGCTTTAAAATTTTTAATATTTAAGCTATATGTATTTTCTTTATTTTTTATATCAATCCATTTTGCATTATCTTCAATCAATTTAAACTGGGCATTCTGAGCAATTCTTCCTTTACTGTTCTCAATAGCTTTAGTAAAGTTTTCGTTTGTTTTCCAGGTACTGTAATCTGCCGGGTCTATCTTATCCCATGGCATTGCATTATCAATATCACGTTCTCCCATTTTTAAGTAAGCATAACGGTCCGGCATCACAACATCACTATGTACACCTTCTAATTGTGTTGAACCTCCGTTAATTCTGTAAAACTTTTGTCCGGTAATTTTCAAGGCCCCTAAATCTCCATAATTTGCATTTCGAACAAATTGATTTAGATCCAGTACATTTTGAACAGTTCCTTTTCCGTATGTCTGTTTACTACCAATGATAACTCCACGTTTGTAATCCTGAATCGCAGCAGCCAAAATTTCTGAAGCCGAAGCCGAGAAACTGTTTACCATAATTACTAATGGTCCGTCCCATTCGATTTTTTTATCTTTATCGTATAAAACTTCTTTCTTTTTTCCTGCAGATTTTACCTGAACAATTGGTCCTTCTTCGATAAATAATCCGGCAATATCAACTACGGTAGACAAAGATCCTCCACCGTCATCACGCACATCCAGTACAATTCCGTTAATATCTTCTTTTTTCAGTCTTTCAACTTCAAGAGCGATATCTTTTCCGGCATCACGACCGTCTTTATTTTCAAAATCGATATAAAATTTAGGCAAATAAATTACACCGTATTTCAATCCGTTTCTTTCTACAATACTAGATTTAGCGTAGGTTTCTTCGATTTCAACAACATCTCTTACAATAGAAATTACCTTAATTGTTCCGTCTACTTTTTTAACTGTAAGTTTTACTTCAGTTCCTTTGTGACCTTTGATTTTTTTCACAACATCATCTAAACGCATCCCTACAACATCTACAGGCTCTTCGTTTCCTTGTGCTACCTTCAGGATTAAATCTCCCGCCTCAAGTTGTTTTCCTTTCCATGCCGGTCCGCCGGAAATTAATTCATCGATTTGTGTAAAATCATTTTTCTTTGTTAATCTGGCACCAATTCCTTCTAATTTTCCGCTGATATTAACATCAAAACGATCTTTTTCTTCCGGAGCAAAGTAACTTGTATGCGGATCAAAACGCGTCATGATTGAATTTACATATACAGAAAACCAATCTTCTTTATTTAAATCTTTTATCAGACTAAAGTTATCGTCTAAAGATTTCAATGAACTTTCACGGGTTTCTTTCTCTAATGTTTCAAAAGATTTTGCTTTATAAGCCGGATCTGTTTTCTTTTTATCTTCTTCTAATTTTTGTTTGGTAACAAGCGAAGACAATGTCGATAACTTAATTTGCTTTCTCCATCTTTCATTGATTTCTGTTGCATTTTTTGCATAAGGCAACTTATCATAATCCGCATTAAAAGTTTCATCAACATCATAGTTGAATGGCTGCGCTAAAATAGTTTTATAGCGTTTTTTGCTTTCTTCCATTCTTTTCATCAATCTTGTATAAGTAAGATTGAAAAACGTTAAATCTTTATTTAAAAACTGATCATCCAGTTGCAACTCATATTGCTTAAACTCATCAATATCAGACTGCAAGAAGAATCTCTTCGAAGGATCTAATGCCTCTATATAGTCTTTAAAGATTCCTTTTGAAAATTCATCGTTTATTTCTGCCGGACTATAATGTCCTTTTTCAATAACAAACGCTAACAATTCTAAAAGTGTTTTATCTCTGTTTGGGTCCGGATCAACTGTTTTATCTGCATTTATTTTAAATGCAAACAATGTCAAAGACAAGCATAATACGGCTATAAGTATTTTATAATTTCTTTTCATAAACTTAATAATAGCATTCATCAAATTTTTTAATCTAAGTTAACAGTAAAAATTATGCCAGCATGCCAAGTTCGCTATAATTTTTTGTTAAAGATATAAAAATGTTTGATGTCCAAAAGTCTTCTTTAATTTAGTTTACAATTTTTATCTTTTTGTTAGTATTCTACCAAAATCTGTTACTACATTTGCTTTTACAAGCTTTAATTTTGCCAAATCAGAATAAAAACCGCAGCATGAAAAACGAAAAACCTTTAATATTAGTAACCAATGACGATGGAATTCTTGCACCCGGAATCAGAGCTTTAATTAGTGTTATGGAAACCATTGGCGATGTCGTTGTCGTAGCTCCGGACAAACCTCAAAGTGCCATGGGACACGCCATTACGATCAACAACACTTTATTTCTGGATAAAATTTCAAAAGAAGAAGATTTAATAACGGAATACAGCTGTTCCGGAACCCCTGTTGACTGTGTAAAACTCGCAGTAAATGAAATTCTAAAAAGAAAGCCCGACTTATGCGTTTCAGGCATTAATCACGGTTCAAATTCTTCTATAAATGTAATTTATTCGGGCACCATGAGTGCGGCTGTTGAAGCAGGAATCGAAGGAATTCAGGCCATTGGTTTTTCCTTATTGGATTTTGACTGGAATGCTGATTTCGAACAAATAAAATCATTCGTAAAAAAAATTACTTTAGAAACGCTTCAAAACAAATTACCTCCGGGCGTTGTGCTGAATGTTAATTTTCCAAAGCTAAAAGAAAAAGAAATTAAAGGAATCAGAATTTGTCGTCAGGCAAAAGCCTACTATGCACAAAAATTTGACAAAAGACAAACTCCTTACGGGAAAGATTATTACTGGCTAACGGGTAAATTTACCAACGAGGATAAAGGCGAAGACACTGACGAGTGGGCTTTGGAAAATGGCTATATTTCTGTAGTTCCCGTACAATTTGACCTGACAGCCCATCACACTATTCAACAACTTAATACCTGGAAATTAAATGAATAAAAAAGACATCTTGATTGGCTTTATAGTCGGAATTTTCACCTCATTACTTGGGAGTTATTTATTCATAACTTTCTTTACAACTTTTGATATTTCTACCGGAATCCAAACGATTAAGGAACAGGGTTATTTAGGCAAAGTAATCACATTGGGCACTACTTTAGATCTTGGTGTTTTTTTAATTCTCTTAAAGAAAAATAAAGAATATATTGCCAGAGGCGTTATTCTGGCCGTGATTGTGCTGGCAATTTCAACCCTATTTATTTAAATCTTATATTTGTCCGGCAAAAATTCTTTTGTGTTTAATAAAGGAATATTCTTTTCAAAAAAATTAATATGAAATATTACATAATAGCCGGTGAGGCGTCCGGAGATCTACACGGTTCTAATTTAATGAAAGCTTTGTACGAGGAAGATCCTCAGGCTGAAATTAGATTTTGGGGTGGTGATTTAATGCAAAAAGCTGGCGGAACTTTAGTAAAACACTACAAAGAACTTGCTTTTATGGGTTTTGTTGAAGTTATTTTTAACTTAAAAACCATATTAAACAACATAAAAATTTGCAAAAAAGACATCCTGGAATTCCAGCCGGATGTTTTAATTTTTATTGATTATCCCGGCTTTAACATGCGTATTGCGAAATGGGCAAAATCTTTAAATTACAAAACACACTATTATATTTCACCTCAAATTTGGGCCTGGAAAGAAAACCGTATTAAAGCAATTAAACACGATATCGATAAGATGTTTGTGATCCTGCCATTCGAAAAAAGTTTTTACGAAGATAAACATCATTTTCCTGTAGATTTTGTCGGGCATCCGTTAATTGATGCGATCCAGAATCAGCCTCCATTTGACGAAACTGTATTTAGAAAAGAAAATCAATTGGGAGAGAAACCCATTATTGCCATTTTACCCGGAAGCCGTCAGCAGGAAATTACTAAAATGCTGAGTGTAATGTTAAGTGTTGTTGATGATTTTCAGGATTACGAATTTGTAATTGCAGGCGCGCCCAGTCAGGACTTTGAGTTTTACCAGCAATTTATCAGCAATAAAAACATCAAATTTATTTCGAATAAAACGTATGATTTACTGCGTTCATCAACCGCAGCTCTGGTAACTTCCGGGACTGCAACTCTTGAAACTGCCCTTTTTAAAGTTCCTGAAGTTGTGTGCTATAAAGGAAGTTCTATTTCTTATCAAATTGCAAAACGCATTATTACTTTAAAATATATTTCGCTTGTCAATTTAATTATGGACGAGGAAGTTGTTACAGAATTAATTCAAAACGAATGCAATACCAAACGAATCAAAGAGGAATTGCAAAAGCTATTAGAACCTCGCTATCGCGAAAAACTACTTAAGAATTACGATATTCTCGAGCAAAAATTAGGCGGGGTTGGTGCCAGCAAAAAAACCGCTAAACTTATAGTTACGGATTTAAAACAAGCTTAATTCTTTTTTGTTTTGAAAAAAATATACCTTTTAGCACTTACAGCAATTCTATTTGCTTCTTGCAAATCAGCGTCAACGTCAGTTACACGGAAAGAATCAAAGCGGGAACACAAAAATATTGTGAGCAACCTAATCGAACATGCAACAGATAATATTGGTGTTCGCTACAAAGCTGGCGGAACAACAAAAAGCGGTTATGATTGCTCCGGATTGGTCTTTACAACTTTTGAATCTGAAAATATCAAATTGCCCCGAAATTCCTTTGAACAGGCAAAAGTTGGAAAGATAATTAAATTTAATGATGCCCAAAAAGGCGATTTAATTTTTTTCAGAACCAATAAAAGCAAGCAAATTAATCATGTGGGCCTAATTGTCGAAGTCAATTCAAATGAAATTAGGTTTGTACATTCTTCAACATCAAAAGGAGTTATTATTTCTTCCACCAAAGAACCTTACTATCAAAATTCCTTCGCTCAGATCAATAGAATTGTTGACTAGACAGAAACAAATAAAACATATCTTTTTTCTTACAATTTTTTAATACTTTTGAACCATGAAAGTATTAGATTTCCCTTTAACCAAAATTACACTTTGGTTCATCTTTGGTATTTTGTTTTCTTATTATTGCCAACCTGCAATCACAATAATCGTCTTTGCATTTATTGTTGGCTTAATTGCATTTCTGACACTTTACTTCACCATAAGGAAAAATAAAAAGGCGATCCCATTCTTTGGAATGACAACATATTATATTTCATTCTTTATTGGAAGCCTGACACTTATATCGCACACAGAATCCCTTCAAAATTCCCATTACACTCATTGCAAAAAAGCATTTGAAACCCCGCAGACTATTACTTTTACCTTACGCGAAAAACTAAAGGGCAATACCTACAATGATCGGTTTACGGCCCTGATCAGCAACATTAATAACAAAGCATATTCAGGAAAGGTCATTGTAAACATAGAGAAAGACAGTATTAAAGAGGACCTTAAAATTGGCCATATTTTAAGAGCTAATACCTCTTTACAATACAACAGTTCTAATAAAAACCCCAATCAATTTGATTATGGTAAATATCTGGCCGACAAACAAATTTATGCCCAGTTATATTTAAACAAAGCCGAAATCTCAATTAATCAGAATAGTAAAAAAGATATTTGGTATTACTCCGGCCTTTTACATGCCCGGATCATTCGTAATCTTGAAAAAGCACATTTTAACAAAGCCGAAATGAATGTTGCCCTGGCGTTAATTTTAGGTCAGCAACAGGAGATCTCATCTGATATTATACAGGATTATCAGTATTCCGGGGCTACTCATATCCTTTCGGTTTCAGGATTACATGTAGGCTTTATTATGCTCTTTATTAATTTTATTCTAAAGCCAATCCCAAATACCCGCAAAGGCTCTTTTATAAAATTACTTTCCGTTTTACTATCCCTGGGTATTTTTGCCATAATTTCAGGATTATCGCCTTCAGTTTTACGCTCCGTCGTTATGTTTTCATTTGTAGCTATTGGCAGCCACTTACGAAGAACAGGCAACATTTATCACACATTACTGGTTTCTGTTTTGCTAATACTCCTTTTCGAACCCTATTTTCTATTTGATGTTGGTTTCCAGCTAAGTTATATTGCCTTATTTTCTATCATTTGGTTACAACCTGTTTTAAAAAACATCCGGGAGCCAAAACATAAAATTACCGTATATATCTGGAATGCATTAACAGTTTCATTTGCCGCACAAATTGGCACACTCCCACTTTGCCTGTATTACTTTCATCAATTTCCGGGCTTGTTTTTTGTAACTAATATTGTTATTATTCCAATTTTATCCTTTATCATGATTGCCGGAATTATAGTTATGCTTCTGGCTATTTTTTCGCCTCCTCCTTTGGTATTAATCGAAATCTTCGAAAAAAGCATTTACTTTTTAAACGAAACAATTCATTGGGTTGCTTCATTTGAATGGTTTGTCATTCGGGATATCAGCTTTAATTCTTACTATCTGTTGACGTTTTATCTCATGATTATTTCTGCTGTTATTTGGGCAAAGAAACCCGATTACAGCAAACTAATTATTTTACTAATCTCATTAATTTCAGTTCAGGTTTCTTTGATTTATACCAAAAAAGAAATAGAAAGCCAACATGAAATGATTCTTTACCACACAAAGAAAAATACTTTAATCTCTGAAAGAACCGGAAAAAATATCTCCATTTATTCGAGCGATACACTTGCTGCAAAAGCATCAAAAAACAATGTTTTGAATGCTTATTTAGTTGGAAATTACGGGAATATCAAATCTGTTTCTAAAATCAAAAACACTTTGTTTTTTAATGGTGAAAAAATTTTAGTAATTGATAGTTCCGGTATTTACAAAAACAAAATTCAGCCGGATATACTCCTGCTTACGCAATCACCCAAAATAAACCTGGATCGGGTTTTATTAGATTTACACCCCAAATTCATCATTTCAGATGCTTCTAATTCTTATTCCATTCAAAAAAAATGGAAAATAACATGTCTTAAAAAGGGAGTTCCTTTTCATTCAACCAGCGAAAACGGATTCTATAAAATGAAATGACAAACCTTAATTTATCCTTTACTCTCCACGTATTACTTTTTTCGCATCACTAATCCATTTCTTTGCTCCTCCAAATTTATAATCAAGAAGCCCCAGCTTATTTATAGTAGGTTTATTTTTCCTGACAGAAGCTGTAGCAAGGCAAACCTGCGGTAATTCCTCAATACCCAAAGCTTCTTTTAATTTTAAATTTTGATCTTTCTCTGTATCCGTTATGGTTGAATCAGACAAATCCAGTTTTAGCAAAACAACGCTATTTGACCAGTCTACAAAATCCGGAGTTGCAAAAACCTCATTCTGAATACTCTGCGAAATACCAGATGCCGTAAAAAAAATCAATAAAGGTTTTCTTTCTTCATCACTTTTTAAAATGGCCTCATTCATATTGGTTTTCCAGGTTAAACTTTGTGAATGCAGAAGGAAAGAGGCTGGAAAAAATAGTAGAAATAGTAATTTTTGTTTCATACTGAAGTGATTTAAATTATATTTATTTTACTAATTTAACAAAATTACAAACAAAAACAAGTTTAAATAAAAAATTATATAAATAAAATTAGCTTAAAACGACCAACAGCCAATAAAATCACAATTTAAACATAGTTTTAAAATACTTTCAAATACAAAAAATCCCTTCTCGTTCATTAAGTTAAGAAGGGACTATAAAGTCAACCGTGAAATTGATCTACGGATTTAAAAGCGAATTAGCATCAGCAATCCAAACCTTTGCTCCTCCTTGTCTAAAAGGAACTATGCCTACACTATTAAAAGTAGTCTTACCTTTTCGAACTGAAGCAAATACTAAACATGTTTGAGGTAACTCCTGGACACCCAAAGAATTTTTCAGCCTCACATTCTGATCTCTAACAACATCAGATATTTCAGTGTCAGACAAATCAAGTTTTACCAGAATTACATTGTCTCTTGACCAAACGGCAAAATCAGGAGTTACAAAAACGTCATTCTGAATTTTTGTCGATACTCCAGACGCCGTAAAATAAATCAGTAAAGGTTTTTTTTGTTCATCACTCATCACAATAGCATCATTCATATTTGTTTTCCAAACTAAATTTTGCGCCTGCATAAAAAACGAACCAAAAAAGAATAATGGGATAAGTAGTTTTTTGGTCATATTAAATTTCTTAGTAGGTTAATGCGCCTAAATTAATATAATATTCACACCAAACAAGCTATATCTCAATAAAAAATAACTAAAAATTAGCAAAAACAGCAAATCATTAATAAAACCTTAATTTTTTATTGAAATGAAAAAAAATCTCTTCATAAATAACAATACTACACATTAAAGCAGTGAACTGTTGAAAAAAAAATCCCTTCTTACGCTAACGTAAAAAGGGAATCTACAAATTAAACTAAGAAACTTAATTTAAATTTAATTATTCACTTGGGTGCAAAATCGCATTTGATTCTGCGATCCACACTTTAGCTCCACCTGGTTTGTAAGCAATTTTTCCTAAAGCACTAAATGTGGTTTTGTTTTTTCGAACCGAAGCACTTGCAAAGCAAACTTCAGGTAAATCCTGAACTCCAAATGCATTTTTTAATTTTACATTTTGTTCTTTATCACTATCATCTGTAGTGACATCAGATAAATCCAGTTTTACCAGAACAACATTATCACGCGACCAGACTGCAAAATCCGGAGTTTTAAAAATTTCGTTCTGAAGATTCTCCGGTACACCTGAGGCAGTGAATAGAATTAACATTGGTTTTTTTTGTTCATTACTAATTGCAATAGCATCAGTCATATTTGTTCTCCAAACTAGATTTTGTGCATGCATAAAAAATGAACCGAAAAAGAATAGTAGGATAAGTAATTTTTTGGTCATATTAAATTGGTTTTGGTTAGAATAGCATGACGAAATTAACATATTATTTTAATTTTCCAATTTTTATTAATACAAAAAATACATTATATGTTTTTTTAATTGCAATAAAATACAAAATATTTAATTTACCCTAAATTAATGTTCAGATTTTCTTACTAAACAAAAAAGCTCCTTACACATTCGTAAGGAGCTTTTTATATTTTTTTAAGTACTTTTTTTCTTTTTAAGATTTTTTTGGATGAACAATTCCTTCTGCAACTGTTAACCAGGCAGATGGACCACCGGCAACATAACCCGTTTGCCCAAGACCTTTAAAATTTACTTTACCATCTTTCGATTCGGCACTTGTAAAAAATACGGTAGGAAAACCCTGAATTCCAAAAGCCTGTTGCAATTCATTATTCTGGCTTTTAAGCTCAGGAGTCTGTGCTGTTCTTCGGGGATAATCCAGTTCAACCAAAACAACATTGTCTGTCGCCCATTTTTTAAACTCAGGAGTTTTTAAAACTTCATTCTGCAAACGAATACACCAGCCGCACCAATCACTGCCGGTAAAAAACATTAGCATTGGCTTTTGTTCTTTATTACTTACTGTAATCGCTTCTCTTACATCTGTATACCATTTTAGTTCTTGTGCCTGCGTTGCAAATGCACCAACTAAGAATAACATTATCAAAAATATTTTTTTCATTTTTATCTTATTTTCCACAAATTTAAACAAAAAAAGAATTGTAAAATGTTGTCTATTTTACTTCTTGCATTAATTTTCTAATAATTGGCGAAATCGCAATTAAAACAACTCCCGCAACAAGCGAATAGATAGCCAACTGATAATAACCCTCTGTATACGACTGAAGCTTAGAAAGTAACGTATCGCCTGTATTTGATCTCGATATCTCTGCCCCTAGCTTTCCGGCAAACAATTGTCCGAAAGCACTAGCCAGAAACCATAATCCCATCATCATCCCGAATAGTCTCTTTGGAGATAATTTGGTAATAATCGACATACCGATTGGCCCCAGGCAAAGCTCTCCAATTGTCGTAACCAGATAAGCAAAGGTAAATACATTTAAAGATGCTATACCTTTAGAATTTGCAAAAAACTTAGTCAGATAAAAAACATAAAATGACGCTCCTAAAAATAAGAATCCAATTCCGAACTTTATTAAGGTGTTAGGCTCAATCTTTCTTTTTCCCAGCCAAATCCACAACAAACCAATTAGCGGACTTAAAACTACCACAAAAAAGGTATTCGAACTGTTATTTACCACATTAGGATCAATGGTGAAAAACAGCAATTTACTGCTTAAATTATCTTTTGCAAAAAGAGATAAAGAACCTCCACTTTGCTCATAAATAGCATTAAACAAAAGATAGAAGAATACAAACAAAAAGGCCGCAAAAAGCTTTTTCTGTAATTTCACATCTCCCAGTTTAATTAGTTCATAAGTAAAATACAATACGGCAATTATTCCAATCGTGTACATGAAATAATCAGTGTAATCGGTATTTTTTACCATTATAAAGATAAACGGCAAGCTTAAAATCGATACTGCATATACGGCAATTTCACGAATTCGTCGTTTTGCCGGCTCTAATTCCAATAAAGGAGAATCTCCAATTGGGCCTAAATATTTTTTAGTAAACAAAAAGGTAATCAAACCTAAAAACATCACTACAGCTGCCGATAAAAAGCACAATTGCCACGAATAAAATTTCCCTAAATAAATACACAACGCGCCTCCTAAAAGACCCCCTACGTTTATTCCGGCATAAAACATACCATAACCTGCATCTCTTCTGCCATCATTTTCATGATATAACTCACCCACCATAGAAGAAACGTTTGGCTTAAAAAAACCTGTTCCAATGATTGAAAATGCAATACCGTAATAAAACATGGTCTGAGGCGAAAAGGCGATCAAAAGATTCCCCAGAATCATGACGATCCCTCCAAAAAATAATGATTTTTTAAATCCCAGTACTTTATCCGCGAAAATACCCCCAATAAAAGTAAAGGCATATACAAAAGCCTGAATGGCTCCGTATTGTAAATTGGCATGTTCATCTTTTAACAAAAGCTGATCTACCATAAAAAATGTAAGCACACCACGCATTCCATAAAAGCAAAACCGTTCCCACATTTCAACAAAAAACAAATACCATAATTGTTTTGGGTAATTGCCTTTAAAATTTTGAATCTCCTCTAAAGTAATCTTTTGCTCCATTTATTTATTTATAATTAATTGATTCCTCTTTCTTTCATCACCTTATTAAGTTGCTTCACTAAAGCAAACATCAGCACGGTCGCAAACATTAACAGTGCAAAATTAACCCAAAAAAAGTTGACTTTATTATTGTACGTATCCCACATACTAGCCAAAACCCCACTTAACTTATTTCCAATCGACGTAGATAAAAACCACCCTCCCATCATCAAAGAAGTAATATTTACGGGACTTAATTTAGACACTACCGATAATCCCATAGGACTCAAAAACAATTCTCCTATTGTTATGATTCCATAATTTGCCACCAGCCACCAGGCACTAACTTTTTCTGCTCCATTATTACCAATTTTTACTGCAGCTATCATAACCAGAACCGATAACGCCGAAATCAACAAACCAAAAGCAATTTTAGTAGGTGTTGAAGGTTCTTTTTTTCTGGATCGTAAAAAAGAGAAAAACGCAACAATCAAGGGTGTTAATATAATTACCCAGGCCGGGTTAATAGACTGACTTAAATTTGTAGCCCAAAGATGTACTTTAGCACCTTCAGCAGGTAATTTCTCCGGGACAACATTTCTAAAATACAAAGGATAATTGACCTCTTTCTCTACAACTCCATTTACCTTTTGCAAACGAAACTGATGATCGTAAAGCTCTGTAGATTCTTTTTTGTACTCTACTTCTTTGGCTAATTTTAGCTTTCCAACAAACTGACCGGTTGTTCCGGCCACTTCCCTGTCGGTGTAGCGGTCAGCCCAGGTAGTAAGCGCTGAACCATTAAGTTTGAAAACACCCCAAAACAAAATTACTACTCCAAAAATAGCCAACAAGGCCCCAATTGATCGTTTATCTTCTGCTTTAGCTTTAAAATAAAGTGATCCGTAAAAGAAAATTATCGGAATACAGGCAAAAATAAAAGCATCTGTACTGTCTGAACCAAAAACAGAGCTGTCTAAATTAGTTTCTGAAGCTACTCCTTTTATCAGCCAGCCAATGGCTCCAAAAATAAAGGAAGGCAATAAAATAAACAGGATAATTTTATAAAAAGGCATATCGCCTTCCTGCACACCCTTTTTCTGATCATATCCCACGTAATGTTTCGTGCCTAATAAAAACACAATAACCCCTATAAACATCCCGACACCTGCCGCCATAAAAGCCCAGTGCCAGCCTAAAAGGATTTGTAAAGCAGCCCCAAAGAAATTACAGATAAAACCGCCAACGTTAATTCCCATATAGAAAATATTGTAGCCTTCATCTTTTTTATCTTTATATTCTTCTTTGGAATAGAAGCTTCCCAGCAATGTAGAAATATTGGGTTTGAAAAAACCATTTCCAATAATCACCAAAGTCATGGCAATATAAAGTACTGTTATGTCGTGTATTCCCATTAAGAAATAGCCAATACCCATTAAAATTCCACCGAAAATAATAGACTTCCTATATCCTAAATAGCGATCAGCAACAAGTCCGCCAATAAAAGGGGTTAGAAAAACCAATGCAATAAAAGTCCCGTATAGATCAGAAGCTTCTTTCTCGGTCATAGCAAAACCATCCTTTACATCTTTTAGATATAAAGTAAAGATTCCAATCATTAAATAATACCCAAAACGCTCCCACATTTCAGATAAAAATAAAAAAGGCAATGCTTTTGGATGCTTTTTCCACATAACTACAAACTCTTTAAAATTAAAATTACCTACAAGCCTAAACCTGTAGGTAATTCTGATATATCATTTTGATTATTTACCTAACACCATGCATCATTTTTTTCAGGAATGGAGTCAAAGCAAATAATACAATTGCCGCGATCCCTGTTAAAACAACAAATACCATAAAAAATTCATATAAATTATGGATTTCGAATCCGGCAAAAAAGTGGTTATGAACACTAATCTGATGTTGATCTAATAAAGCTATCTGCTCAGCAGTTGGTACAATTTTATTATCTAAAACTGCCTGAAGATCAATCCCTAATTCTTTTGCTTTTGCAAATTTATCACCAGTTGCAGGTAAGATAGAACCTAAAGTCCCTCCTAAAGCATAACCAGATGCATTTGACAGGAAAAATACTCCGTACAATAATGACGCAAAACGCTTTGGAGATAATTTACCTACTAATGACAAACCAATTGGAGACAAGCACAACTCAGCGCATGTATTTAAGAAATACAATAAAATAAGCCATTTAACCAATAACAAACCTGAAGTTCCAATATATGAAACCTGAGTTGCAATCATAAAGAAACTTAAAGATATCACAACCAATCCTACGGCTAATTTTACAGGAGAAATTGGTTCTCTGTCTTTCGCTCTTAAAGTATCCCATAGTATACTGAAAGGCACCGCTAATATCACTACAAATAGTCCATTAAAAATCTGAACCATAGATGGGGGCATTTGCCAGCCAAAGAAATTTCTATCCGTTTGGTTATCTGCAATAAAAGTTAAAGATGAACCTGCTTGCTCAAAAGCTGCCCAGAAGAAAATAATAAAGAATGAGACGATATAAATAACTATAATTCTGTCTCTCTCAATTTTAGTTAAAGAAGTATCGGAAATAATTAAGCCGGCCAATGATAAACCACTTGAGTAAATTAGTGTATAAATCAAATTCTGACCTACAGCGTAGTGAAAAAAGAATCCTAAAGCAATAAATGCAACTCCCGCAATTATCAAAGCTTTATTAGAAAAATTAGCTTTTTGCGCTTCTCCTTCTTCAAAATCAGAAGCATCGTTTTTAGAAGGCAAACCTCCTAATGGTTTTCCTTCAGGAGAAACCACATATTTATTTTTCAGGAAGTAAAAAAGAACTGTCCCTAAAAGCATCGCAACAGAAGCCGCCATGAATCCCCATCTAAAAGCATGAATATCCCTAATTCCGCCTGCATCTTTTACATCTCCCAACAAAGGACAAATAGACTGACCTAAAAAAGCCCCGATATTAATTCCCATGTAGAAAATAGTAAAAGCACTATCTAATTTTGTTTTTTCCTGTTTAGGATACAAACTTCCCACCATACTGGAAATATTTGGCTTGAAGAATCCGTTACCAAAAACAATAACTCCTAATGCAGAATACATGATGATTTTTGCCAAACTTAAGTTAGACTCAAAAACACTTCCGCTGGTAAACAACAACAGTTGTCCAATGGCCATTAATAACCCGCCTAAAAGGATACAATTTCTGTTTCCTAAGAAACGATCGGCAACAAAACCACCCAACATTGGTGTTAAGTAACAAAGTCCAAGGAAACCTCCATAAATTAAAGACGCTTCTTCTTCCTTCATCAACAATGAATTCACAAGAAATAAAGTTAATAAAGCTCGCATTCCATAAAAATTGAACCGCTCCCACATCTCCGTTCCAAACAATACCCAAAGTCCTTTTGGATGTGCAGTTTTTACTTTAGTTTCTCCCATATTATTCATTATTTATTTAAGGTTAATTTGTTTTAAATTATAAATTTTCTTTGATAAAGTTAGTCATTTTATTATAAAGCTGAATTCTGGTCTGACCACCATAAATCCCGTGATTTTTATCCGGATATATCTGAGAATCAAATTGTTTATTGGCCTGAATTAACGCTTCCATCATTTGCATTGAATTTTGCACATGAACGTTGTCATCACCAGAACCGTGAATCAATAAAAACTTACCTTTTAATTTATCAACGTGGTTTATTGGAGAGTTTTGATCGTATCCGCTTGCATTTTCCTGAGGAGTCTGCATGTATCTCTCTGTATAAACACTATCATAAAAACGCCAGTTTGTAACCGGAGCTACAGCAATTGCCATTTTAAACACATCATTCCCCTGAAAAATACAGTTAGAAGCCATAAATCCGCCATAGCTCCAACCCCAGATTCCAATTCTTGAAGCATCAACGTACGGATAAGCACCAATTACTTTTGCCGCATCAATTTGATCTTCTACTTCATATTTCCCTAATTGTAGCTGAGTCACTTTTTTGAAATCAGCTCCTTTAAAACCAGTCCCTCTTCCATCAACACAAGCTACGATATATCCTTTTTGTGTCAACATCATAAACCAATATTCATTAGAACTTCCCCAGGCATTTACCACTTGTTGTGATCCTGGCCCGGAATACTGAATCATGAAAACCGGATATTTTTTTGAAGGATCAAAATCTTTTGGCTTCATAATCCAGGCATTTAGCTCATTTCCTTTAGCTGTTTTTAAAACAAAATATTCTTTAGCCGGCAAATTATAAGCTACCAATCCCGCAGAAAGATCTTTGTTATCCTCAATAACCTGAACTTCCTTACCTGTCTTTGCTTCATTTAACGTGTAAGTTGTTGGTTGAGAAGCGCTGGAAAATGTGGTAATAAAATATTGAAAATTAGGGCTAAAAGTTGCCGCACTTGATCCGGTTTTTGTTGTTAAACGTACTTTATTTTTTCCGTCTAATCCAATTCTGTAAAGATCCCTGTTGATAGAACCATTTTCTGTAGACTGATAGAAAATAGTTTTTGTTTTTTCGTCGAAACCGTAATATGAAGTTATTTCCCAGTTTCCTTTTGTAACCTGATTTTTAAGTTTTCCGGTTTTATCATACACATAAATATGATTAAAACCATCTTTTTCGCTTGTCCAGATAAAGCTGTTATCTTTTAAGAAAGTCAAATTGTCTGTAACATCGACATAAGCTTTATCTTTTTCATTTAAAACCACTTTTGCAGTAGCAGTAGTTCCGTCAACAAATAATAAATCAAGATTATTCTGGTGGCGGTTTAAAACCTGAGCTGACAAAGTATTATTATCATTGGTCCATTGCAGTCTTGCAATATAAAAGTCATTATAATTTCCTAACTGTACTTTTTTAGTTGCATTGGCAGCCGCATCATAAATATGTAATGAAACTTCTGAATTTTTCTCTCCTGCTTTCGGGTATTTAAACGTTTCAATTGTTGGATAAAGGTCTTTATGAAACATTGACATTGAAAATTCCGGAACTGCACTTTCATCAAAACGAATATAGGCTAATTTTTTACTGTCTTTACTCCAGTCAAAAGCCCGGACAAAAGCAAATTCTTCTTCGTAAACCCAATCCGTGATACCATTAATAATTGCATTTTTCTTTCCGTCAGTTGTGACTGCTGTTGATTTTTTAGAGGCTACATCATAAACATATAAATTGTTTTCTCTGGCATAAGCAATTTTAGTTCCGTCAGGTGAGAAAGTAGGTTCCTGTACCTGAAAATCAAAAAGTTTTATCAGTGATTTTGTAGTTAAATCATATAAAAAATAATCTGCCGTAAAAGAGTGACGAAAGATTTTGTTTGAATTACAGGCAATTAAAATCTTTTTTTCAGAAGCATCAAAAGTATAGCTGTCAATTCCGTCGGCAAGATCCTTATGATTTTTTGTATCAATTAAGTTCGATACTTTTTTTAGGGTTGCAAAGTCATACAAATCTATCTGCATACTTCTGCTGGCCTGATCTACATTTAAAACTGTATACTGGTCTGTATTCTTTAACGATTGCAGCTCATCCATTCCTTTTGCACGAAATGCTCCGCTATAAATATCTTCGACAGTAATTTTTTGTTGGCCAAAAACAGTCGCCACTAAAAATAAAAGTATTACAGTAATTTTACTCGTATTCATTGAGAATTATTTTAAATATAAAAAAGAGCCCAATTTTAGTAAAAAAAATAAACATAATACACATTTTAAGTGTTAAATGTTAAAAAAAATAACGATTGCGCTTTTTCAAATTCCAAATACATTGCAATCAAAAGTCTTAAAATGGTATCTTTGCCGCAACATTATTATTTAAAATACTGAGAATGAACAACGCTGTTGCCGGATTTTCTAAATTATCCAAAAAAGAAAAAATAAACTGGATCGCCAATACCTATTTTTCAAGCCCTGAAGATGCGCTAAATATTATAAGAAATTACTGGAATTCAGATGAAAAGCTTCAACAATTGCATGATGAATTTATAGAAAATACAATTACTAATTTATATATCCCACTTGGAGTTGCGCCTAATTTTTTAATCAACGGACAATACAAAACCATTCCTATGGCGATTGAAGAAAGCTCTGTTGTTGCCGCTGCAGCAAAAGCAGCAAAATACTGGTCAACAAGAGGTGGCTTTAAGGCCACTGTAATTGATACGGAAAAAATTGGCCAGGTTCATTTTACTTTTAATGGAGATGCCGAAAAATTACATTCTTTTTTTGATCAGATAAAACCTAAATTCTTCTCAGACACACAAAGCATTACTAAAAACATGCAACAACGTGGCGGAGGAATTCTGGATATTAAACTAAAAGACAAACGCAGTTTACTTGAAAATTATTTTCAGCTTCATGCCACTTTCGAAACCAAAGACAGTATGGGGGCAAATTTTATAAATTCCTGTTTGGAACAATTTGCTGCCACTTTAAAGGATGAATTTCAAAATTCAAGCCTGTTTTCTGAAGATGAATCTGTAAAAGTAATCATGAGCATTTTGTCAAATTATGTCCCAAATTGCATTGTCAGAGCAGAAGTTTCCTGCCCAATAGAAGATTTAACCGAAAAACACATCCCAAATCCTCAGGAATTTGCGGAGCGATTTTTACAAGCTGTGCAAATTGCCGAAGTCGAACCTTTTAGAGCGGTAACCCATAATAAGGGAATCATGAACGGAGTTGACGCCGTAATTCTGGCTACCGGAAATGATTTTAGAGCCGTAGAAGCAGGAGTACATGCTTATGCCTCTAAAAACGGACAATATGCAAGTTTATCCCATGCAAAAACAGAGAACGGAATTTTCACTTTCTGGCTCGAAATTCCGTTAGCACTAGGAACCGTTGGCGGATTAACTTCATTGCATCCTTTAGTAAAACTATGTTTTGATATCCTCGAAAAACCTTCAGCCAAGGAACTCATGCAAATTGTAGCCGTTGCCGGACTAGCACAAAATTTTGCCGCTTTACGCTCGCTAACGACTACCGGAATTCAGGAAGGACACATGAAAATGCACTTAAACAACATTATCAATCAATTTGAAGCTACCGAAGAAGAACGCCGATTAATTAAATCTCATTTTAAGAAAAATGTAGTTTCTCACAGTGCAGTTGTTGAATTTATTGAGAATCTGAGAAAATAAACGAGAAACTCCGAGCAACACTGACGGATAGGGAGCTCATCCCGCTATCCGTTTCAATCTTTTGCTTTTTGAAAGAAAAAAGCAAAAGGATTTTCACTGCTATCGGGGCTAAAAATTTACGTATGCAAACAACCTTTTACAGTAACGGAAAACTCTTAATTACAGGCGAATATTTAGTTTTAGATGGCGCCAGAGCTTTTGCATTACCTACTAAATTTGGTCAAAATTTAATTATACAAAACGGTTCAAACCAGGAAATACAGTGGAAAAGTTATGATTTCGATGATCATCTTTGGTACGAAGACACTATTTCCTTTTCTGAAATTATCCATAATATCAATACCAAAACCGAAACCGTAAAATCTACTTTAATCCAGATATTACACGAAGCGTATCTTTTAAATCCTGATTTCATAAATAATTCCGAAGGGTATAAAATCAGTACACAACTTACATTTCCAAAAAACTGGGGATTAGGTACTTCTTCGACTTTATTAAACAATATTGCCCAATGGACCCAAATTGATGCTTTTACGCTGCTCAAAAACAGTTTTGGCGGAAGCGGTTATGACATTGCATGTGCGCAGAATGACACTCCAATTGTTTATCGTCTGGAAAACAGTTCACCTCTGGTAGAAGCTGTAAGCTTTAATCCTGATTTTACATCAAACATCTACTATGTTTACCTAAATAAAAAGCAAAACAGCAAAGCTGCTATAAATGCTTACTACAATAATAAGAATCAGAATTTAGCGCAAAACATTACCGATAATAATAAAATTACGGCCGCTGTCCTAAATGCAAAAACCTTACAGGAATTTGCTCACGCTATTGAAAAACATGAAATTCACTTAAGTAATATTTTGGAAATACAAACTATTAAAGAGATTGCTTTTCCTGATTTTAATGGTGTTATCAAAAGTCTTGGTGCCTGGGGAGGCGACTTTGTAATGGTGATCTCTAAAGAAAACCCCGAAGCTTATTTTATCTCTAAAGGATATAAAACGATCCTTAAGTATGATGAAATGATTTTACAGAAATAAAAAAGTGAATCAGAAATTCACTTTTTTATTCTTAATATGTTTTGTTTCGAGTCGTCGGACTTTTTGAGTTTCCAGTTCATTCGATTCGATCAGCGTATTATGCAAACGCTCTGCCATTTTTTCTATACTATTGGTAATGGAATCATAAACGACTTCCATTCTTCGATGCTTTTCTTCTTTTATAGCTTTTAATACATCCTCGACAAAGGCTTTTTCATACTTCTCAGCTACAGAGTCCCGGGTATTGGTAAGACGAATAACATAATCATTACTCAATACCGTAACCTTAAAATGCTGCTCTTCGTTACTTAAATAATACTTACCCCCCAATTCATCAACATTGATGTCAGTGCTGCCAAGTTTTAAAAGCTCCGTAATTATTCCAAAAATGTGATTCTCTATTTTAGAATACACTCTGGGTTTTCTTTTCAACAAATTAAACATAAACAATAAATGCCTGATTATTAAAATAGTTACTCATTTTTCTTTTCTTAATTTTAATCAACAATTTTTTGGCAAAATCAATCTTACTAAAATAAAAATTCGAACAAATTAACTGTAATATTCTGAATAAGCAAAATTTTTTAAATTATTTTTCTATTATTCCCATATATTTTACTAAAATGAAAGAGTTTTTTAGTGCCTGAAAATAATCATAATCCTACATAAACAAAGAAACCCGAAACATCCTGTGAGAACGTTTCGGGTTTTTATATTTTTACTCTTTTTACTTACTAAAAACTAGTAGTTAAATTGTAATCTGTTATCTTCAATTTTAGCATTACTTTTTAAAGCCGGTAAAATTCTACTTGCGTCAGATGCACTTTGAGCTTTTAGCTTAGCTACATATTCAGCATGATTAGCAATTGCAGGGGCTTTTATAGTACTAATGTTTTTCACAACATAAACTCCTGTATTTCCTTCAATTGGTGCAGAAATTTTATTTGCAGTCAATGCAAATGCATTACCAACAACTTTTGGTTCTTGTCCTACTCCACCAGGTAAAACCGGATTATCTAAAGTAACATTAGCAGCTTGCTGAACTGCTACACCAGCGTTTTTAGCGATAGCTTCAATTGTAGAACCTGTCATTTTAGCTTTTAAAATCTCAGCTTTTTTCTTGTTTTTCAAGATTGACTCTACATAAGGTCTTGCCAATGTCACAGATACTAAACCTGATTTGTTTTCGCTTTTGTATTGCGCAATTACGTGACCAATATTAGCCAGTTCAAAACGTTTTACATCTCCAACACTAGTTTCTTTGTCAAATGCCCATCTGATAATGTTACGTTGGTTTCCTAAAGGACCAAATGCTTCATCCATTGCTTTTGCAGTTACAGGAGGCGCAATTTTTAAACCTAATTCTTTTGCTGTAGCAGCAAAATCTTTATCAGCCGCTTCCATTTCAAATTTAGTAGCCAATGTAAATACTTTATCTGAAGTAGCTTCAGAAGGCTCAATTTTTTGAGCAATCGTAGCTAAACGAATTCCGTCTTGCTTGTCTGTAATTTTGATAATATGAAATCCAAAAGGAGTTTCTACTAATCCCACTTTTCCAATTCCGTTATTGAATACAAAATCATTGAAAGGTTTCACCATTTGGTTTGGACCAAAATATCCTAAATCTCCACCTTGTTGTGCAGATGAATCATCAGAACTTGTAAAAGCCAACATCATGAAACTATCCGGATTTGCCTGAACCTGAGCCAGAATTTCTTCTGCCTTAGCTTTAGCTTCTTCTTTAGTTCTTTTTTCTTTTTGGTTTGGAGTCTGAGATCCTTCATAACCAATTAAGATATGGCTTGCTTTTGCATTAACACCAGCTTTAAATCCTAAAGATTTAGAAATAGCATAATATTTTCCGTAAACATAAGGTCCGTAAATTGCTCCTGCAGGCAAGCTGAATAATTTATCAGCATCAACAGCCGGTAAAGCATTTTTAGGAACATAAGTAGAATCGTAAGGAACATCAGAATTTGAGTTTACAAATTCAGCAATGTTCGTTGCACTTCTAAAACCTGGCAATGTATCGTTTTTACCTGTTTTTGCATTGTATTCTACTCTTCCGTTTAAAAGGGCCGTTA
The DNA here is from genome assembly GCF_044007335.1 of Flavobacterium sp. FlaQc-48. Taxonomy (NCBI): domain Bacteria; kingdom Pseudomonadati; phylum Bacteroidota; class Flavobacteriia; order Flavobacteriales; family Flavobacteriaceae; genus Flavobacterium; species Flavobacterium sp. FlaQc-48. The sequence goes on along the minus strand of NZ_JBIPCR010000003.1, from coordinate 306,213 downwards.
TTTTAGCTTTAATTTCAGCTTCGTCTTCTTTTGAAGCTTTATCCTCTACTAAAACATATTGAATTTCACGAGTTGCATCTGCTTTGAATTTTTTCTCGTTTTTCTTCATGTAATCTACAATTTCCGAATCGGAAATTTTCACTTCACTATCTTTAATAGAAGAATATAATGCAGCAGCATAAGCAAAGTTTACTTTGTTAGCTTCCATTTCATATTTCAGCTTTCCTTCACTAGCAGTTGTGTAAAGTCCAGATTTTACTAATGTATTATAGATTTGAAATTTTGCGTTTAATTCAGCATCTTTTTCTTTGTCAGCAATATATTGAGCCGCTTCAGGGTTAGCTTTAAAGTATTCTTTAAATTTTACCACATCGAACATACCTGCTGCGTTAAGGAACATTGGGTTTTTACCAATATTTGGATCTGATTTTAAAACTTCAATTAAGTGTTTTTCACCAACTCTTAATCCTAATTTATCAAACTGAGCAGATAATAATGCGATTGAAACCTCTTGGTCCCAAACTCTGTTTGCAGCTTCAGTGGAAGTAATTCCTTGACCACTTTTTTCAACATTACTAACTTTAACTCTAAAGTCTTCAAATGAAATATCTTTTCCATCGATGCTTCCCACATCTTTTGAACTTTGACCAAATGTTCCTCTAGTGAATAGATCTTGTATTATAAATGCAAATAATGCAAGTGCAATAACTCCTATCAATAAAGCGGAACGCTGTCTAATTTTTGCTAAAACTGCCATTTTTATTATCGTTAATTTTATATTCAGTTTGCGAAAATACAATTATCTAGTTAATAACAATACAACTAGCGTTTTATTTTACACAATTTTTTTTATTAATTTAAAAAATCACTCTTTTATTGTCAATTTAACCAATTCGATTTTCTTATTTGTAGCTTCTTCTATCACGAAATGATAGCTGTCAATTACTATTTCTTCTCCTTTTTGAGGAATTTCTTTTGTAAAATTAACAATAAAACCACCCAAAGTCCCGTAAGAATCTTCTTCAGGTATCATCAATTTATAGGTTTCATTTAAATACTCTACATCTAAACGGGTCGAAAACAAATATTTACCTTCTCCCAACTCTTTTTCGATCAACTCTTCTTCTGAATCATGTTCATCTTCAATCTCCCCAAACAGTTCTTCTACAATATCTTCTATCGTAATAATACCGGAAGTCCCGCCATATTCATCTAAAACGACTGCTACATTCTTTCGTTTTTTAATCAACAAATTCAAAGCATCTTTTATCAGAATGGTTTGCGGCACATATTCAACCGTCATTAAAACTGATTTTATTGTCTTAGGTTTTTTAAACAAATCAAATGAGTGTACGTAACCTACTATATCATCTAATGAGTTCTGGCTTACTACTATTTTAGAATAGCCCGTTTCTATAAACAATTCTTTAAGATCTGTAATACTGTCGAATAAATCGACATCGACTATCTCTGTACGGGGCGTCATTATATCACGTGCTTTTACACCCGAAAATTCTAATGCATTTTGAAAAATCTGAATTTCGGAATCTACTTCTTCATCATCTTCAACCGAATTCATTTGTTCGGTAATGTAGTTCCCAAGTTCTACTTTACTAAAATACAATTGCACCTGATCGCCTTCTGTCTTAAAAAATTTTCGAAGAACAAAATCCGAAACCCAAATAAAAAAGGTGGAGATGTAATAAAACAACCTGTAAAAAAAATACGCCGGAATTGCAAAAATCTTAATTAATGAATTGGCATAAATCTGAAAAAAAACCTTTGGAAAAAATTCGGCGGTTATTAAAACTATAAAAGTTGAAATTAGGGTCTGAACCAATAAACTTGTCAGGTTCGAAAAATGAAATCCAAATTTGATTATACATTCCAGAATTAAATCCCCCATGTAAAACCCATACACTACCAAAGCTACATTGTTACCAATAAGCATGGCAGCAATAAATTTTGAAGGGTTCTCTGTAAGTCTGGTGAGGATTTTTGATATAAAATTATCCTGTTTCTTTTCGATTTCAAGATAAATTTTATTCGAAGAAATAAAAGCTATTTCCATTCCCGAAAAAAGGGCTGATAGTATTAAACATAGTATTATAATACTAATTTCCATTTTTACTGTTTTTTGTTACGATCATCAAATTTCCTGACAAATTTTCTTCTAAAGAAAAACATAAAAATCGCCATACCTGCTATTATAAAACTTAATGCAGCTGTATCATTCCCATCGTTTAGCTTTGTGAATCCGTCATAAATAAAGTAGACCGCAAATGCTATGTAAACGTATTGTGTATATTTTAAATAACCCATAATATATATTTTTATTCGTTTGATTCTATTTCGCCCGTTACGCGCTGCGAATTAATCACTTTAAAATCTTTACTAAAATCAATGCCTTGTCCGTATGAAACTCCTTTTGCATCTGTTAGCTTAAATTTTCTTTCGGTATAAAACCATTCGTTTTTCTGATCAAAATACAGCTGTTCTGTTTCCAGCATCTGACCAGTTTCTGATGTAATTTTGACTTTTCCCTGTAAATCAATAATATCGGTTTGCTTGTATGAAACAGCATAATTCGATCTTATAAAAGTACGTTTTTCTTTTTTATCGTATAAGGTGACATCAATTCCTTTTGGAAATTCTGTAAAAGGAAAATCAAGATTAGAGTAATCTAACATTTTTGGGGCTTTCAGAACACCGGTAATACGTCCTGAATCTGTGTATTTGATATTAATCGTATCAGCATCACTGCCTGGAACAAATTCTGAGAAGTTAATTTTTTGAACTTCTTTAAAATTACTTTCGCATCCAAAAAACAGTGTCACAGCAAGAACTGTGACAACGGTTATAATATATCTCTTTGGTAAATTCATTTGCCAAATGTAGTAAATTGTAATGAGCTTAGAAAAACATATAAAGTTACGCTTAGTTGAATTTGCTTTTCACGAACCATCTGTCATTAAATGAGAAACTTAAACTAAAATTAAAATAGTTTTCCTGAACTAAATTTGATGCTACTGTTCCTCTTTTACCAAATTCCAATCCAACGTTTACGTTTGAAAAAGAACCATTACCCAAGGGGATTCCCGCTCCTAAGTTCATACCAACATCATTGATTGACTCATTATTGATTATTAAACCTATTTTCTCATATTTCAATCCGGCTCTATAAGTAATTCTGCTCATGTAGCTGGTAAATGAAGCATAATTAGGAATATAATATCCTCCTACTGCATATTTCTGATACTTTTCATAACGTACATTATCTGCTGAATTGTAGTAATTAGCAAGTTGTCCATTACCCTGAAAAGACATTGAAGTACCTACTAACCATTTTCTTTCCTGCCCAATACCTGCAGCAAAAGTCACTTTGTTTGGTAGTTTTAAGTCGACATTAGACGAAGGAGCCGTATAAGGATCCGGATCGCCATCAACTGCAATAATTCTTGTATTCACTGAATTTAATGTACTGGCAAAGGAATAACTTAAACTGGTAAACAAGCTTAATTTTTTATCAATCTTAGTTTGATACATTGTACCTATATTAAAACTAACACCTGACAATTCAGAAGCATTAGTTTCTTTGGTTGCATTTTGAACACCTGTAACAAGCTCTAAACTGGTCGTCGTAATTTTACCAAAATTATATTGGGCATCAGCTCCAACTGTCCAGTTCTTTTTAATTTTATATCCTAAACCAAAAAACACTTTGTTAACTCCTCCAGTTCCCTGAAGTTGTGTACTTGTTGCTCCTTCAGTAGCTGTATTGTCATTTTGAATTTTGTATCCAACTGAACTTACCGGAATTAAACCAAATGCTGCTCCAAATTTCCCCATAGGAATTCCTACTGCCAAGTAATCAAAAGTAGTTCTTTGTGCTTTTTCAGATTTCTCACTTGTTTTTAATACTGAAGTTGCAAAAGTTCCCCCAACTGTAAAAGTAGTTTGTCCCAAACTGGCATAACTGGCCGGATTTTCAATATTTAGGTGAATACTGTCCTGTTCCACCACAACTCCTGCCATAGATCTGTTTTCAAGAGTTCCTTTAAATCTCACATCACCAATTCCGAAAAAAGAATAAGGAGAAGCAGTACCCTGCTGAGCGAATGAAACGAACGAGATAAGCAAACAAGCGCTTACTATAATTTTTTTAATCATTGTCGATTTTATATTGAAATGTTTGGTTCAAACTCTCCAAAAGGAAATTTGAATTGGCAAATATGGTATTTTTTAATCGTTTAGCCAAAAAATCTGCATCTCCTCCCGTTAAAATTATTATAAAATTTGAAAAGTTTGCCTGATATTCATCGATAAAACCGTCAATCTCATAGACGAACCCATTGACAACTCCTGAATGAATAGCCTGTGCAGTTGAGTTTCCTATATATTCTTCAGGCAATTCAAAAGTCAGTAAAGGCAGTTTAGCCGTGTAATTATGCAATGTTTCGTAACGCAATCTTAAACCCGGAGAAATCGCTCCGCCCAGATAATGATCATTTTCGTCGATGAAATCGTAGGTAATGCATGTTCCGGCATCAATTACTAATCTATTTTGTTTAGGAAATTGTAAAGTAGCTCCTGCAGCCAAAACCATTCTGTCTATTCCTAATGTTTTTGGGGTTGCATATTTATTTACAAAGGGAAAAGCATCTTCATGGGTCAGGAAATGGATATTTAACCGACTTTCGAAATTTAAAAAAGACTGTTTTTCGACATTTCCAACTGAAGCAATGACCAAATCAGAGCAATTTTGAAATTTTTTTAAAATTTTTTCAATTTTTTCTTCCAGCTCGTTTTTATCAAAAACAAAAGTTTCAAGAACAGTACTTCGCTCAAATACAGCAGCTTTAATTCTGGTATTACCAACATCGACAGTTAAAATCATGTTTCCTTTTTTATGAACGCAAAGATACGAATTGATTTTTTTTAAAAAATGTTTTGGATAAACGAAAAATGATCCTATATTTGCACCCGCAATCAGCACGGTGCCTTAGCTCAGATGGTAGAGCAATGGACTGAAAATCCATGTGTCCCTGGTTCGATCCCTGGAGGCACCACCAAAACCCGAATAGCAATATTCGGGTTTTTTGTTTTTATTACTTTCCTGAAAAATTTACCTGAAAAATAAAAAGTTTTACCACAAAGGTTCGCAGAGTTTAATGTATAGCTTCGCAAACCTTTTACATTTTTTCCTGCATTCTTTGCACTAACAGCCGTAAGTCAACAATTAAGTGTTTTTTGTTAAAAAAGTACCAACTAAATAAAAAAATATCTTATATATTCGTAAAATGATAGTTTACAATTTTATTTATTGTTAAAAACACAGAACATTTTATGAGTACAACTTCTACTAAAGGCATTTGGAAAGTGATTTCGGCCTCCTCAATGGGTACCATGATCGAGTGGTATGATTTCTATATTTTTGGAAGTTTGGCTGTTGTAATTTCAACCAAATTTTTTCCAAGCGATAATCCAACCGCAGCTTTTTTATCTACTTTAGCCACTTTTGCTGCCGGATTTGTTGTCCGCCCGTTTGGAGCTTTGTTTTTTGGAAGACTAGGTGATATTATTGGCCGCAAGTATACCTTTATGGCTACGTTATTATTAATGGGCGGATCTACTTTTTTAATGGGCTGCATACCGAGTTATGAAAGTATAGGCTTTTTTGCTCCTTTATTGGTCTTAATTCTTCGATTATTACAAGGACTCGCTCTTGGTGGTGAATATGGCGGAGCTGCTACTTATGTTGCTGAACATGCTCCCGCTGGCCAGAAAGGATATTGGACTTCCTGGATTCAAACCACAGCAACGGTTGGTTTGTTTATCTCTTTAATGGTTATTTTAGCTACAAAAAACACACTGTCAGCCGAAGCTTTTGATTCGTGGGGATGGCGTGTTCCGTTTTGGGTTTCTATTGTAATGGTTGGTGTTTCGTATCTGATCCGTAAAAATATGGACGAATCTCCTGTTTTCGCTAAAGCAAAAAAAGAAGGAACTACAAGCACAAATCCGTTAAAAGAAAGTTTTGGAAACCGATATAACTTAAAATTTGTTTTACTGGCTCTGTTTGGCGCCACAATGGGACAAGGTGTTGTTTGGTACACCGGACAATTCTACGCCATGAGTTTTATGAAAACAGTTATGAATATCGATTCCTCACAAGTTGATGGATTACTTGGAATTGCTTTATTGATAGGAACCCCGTTTTTTATTGTTTTTGGATGGCTGAGTGACAAAGTGGGAAGAAAACACATTATGATGCTGGGCATGTTGCTTGCTGTTTTTTCTTATCGATCGATTTACGAAGAAATGTACAATACTACTGATGTAAACAGCAAAACTGAAATTGTAGAAAAAAGACTTCAAAACACCGAAACAACCAAAAATAATGATGTAATTACCACAATTTCAAAAACCTATACCGACGGAACTTCGTATGTAGAAAAGAAAACAACGTTTAATAATAAGAAAGAACCTCAAAGCCATATTTCCATCAGCATCAACTCCAGTGATGAGTGGACATTGATTTTACTGGTTTTTATTCAGGTTTTATTTGTAACTATGGTATATGGTCCAATTGCTGCTTTTTTAGTAGAAATGTTTCCAACAAAAATACGATACACTTCGATGTCTCTTCCTTATCATGTAGGGAATGGTATTTTTGGAGGGTTGCTTCCTGCTATTTCAACTTATTTTGTTACACATGCCAAGAATTCAGGAAAGTCAGATTATTATCTTGACGGACTTTGGTACCCTATTATTATTGCATCTGTTTGCTTTGTAATTGGAATGATCTATATCGATAATAAAAACAAAACTAATCACCTTTAATATTATAAATTATGAATGCGATCAAACAAATTTTAGGTGTTTTATGGGTTATTCTGGCAGTTGCAGCGGCTTATTTTTGCGTGTTTGAATTTGGCTTACCGAAATTACTTTCAGACCAGCAGGATGATCTTGTATTTGGTATCATTATCTTATTTATCCTTACTCCGCTAATTGTTTTAGGATTAGGGACATTTGGTTATTTTGCTGTTATTGGAGAATATAATAACAAAAAGAAATAACAAAAAAACACATGAGAAAAGGGCTGTCTATTTTACATAGAACAGCCCTTTTGCATTACTAACCAAACCAAAAACTTTTACTTAGTACGTATATTTTACAGATTCTTTGAGTCTATTTTTTCAGGAATTTCATCACCTGAACCTTATTATTTTCATCGATTGCTTTTACAATGTACAATCCGGTCTTTAGGTCACTTACCCCAAACTGAAAATCCGGATTTCCATTGGTATTGAAACTTTTTACTAATTGTCCGGAAATGGCATAAACCTGAACTTTGACGGTTGCTACATTTAACGTAAAATAATTTGAAACAGGGTTCGGATACAGGTTTACTGTATTTCCTTTTTCAAAATCGGCTATTGCTAAACTTGCTTGTTTGTTTCCGTAAATCCTGTATTCGCCAGCTGGCAAATTTACAGGAGCATTTACATCAGTAACATTTATTGTGGTATTATCCATTAAATTATACCATGTTCCTGTATACTTAAATCCTGTTGAAACATTTTGTGCCATAACATCAAAATTGGCCAGAATTAAAACATCTTTTAATTGTGTTGAGGCTACATTTTCATTACTTATTTTAATATTAACCAATACTGAATTCACACTTGCAATTGTAGCAATGCCGGAGAATGCCGGTTCTTTTATTTTAAGCGTGATCATCTTTGCCCAATCGTTGTAAATTTTGTTTCGACTGGTATTTCCCAGCCAATTATTTACCCATTGAGGCTGTGGTTTTGTATCTAGTTTACAGTCGCCTGAAGCAGCATCAAAATCTGTATTTACCATATTATCGTTACAAGTAAAAATAGAATTTTCCCAACCTAATTCTCCAAAATGCCAAATCATTTTAGGCCCCGGAACCAGTAACGAAACAGCACCAATAGCAGACATTCTTGACAAGGCTGTATTTAAAGTCTTTACATTATAAGTCCCATCTGAATTTCCGTATTGTACGTTTTTATACATCAAACGCTCTTCGTCATGACTTTCTGCATAACCTACTAATCGATTTGCAGCAAAACCACGGCTTGTGCTTGTCATTCTTGAAATATCACTTTCTCCGGCATATCCCATTGACAATTGATTGTATGGTCCTGTCATTTTTCCCCATAACATTATTCCCTTGCTCACAGGATCTGTTACTCTGTAATTTGCCCATTCTTTTTCTTCGGCATCGGTTCCTAAATGTTCAAAAATTGTATAATGTGTTGGGTCTAAACTCCAGGAATAGTCTGCGTATTTCTTCAGGATATCTACTCTGTCCTGCTGATATGCGTTTGTGCAGGCATCATCGCTTGCGGTACATGCTTGCGTAAAACCTTTGGTTAAATCCCAACGAAAACCGTCAATTTTGTATTCTTCAATCCATTGTTTGATGACACGATCTACATAATTTTGAGTTTTTAATGATTGATGATTAAAATCTTCCCCCACACTATAACTGTGTTTCGCTACGGTATTGAAATACGGATTTTCAACTGTTGGCGAACCAAAACCATCTCCATCAGGATCATTCATCCACATTCTTACCATCGGATTTCGCCCAAAAGCATGATTTAAAGCCACATCCAGAATAACCGCAATTCCGTTTTGATGGCACAGGTCAATAAGTTCTTTTAATTTATCCGAAGTTCCGTAAAACTTATCCAAAGCCATGTGAAACGAAGTATTATACCCCCAGCTTTCATTGCCTTCGAACTCCATTACAGGCATTAATTCGATAGCATTAATTTTTAATGTTTTAAAATATTCGATTTTATCAATTAAACTTTGATAATTTCTGGCGGCGTCAAAATCCCGAACCAGAACTTCATAGACTACTAATTTATCTTTCTCCGGTTTTGTAAAATTCGTTATTTGCCAATTATAAGGTGTTTGTCCTGTTTTCAGAACGGTTACTTCAAAATTTTGTCCGGCTGGATAAGCTGGCATATTGGGATAGGAAGCTGAAGGAATCCCGCCATCATCATAAGGAGACAGCACTAAAGTCGAATACGGATCAGCCGTTTTTACTAATGAAGGCGAATTTGCAATTGGAGTTGTTTCTACGACCCAATATTGATAGGTATTATGTACTCCGGAAACCAATCCCGTTAATTCTAACCAGAATTTACCTGAAGCCGGATCTTTTTTCATGGCATACGCCAATGTTGGCTGCCAGTTATTAAAGCTTCCCGCCACGTAAACAAAGTCTTTTAAAGGGGCATCCAGAACAAGAGTTGCTTTTGTCGCATCGGCAGAATTGTAATTAATTCCATCCACTAAGCCCGTTGGCATTGCTTCTAAAACCGTATTTGGGTTTACTATCACTGAGAACTTTTTTACAATTGTTATTGCGCCCTGGGTGACACTCAATTCATAACTCTGATTGTTTGTAACATTACTATGAGAATACGAATAAGCAGATGTACTGACATTGGTATTGATTACGGTTCCGTTTGCTTTTAAAGAATAGGCGGCAGCACCGTTTGTATTAGTTGCTGCAATATTAAAATCAGATCCTGATGTTATTGTAGTAGCACTATTTTCTAATGGCGCCGTTAAATTTACCTGAAACGAACCTACTTTAACAAAAAAATCAGAACAGGATGGAGCTTGTTTGAATGTTTGAGATCCGTTTGCGTTTCTAAACACGAGACCCATTTTTGTAGCGTCTATTTGCTGAGCAACTGTTAAGCCATAATAAATACTTGGCGTTATAGTAATACTCCATGTACCATTGCCATTATTAACCATTAGTCCAATCCCGTCATCATTACCCCAATTCCCTTTTGCAGTTGCCCAAGGATTTGCTTCTGACCCAATACCTGAGTGCATATAAACTTTTGAAGGATTAATCCCCATTTCATTACAAATTGGTGAATCAAATGAAACCGTAATTGTTACAGGTTCATCGACATTAAAAATGGCTGGAGAAACTGTCAGTTGTTGGGCATTGACAGCTATAGAAAATAAAAACAATAGAAATAGTATAGTTTTTTTCATAATGGTTGTGGTTATTTGGTTAGTTAGCGTGATTAAAAAAGGGCTATCCCGTAGATAGCCCTTTTAAATATTTCAAGAAAAAAATTACTCCTGATTTGGAATCATTAAATAGCTTCCGTCTAAGTCATTGAAATAAATTACATATTTAGATTTTGCTACCGGTATGTTTTCACCGTTTCCTCCCCCTGAAAAAGGAGTAGTTCCTCCCCATGAAACATCCCAATTATCATTTGCTCTAAATTTAAGTAAACCATCTTTTAAGGATGTTACGCCTAAACTCCAGATATGACCATTAAATGTAGATTTTTTCATTGCTGTAGATGCATCCCAGCCTCCTGGTGTACTGTCTCCAACAATACCAACTGTTGCAAAAGATTTTGCAGCGGTAGCATCATAAGCAATCAGTTTATACGTTAATTCTTGTACATCCATTGTAAACGTATAATACCCATCTGCTGCAATTACAAAACTAGCCGGATCAGGGTCTGAATCTTTTCCTCTGTAAGCCAAAGTTCCAGTTGCACCACCGTACATTGGAGCCCAGCTGCCTAAAGTACTAATGGTTTTAAAAGCGCCTGCTTTAAAGAATCCTGTAAAAGTGTATTCGTTAGCATTTTTTGCACTTCTGAACAAAATTTGGTTTCCTTTGTTATTATCCCAACCTGACACTGTTGCATCACCTACTAAATACCATTCTGTAAATTTATAATCTAATTTTCCGGTATAAGGAGTTACACTAATTGTTATTGCTGTTTTAGATACCTGAGGAACTCCTCCTGAAACACTTGATGCTACTTTTACATCAAATAATGAAACCACGTCTGTTTGAGCGCCAAGATCAAGCGCTGCCTGATTTAAATCCTTAACAAGTACTGAAGCCCCGGTAATATTACTGGTACTCGCTAAAGTTTTAGCAGCTGTAAAATCACCTCCTTTTTTATCAATCAACAAATTGTATTTTACTACTACGGCAGCAGAGTATTTCGCTGCTGACCATTGAAATTTTGCAGCTTCTTCTGTTGGCTTATTAACATCCAGAACAAATACTTTTCCTGTTGCAGGAGCAGTAATTTCAGGTGTCGAAACAGCTTCAACAATTGGTCTTTCATCTACAGCATCAGCATTACACGATACCGCAAGTACACCAATAAATGCGATTAAAATTTTATATATATTTTTCATTTTACTGTTTTATAAAGGTGTTAGTATCCTGGATTTTGCTTCAACGTTGGATTTGCCTGAATCGTTTTTGCCGGAATTGGCATTAAATCCCTGAAAGATTCTGTAGCAGTACCATTCATTGTTCCACCTTTCCATTGCCAGATTTTAGATCCTCCTGTAAATTTTCCAAAACGAATCAAATCTGTTCTTCTGTGACATTCCCAAAACAATTCTCGTCCTCTTTCTGCAAGCAGAAAATCAAGAGTTAGCTCTCCGGTAGAAATATTGGCTGCACCAGCTCTGGTTCTAATTTGGTTTACATATCCTAAAGCAGTACCTAAATTACCTGTACTAGCTCCTCTTACTACAGCTTCTGCATACATTAAATAAGCATCGGAAATCCTGAACATTGGAAAATCTGTATCCGGGATATCAGTTCTTTGGGCTTTACTTCCATCAGAATTAACATTGATATACTTGGTAACAGCATAACCATCTGTAAAAGTCCCAACATTATTAATGTCTAAATTTTGACCATCTCTATAAAAAGTTCCTCTTTTATCTGCTGTAGCCGTTGCATCAGGAAAAAGGGCAACAAACTCTTTACGGGTTCTGGTACCATACCATCCTCCGTCCATTCCTCTTGAAGCAGGATCCATGCTTCCACCAATAGAGGCATGAATTATAAAGCTCATTCCGCCTCCTGTTGCTCTGATCGCATTACCATCACTAATTACCGGGAAAATAAATTCACTTTGAGCACCATTTCTGTCGTTATTAGCAGAAAACAAATAATTATAAGGAACATTGGCAAACGTATACCCAGAATTTATAATCTCACTACATAAAGTAGCTACTTCATTATTTCTTTCTGTACCAGTATATACTTTAGAGTTTAAGTAAATTTGCGCCAATAAAAATTTAGCGGCAACCTTATCAACTCTACCATATTCATTTGCTTTGGCATTTACCATACTTGCATCTAAATCTTTTAATTCAGACTCTACAAAAGCAAAAACTTCTGCTCTTGTTTTTTGTACCGGATAAAAGAATCCCACAGGGTCTTTTTCTGTAGTAATAGGCACGTTACCAAACAAGTCCATTAAATTAACATAAGAAAAAGCTCTTAAAAAGCGGGCTTCTGCCCTAAAAGTTGCAATTTGAGTTTTCAAATCAGCAGTAACCCCTCTTTCTGTTAGTTTTTCATCTGTAGTTTGTCTTAAAAATTCATTAGCCAAACTAATTTCATAAGAAGCTCTTGAATACGTTCCGTACAAAAACTCATTAGCCGGAGACCATGTCTGTGTATTTAAGGTTGGCAAAGTTCCGTCAGACCAGGCAATAATAGCCTCATCAGTAGGAAGCTCCTGTGTTACAAAAAGCAAACGCAAGTAACTGCTAAAATCTCCACCAAGACCAGCAATATCAGGGTTTTTCCCTGGTACAGCTGCATCACCATCACCGTCATTTCCTCCTACATACAGACCAGCATATAATTTTGCAAGTACCTTCTTATAGGATGTAGGATCCTGAAAGAAAGTGTCAGAAAGAAACTCATCATCATCTTTTGGCGTCACATCTAAGTCGCCTGTACATGAAGTAAGCGTCAAATTCAATCCTAAAATAAATAGGAGAAAATAAGATATATATTTAAATGATATTTTCATTTTGTATGTTTTTAAAATTTTATTTTTCAATGTACTATTAGAAACTTGCATTTACGCCAAACAAGAATGTTCTTGCTCTTGGGTAAACGTTACCATCAATTCCGTTGAATTTCTCCGGATCTAATCCGTTGTATTTTGTAAGTACAAAAACATTCTGAACACCAGCAGAGAATCTTAAACTAGTTGTTTTCAATATTGATTTATCCAAAGTATAACCAAGAGTCACGTTGTCTAATTTGACAAAAGAAGCATCTTTTACATAATAATTAGATAAATAACGCTGAGTTCCGTTATCTTCAAAAGTAAATCCGGTGTTTAGGTAATCTGAACTCACATTCGATAAATCGGTTTGTCTTCTTAAACCTGCATCAGAATATCCCATGTTTGAATTTACGTTATCAAAAATGTAATTTCCTAGACTGGCTCTCCAGTTCATTGTAAAATCAAACTTTTTGTAGTTTAATGTTGAGAACAAACCAAATGTATAATCTGCAGTTGGCTTGTGGTATCTGTAACGGTCTCCATCATCAATTTTACCATCTCCGTTTCTGTCTACATAAGCTCCGGCGATTGGTTTTTTGTTTGCATCATACAATTGCTCGTATACGAAAAATGAGTTTGGTGCATATCCAACAGTGTTGATAAGGATTTTATTTCCGTTTCCGCCTTTAATATTATCTCCTACTGCATATCCCTCAAAACCAGCAACTGTCTGTCCTAAGTTTTCAATTTTCTGATCTAAATAAGTCGCATTTACAGCTACATTCCATGTCAGTTTATCCGTTTTGATGATATCAGACTGAAGGCTAAACTCAACCCCTTTTGTTCTTAAATCACCAATATTATTAAAGCCCTGATTTCTTAAGTTCGCCCCGTCCGGAACCAATACATCTGCTAATAAATCACTTGATTTTTTATCAAAATAGTTAATAGTACCCGTAATTCTGTCCTTGAAGAACCCAAAATCAACTCCTAAGTTCATCTCAGCTAATTCTTCCCATTTAATATTCTGATTGTATCCCTCAGGTCTTGCCGTTGAGTACACCACTCCACCAAAAATATATTGTGTGTTGATTGTACCTAACGTTACTCTTCGTAAATAATCGTACTGAGCCGAAATATCCTGTTGCCCTGTAGTACCGTATCCTAATCTTAATTTTAAACTTGAAATGGTTGCATTATCTTTTAAGAAAGCTTCTTCTGCAACATTCCAGGCAAAAGCACCTCCCATAAAATTACCCCATCTGTTCTCTTTAGAAAAACGTGAAGTTCCGTCTCTTCTGTAATTTACAGTCAATAAATATCTGCTATCGTACCCAAGGTTTAAACGACCAAAGAAAGATTGCAAATTGATATCCGGATCAGTAATAACATCTTCGTTCGGAGTTGGCTGTGTAGTTTCTCCAGACTGATACTTTTCTTTTTGAAACAGTTGGTAGTTATAACCTGCCGTTGCATCAATTTTAATTTTACCTAAATCTTTAGTATAATTAAAATAAGTATTTAAGTTTTTATTTTGAAGGTTGTCTGTATAACTGTTATAATTTCCCAGGTTCACCCAGTTTCCGGTACTAAAAGGATTAGGCTGATATCCTAAAGCACTTTGTGTACTTTGTCTGTTGTACCCGCTACTGTCGAATTTATCAATTCCTGCTTCAGCCACAACTCTTAAATCTTCAAAGAAATGAAGTTTATAATCTAATCTGATATTTCCCCATTTTCTGGTAGAGGTAGCTCTCTTGTCTTCCTGGTTCAATCTTGCCACAGGATTTCTTGCCGGTAATAATGGTAAATTTCCTGTTGGTTCTAACCATTCAAAATAACCTCCGTAACGAGAACCTGACTGATAAACAGATTGAGTTGGATCAAAACTAATCGCACTACCGATTACACCATCTTCATCCTGAAATTGATTTTTTCCAAATGCTAAGTTTCCGCTAATATCAATTTTTAAGTGATTATCAAATAAAACCGGATTTAACGATATCGATGTCGTAGTTCTTTCAAAAGAAGTGTTTCTCAGGATTCCTGGATTATTAACATTTCCAACAGATAAACGTACTGGTAATTTATCAAATAAAGCACCACTTACAGAGATATTATTGTTGGTTGTCAAAGCAGTATGAAAAATTTCATCCTGCCAGTTAGTACTTGCCTTACCCATTAAGGCTTGTTGAGCAGCAGAACCTTTTGTATTTACTAAATTACGGAATTGATCTGCGCTTAAAACATCAACTGTATTGGCTACTGTATTCACACCAACCTGTGAGCTAAAGTTCACTTTTACACCACCTTTAGTCCCTTTTTTAGTTGTAATTACAATTACACCATTTGCAGCTCTTGAACCATAAATTGCAGCTGCCGAAGCATCTTTCAAAACAGTAAAAGACTCAATATCATTAGGATCAATAGTAGATAAAATACTTGTAGCACCGCTTGGTACAGCGTTACTTAACGGAAGTCCGTCTAAGATAATCAACGGGTCATTTGAAGCGCTTAATGAAGATCCTCCACGAATTCTAATATCAGCTTTTGCTCCTGGAGCTCCTCCTCCAACAACATTTACACCAGCAATACGACCACTAATTAAAGTTTCAGGAGTGACGTTAATTCCTTTATTAAATTCTTTAGCCGAAATTTGAGATACAGAACCTGTAGCATCTTTTTTCTTAACAGTACCGTAACCTACCTGTACAACAACTTCTTTAAGTTGATTTGTATCTTCTTCTAAAGAAACGCTTAAGGTTTGTTGACCATTAAAAGTTACAGTTGACGTTTTATATCCAATAAATGAAACAACAATTTTGTCTCCGTTTTTTACATTAGATAACTGAAATTTACCGTCAAAATCTGTCGATGTTCCGCCCGGAGCACCTTGTACATTTACATTTACTCCCGGGATTGGTTGCCCCGTTGCCAGATCAGCAACTGTTCCTTTTAAAGTACTTTGAGCTAGTACAGTAAACGGTAACAGTAAGAATAAAAATAACAACTTTTTGTAAATTGTTTTCATACTTTTTGTTTAAATTAGTTTGAGTTTTTGATTGTTAGTTAAGTTTTTAATTTTACTTCGAATTTCAAAATTAGGAATTTATTAACACGACCAACCGCTTACAATTTTTATTGGTTTACGAAAACGTGGTAGTGTTGAAAACTTTCTATTTTTTGTAATCTTTTAAGTCAAAAATTGCTGATTATAAAAATTTCAGATACCTTTATTAACAATTAGATTTTTTTCAAATAACTACTATGAAACGAAAAATAACCCTAAAACAGATTGCAAAGGAACTTGACGTGTCTATTTCAACTGTCTCTAAATCACTCAGAAACAGCCTTGAAATAGGAGAAGAAACACGTTTAAAAGTGCAGGCTTTTGCAAAGTTTTATAACTATAAGCCCAACAATATTGCCCTTAGTTTAAAAAATCGAAAAACCAAAAGTATTGGTATTATCATTCCGGAAATTGTACATTATTTTTTCTCTACCGTAATCAACGGAATCGAACAGGTTGCAAATGAAAATGGCTACAGTGTTGTGATTTGTTTATCTGATGATTCTTTTGACAAAGAAGTCCTTAATATGGAAATGCTGGCCAACGGAAGTATCGATGGTTTTATCATGTCTCTTTCTAAAGAAACACAGTATAAAGGTGATTTTCATCACATTACAGAAGTTATCAATCAGGGAATGCCAGTTGTTATGTTTGATCGTGTAACTAATGATATTTTATGTGATAAAGTAATTATTGATGATAAAGCAGCAGCTTACGAAGCCGTTCAGAGTTTAATTGATAATGGACGAAAAAAGATCGCCCTCGTAACCACTGTCGATTATGTAAGCGTTGGAAAATTAAGAACTGATGGTTACGAAAAAGCGCTTTTGGACAACGGATTACCGTTTAATGAAGATTTAATCATAAAAATTGAAGATGTTGACACTTGCGAAATTACAATAAGCCAGCTTTTACACGACAGGGCTTTTGATGCCGTTTTTGCCGTAAATGAGCTTTTTGCTGTGACCATTATCAAAACAGCCAACAAAATGGGACTTAAAGTTCCTGAAGATCTTGCTGTAATTGCTTTTACTGACGGAATCATTTCTAAATATTCTACCCCAAGCATTACAACCGTAAGCCAAAGTGGGGAAAAAATGGGAAATAAAGCCGCTAAAATGCTGATCGAACGACTCGAAGCAGAACACGATGATGACGAAGAAGAAAACGAAAATTACACTACAGAAGTAATAGAAACACATCTTATAAAAAGAGAATCTACTGACTAATTTTCTTAAAATCAACACATTCTAAAGCCATAAATGTTATTTATGGTTTTTTTATGATTTGAATTAAAAAAATAATTTATACTTTTACGGCCGTCAAGGCTTTTACTTTTACTTCGAAAAAACAGTAAGTTTTGATAAGCAAAGCGCTTATCGTCTAATTAATTTTTTAATTACGATAATGGAAAAGCGTAAATTAAGTTTCTGGGAAATTTGGAACATGAGTTTCGGTTTCTTGGGGATACAAATGGGATTTGCACTTCAGAATGCAAATGCCAGCAGAATTCTTCAAATTTTTGGCGCCGACGTACATGAGTTATCATGGTTCTGGATTATTGCTCCCCTTATGGGATTAATAGTGCAGCCTGTTATTGGTCATTACAGCGATAAAACCTGGGGAAGATTCGGAAGACGAAAACCATTTTTTCTGGTAGGGGCCATTTTAGCTTCGGTAGGATTAATTCTAATGCCTCAGGCTAATATTTTCATCTCCGTTTTACCGGCCTTATGGGTTGGAGCCGGAATGTTAATGATCATGGATGCTTCTTTCAACATCGCTATGGAGCCATTTCGTGCTTTGGTTGGTGATAATTTAAGAACAGACCAGCGTACAGCTGGATTTAGCATTCAGACTTCTTTAATTGGTTTTGGAGCAGTAATTGGTTCGGCTTTGCCTTATGTTTTAACCAAATATTTCCATGTTTCAAACAGTACAGTTCCGGGAAGCGTACCACTAAACCTGACACTTTCTTTTATCATTGGAGCGGCTGTTTTAATTGGTTCAATCTTAGTAACGCTTTTTACAACAAAAGAATATTCTCCTGAAGAATTAGCCAATTTTGAAGATCCTCAAAGCCAAATTGATATTCCTTCTGAAGAAAAATCAAAACTAACCGATATTTTTACAGATTTTGCCAAGATGCCTACAACAATGCGTCAGCTAAGCTGGGTACAATTTTTCTCCTGGTTCGGATTATTTGGTATGTGGGTTTTTACAACTCCCGCTATTGCGCATCATATTTACGGTTTGCCTTTAAGTGATACTTCAAGCCAGCAATATCAGGATGCCGGGGATTGGGTCGGAATTCTGTTTGGAGTCTACAACTTGGTTTCTGCTATTATCGCACTGTTTTTTCTGCCCTACATTGCTAAAAAAATCGGAAGAAAATCAACACATGCACTTTCATTAATCATTGGAGGAATCGGATTAATCTCGATTTATTTTATGCCAAATGAAGACTGGGTTGTTTTGCCGATGATTTTAATCGGAGTAGCCTGGGCCAGTATTCTGGCCATGCCCTACGCCATTCTTGCCGGATCAATCGCTCCTAAAAAAATGGGGGTTTACATGGGAATCTTTAATTTCTTTGTTGTTATCCCACAAATTGTAAATGCTCTTATTGGAGGTCCAATTGTAAAGTACCTTTATAATGGCGATGCTATTTACGCTTTAATTACAAGCGGAGTCAGTTTTTTAATTGCTGCTCTTTTGGTCTATAAAGTAAAAGATGTAGACGATACTATTCAAAAATCATAAAGAAGAATTCCTCATATAATGAACAAGAAAGCATTCATATTCGACCTTGACGGCGTAATTGTCGATACCGCTAAATACCACTTTTTAGCGTGGCAAAAAATCGCCCAATCCTTACATATAAATTTCACACACGAAGACAACGAATTACTTAAAGGCGTAAGTCGGGTACGTTCGTTAGACATCATTCTTGAATTAGGAAATGTTCAGGCTTCGCAGGAAGACAAAGACAAATGGCTGATTCAAAAAAATGAAGATTACTTATCTTATCTGGTTGATATGGATGAAAGCGAGATTCTTCCGGGAGTTTTTAAAACACTGCAACTATTAAAAGAAAAAAATCAGGGAATTGCTTTGGGATCTGCGAGTAAAAATGCCAGACCAATCCTTGAAAAAACTGGAATCCTTTCGTATTTCGATGTTATTGTTGACGGAAACGACGTTACCAATGCCAAACCGGACCCGGAAGTTTTCTTAAAAGCGGCTCAATTATTACATATTGATCCAAAAAATGCTATTGTATTCGAAGATTCTGTTGCCGGAATTCAGGCCGCAAACATTGGCGGAATGACAAGTGTGGGAATTGGTGAGGAAACAATTTTACACGAAGCACAATACATTTTTAAAGATTTCACTTTAATTGACGAAAGTTTTATCGACAAGTTAATCAATTAGATAATGTGCCAATTTGATAATTAAAAAAGGAATAATGATCAAATTTAAGCAAACTAATAAATCAGTACAAATCATCAATCAAAACAATAAAACAATCAGCAATTAGAAATAGCCAAAAAAGTAATTATCTAATGATCAAATTGGCACATTATCTAATTCTCTAATTAAAGAAAAAAATGAATCAAGATTATATAAAACCAGACAATTGGTCCATCATAGAAGAAGGATTTGATACCGGCAGCGTAAAATCGTCTGAAAGTCTTTTTAGCATCGGTAACGGTGCTATGGGACAGCGCGCCAATTTTGAAGAAACCTATTCCGCAGAAACTTTTCAGGGAAGTTACATTGCCGGAATTTATTATCCCGATAAAACAAAAGTGGGCTGGTGGAAAAACGGTTATCCTAAATATTTTGCCAAAGTACTAAACGCGCCGAACTGGATTGGAATTGATGTTGAAATCAACGAAGAAAATCTTGATTTAAACACCTGTACAGAGGTTAGAAACTTCCGTAGAGAGTTGAATATGAAAGAAGGATGGTACAACCGTTCTTTTGAAGCAACGTTGAAAAACGGAACTGAAATTGCCGTAAACGTTCGTCGTTTTCTTTCTTTGGATCTGGACGAAGTGGGAATTATCAAATTTGAAATTACCCCTTTAAACAAAGACGCAAAAATCGTCTACAAGCCTTATGTTGATGCAGGAGTAACCAATGAGGATGCCAACTGGGAAGAGAAATTCTGGGAACCTCTTGAAGTTAAAAAGGGTACAAACGAAGCATTTGTAACGGCACAAACTTTCAAAACACATTTTAGGGTTACGACGTTTATGCACAATACGATTCTGGCAAATGATGAAGATATTCATATTTCACCATCGACAATCGATTCAACTACAGATAAAGTTCAATATACCTATGGAACTATTATTGCAAAAGGACAAACCTCAGCGATTCAGAAAATTGGTGGGTATACGGTTTCTTTAAACCACGAAAATACTTTGGCTGCAGCCGAAAAAGTGATCAAATCGGCCGTAAATTCAGGATACGATGCTTTGCTTCAAAATCAAATTGATGCCTGGGCTAAAATCTGGGAAATGTCAGATATTACGATTGATGGCGACGTAAAAGCACAACAAGGAATTCGTTTCAACATCTTCCAGTTAAATCAAACCTATTTAGGAAAAGACAGTCGTTTAAACATTGGACCAAAAGGGTTCACCGGAGAAAAATACGGCGGATCTACTTATTGGGACACTGAGGCGTATTGTATTCCGTTTTATATGGCGACAAAAGATCAACAGGTTGCCCGAAACCTATTGACGTATCGTTACAATCAATTAGATAAAGCAATTGAAAATGCCCAAGATAATTTAGGATTCAAAAACGGAGCAGCATTGTACCCAATGGTGACCATGAATGGTGAAGAATGTCACAACGAATGGGAAATCACACACGAAGAAATCCACAGAAACGGAGCAATTGCTTTTGCCATTTTCAACTATTACCGTTTCACCGGAGATTACTCCTATATTCCTGAAAAAGGTCTTGAAGTTTTAATTGGTATAGCACGTTTCTGGCATCAAAGAGCTTCTTTCTCAAAAGAGAAAAATCAATATGTGATTCTGGGAGTTACAGGTCCAAACGAATACGAGAACAACATCAACAATAATTTTTATACCAATTATATAGCAAAATGGTGTATTGATTTTGCTTCGGAACAAATTACTAAGGTGGCAGCAGAATATCCTGCAGATCACCAACGAATCTTAGAAAAAGTAAATCTATCCGCTACAGAAATTCAGGCATGGAAAAAAGTAGCAGACGATATGTATTTCCCGACTTCAAAGGAATTGGGCATTTACCTGCAACAAGATGGTTTCTTAGACAAAGATTTAATTCCGGTAAAAGATCTTGATAAATCACAACGCCCAATCAACCAGAAATGGTCATGGGATCGTGTTTTACGTTCGCCTTATATCAAACAAGCCGACGTTTTACAGTGCTTCTATTTCTTCGAAGATCATTTCTCCAAAGAAGAACTAAAACGAAACTTCGAATTTTATGAATCCTTTACCGTTCATGAAAGTTCGCTTTCGCCTTGCGTACACTCTATTCAGGCAGCTCATTTAGATAAAATGGATATGGCATATACCTTTTATTTAAGAACATCCCGTTTAGATTTAGATGATTACAACAAAGAAGTTGAGGAAGGTTGTCACATCACATCAATGGCAGGAACATGGATGAGCATCGTAGAAGGTTTTGGCGGAATGCGTGTTAAAAAGGATCAATTGCACTTTTCTCCAAAAATTCCAAAAGAATGGAAAGGATATTCTTTTAAAATAAACTTTAGAAATCAAATCCTGAAAGTGTCTGTAAATCATCATGAAACCACTTTTACTGTAGATGGCGATCAGGATTTAACAATTGTAGTGAATGGGAAGCCAGTTATTGCAAGTAAATTTGTACAAATAAATTAAATTACAATACTCTAAAAACTAAAAAACATGAAAAACTTATTTTTCGCAAGTTTAATCTTGTTTGCTTTTAGCTCGATTGCAAAAGCGCAACAATTAAAGTCACCCGAAGGCAAGTTCGTAATGGAATTTTCTCTGCAAAATGACGGAACTCCAACTTACAATTTAAAATACAAAAACAAAGAGGTAATCAAAACCAGTAAATTAGGTCTTGAACTTAAAGATGATAAAAAATCTTTATTGAACGATTTTACTGTTGTAGATACAAAAACTTCCACTTTTGATGAGACATGGAAACCAGTTTGGGGAGAAGTAAATCAAATTAGAAATCATTATAATGAATTGGCTGTTACTTTAAATCAAAAAGGAACCGACAGACAAATCGTAATTCGTTTTCGTTTGTTTGATGACGGTTTAGGGTTCAGATATGAATTTCCGGCACAAAAGAACCTTACTTATTTCGTAATCAAAGAAGAAAGATCTCAATTTGCCATGGCGGGCGACCACACGGCTTTTTGGATTCCGGGGGACTATGATACTCAGGAATACGATTATACCAAATCGAAATTATCTGAAATACGAGGATTATCTGAAAAAGCATATACCGCTAATGTTTCGCAAAAAAACTTTTCTCCAACAGGCGTTCAGACTTCTTTGATGTTAAAAACAAATGATGGTTTGTACATCAACCTGCACGAAGCAGCTTTGATCAACTATTCTTGTATGCACCTGAATTTAGATGATAAAAATATGATTTTCGAATCCTGGTTAACGCCGGATGCAAAAGGGGACAAGGGTTATATGCAAGCGCCAAGCCACTCTCCATGGAGAACGATTATGGCAAGCGATGATGCTAGAGAAATCTTAGCTTCAAAAATGACTTTAAACTTAAACGACCCATCAAAAATTGACGATACTTCCTGGATTAAACCGGTAAAATATGTGGGGGTCTGGTGGGAAATGATTACCGGAAAAAGTTCATGGTCTTACACAAACGATTTCCCAACGGTACAATTGGGAGTTTCTGATTATTCAAAAGCAAAACCAAGCGGAACACACGGAGCAAACAATGCTAATGTAAAGAAATACATTGATTTTGCTGCTGCAAATGGTTTCGACGCCGTTCTGGTTGAAGGCTGGAACGAGGGTTGGGAAGACTGGTTTGGTCACTCAAAAGATTACGTTTTTGATTTCGTAACGCCTTACCCGGATTTTGATGTAAAAGGTTTGCACGAATATGCAAAGTCAAAAGGAATCAAAATCATCATGCACCATGAAACCTCAGGTTCTGTTCGTAACTACGAGCGCCACATGGATAAAGCATACCAATTCATGAAAGACAACGGATATGATGCTGTAAAAAGCGGATATGTTGGAGATATTTTACCTCGCGGTGAAAACCATTACGATCAATGGATTGTAAACCATTATCAATATGCTATTGAAAAAGCAGCCGATTACAAAATTATGGTGAACGCTCACGAAGCCGTTCGTCCAACAGGAATTTGCAGAACATACCCGAACTTAATTGGAAACGAAGCCGCAAGAGGAACAGAATATCAGGCTTTTGGAGGTTCTAAACCAAATCACGTAACGGTTTTACCCTTTACACGTTTAATTGGAGGTCCAATGGATTACACTCCGGGAATCTTCGAAATGGATATCAGCAAAATGAATCCTGATAATACATCGCATGTAAACAGTACGATTGCAAACCAATTGGCATTATACGTTACGATGTACAGCCCTTTGCAAATGGCAGCTGATACTCCGGAAAATTATAACCGTTTCCCGGATGCATTCCAATTCATCAAAGATGTAGCGGTAGACTGGTCTGAAAGCAAATATATTGAGGCTGAACCAGGAGATTTTATTACTGTTGCCCGTAAAGCTAAAGGAACAAACAACTGGTTTGTTGGAAACGTAAATGGAGAAACGGCACGTACATCAAACATCGATTTCAGTTTCCTTGAAAAAGGTAAAAAATACACCGCAACCATTTATGCCGATGCAAAAGATGCCCATTACAAAACAAATCCGCAAGCTTATACCATCAAAAAAATTGCTGTCACAAACAAATCAAAATTATCGCAGTTATCTGCTCCGGGCGGAGGTTATGCCATAAGCATTATTGAAACTAAATAATTTTTTAAGAAGACAAGTAATTTTCCCCTGGATGGATTACTTGTCTTTTTTTTAAGATTGCTACATTTGGATTGCAAAATTTCCAAAACGGTTAAGGAAATCAAAATTGCGCTAATTAAATTAAGACAAAATGAGAAACATTATCAGTTTATTTTTAAGCCTTTTACTACTTTCCTGCAATCAGAAAAACGAAACAATCCTTAAACCAAATCAAGAAAATAAAAAATCAGATACTTTAGAAAAAACTGACATCGACAAAGCCCTGTATTGTGTTTACAATTTATCAAAAACAACTACTGCAATCGTAGTGAATCTGGATGATGAAAATACCTATAACGGAGCTGAGTTTGATAGAATTTTTAATCAGATAAATGCCAAAGATTCTTTATATAATGTTTTATACGGAGACAGTACGAAAGTCAAAAATTATGAATATTACGACTCTTTAGGAAGCTACAAATTAATTAAAAATAAAAAAGTAGAGCGTGAAGTAAAAAAAATCATCGAGAAGAGTTATTACGTCTATGGCACAAAGGGCTTTTCGAAAATGCCCGTAAACGAAGTTGTTTTCGGACTTGATGAATGCCGCACGAATTTTTTTGCTTTTCCAATTGAAAATTTTGACACCGCTAAAAACGGAATACCTGTTTTATGTTCCAAACAACCGTTAAAGATAAACTATCAGAAAAACTATTTTGACATCCAGAAAAAGATACGTGATTTCGAGGAAGAGGAAAGCAAAAAGTATGATTACAAAGACGATATCAAAACAAAGGTATTTGCCAATATTGGAGATGTTTATTTTACCTACAGTGATGATTTTATGTGGGGTAGAGATCCCGACAAAAGCAAATGTAAATTTCCGGGCAGAACAATATATATCGTAAAAAAGGGCAAGCCTATAAAAAAATTCTGGGTCAACGGCTTAGATTTATTTGGGATTCCTTGTGACTAAAACAGCCTTAACTAATATTTAAAAGTTATTATGAAAAATTCAAAAATATTACTTTTCACAACACATTTCTTTTCAATACAAACAATCCTTCTTGCTTTGTTGTTTTCTGCTTCCGCGAAAGCGCAAATCCAGAAAACAGAACCACCATTCTGGTACGCAGGAATGAAAAATCCGGAACTACAAATTATGTTCTACGGAAAAAACATTGCCCAATTCGAAGCTTCCGTCTCCAATAATGTGGTGATTAAAAATGTAGAAAAAACAGAAAATCCAAACTACCTTTTCGTAACCATCGATACGCAAAATCTTAAAGCTTCTGAATTGGTTTTCTCTTTCAAAAACAAAAATAAAGTCGCTTTTACGCAGAAATATTCGCTTAAAGAAAGAAGAGCAAATTCAGCAGACAGAAAAAGCTACGACGCATCAGATATGATGTATTTAATCATGCCGGATCGTTTTGCAAACGGAAATACTAAAAATGACAGCGATGCCAATTTAACTGAAAAAGGAAATCGTCAGGATCCAAGCGGACGTCATGGTGGCGATATTGAAGGCATTATCAAAAATCTGGATTACATTTCATCTTTGGGTGCCACAACTATATGGAGCACTCCTTTATGCGAAGACAACGACAAACAGCATTCTTACCATACTTACGGACAATCTGATGTTTACAAAATTGATCCGCGTTACGGAACAAACGACGATTACGCACGCCTATCTGCAGAAATGCACAAAAAAAACATGAAACTGGTTATGGATTATGTAACGAATCACTGGGGAATTACACACTGGATGATGAAAGATATCCCCACCAAAACCTGGTTCAACCAATTCGAAAACTTTACACAAACACATCACAGACGTGAAGTAATCACCGATATTCATGCTTCAAAACTAGATCAGGAAATTTGTATTGATGGCTGGTTCGTACCTTCTATGCCGGATTTGAATTTAAGAAATCCGTTGGTAGCAAAATACTTAACTCAAAATGCCATCTGGTGGATTGAATTCGCCAATCTTGACGGATTTAGAGTAGACACGTATAATTATTCTGATCCTGCTGCAATGGCAAATTGGGCAAAATCAATTACAAATGAGTATCCAAACTTTAATATTGTAGGTGAAATCTGGATGCACAATCAGGCCAATTTATCGTTTTGGCAAAAAGACAGTAAAATTGGGGCAATCGAAAACTACAATTCGAATTTACCAAGTGTAATGGATTTTACTTTACAAGATCAGATTGGCTCAGCTTTCAACGAAGATCAAGCAACCTGGGATAACGGAATGATTAAATTCTACAACAATTTTACTTTAGATTATTTGTATCCAAACCCAAACAATATTCTTGTTTTTGCTGAAAATCATGATACCGATCGTATCAATCATACTTATAAATATGATTTCACGAAATACAAATTGGTAATGACTTTATTGGCAACCGTTCGTGGAATCCCACAAGTATATTACGGTTCAGAAATTGGAATGGGCGGTGACAAAAGCAAAGGCGATGCTGATATTAGACAAGATTTCCCCGGAGGATGGGCTGGTGATACAAACAATGCTCTTACCGCAGCAGGAAGAACACCTGAACAAGCTAAATATTTCGATTTTACTTCGAAATTATTCAATTGGAGAAAATCGAATGAAGCAGTTCATTTCGGAAAAATGACACATTATATTCCGGAAAACAATACGTATGTTTATTTTAGATATACAGATGCCAAAACGGTAATGGTCGTTTTCAATAATAATCCTACAGCGCAAACTATCAAAACAAATCGCTTTAAAGAAAACATCAAAAACTTTAAATCAGGGAAAGATGTTCTAACCGGAAAAACATTCGATTTAGCTACTGAAATTACTTTAGACCCAAAATCGGCTATTGTTTTAGAATTAGAATAAGCTAATCGCGAAAGATTTTTAGCCACAGATTACAAGATTAAAATGATTTTTTTAAAATGGGTGTTAATCTTGTAATCTGTGGCTATTATTATTTCCGCCACAAATTCACTAAATTTATTAATAATAATACGTGAATTCGTGGCGGAATTTTTTTAATTAAAACGTATAGTCTCTGCGGGACATATTATCTGACTATTCTATTTTTCTACCAACATTTAACTCCTAAAGGTGTATATCTCGTAGAGATTATATATTGGTAAAAAATATAATTACAAGTCTTTCCATTGTCCCGTAGGGACAATACTACTGTTTAGACGAATAAAAAATAATTAGTGAATTCGTGGTGTTTTTTTTTATACGCTTTTCTTTCTTTATCTTTAAGATTCATAATCATTTCAATGAATAACGACAATACTTCGAAAACACCTTTCGTTTGGGAAGGAGCAAATGTTTACTTTTTACTTACCGATCGTTTTTATAACGGAGATACCTCTAATGACTTCAATTTTAACCGAACCAAAACTCCCGGAAAATTACGTGGTTTTGAAGGAGGAGACCTCATCGGTATTATCAAAAAAATCGACGACGGCTATTTTGATCAATTAGGAATAAACGTTATCTGGCTTACGCCAATTGTAGAACAAATTCACGATGGTGTTGATGAAGGAACCGGTTTTAGCTACGGATTTCACGGCTATTGGGCAAGAGACTGGACCGCTTTAGATCCAAACTTCGGCACCAAAGAAGAGCTAGCCAATCTGGTCAAAAAAGCACATGCAAAAGGCATCCGGATTATGCTTGACGGCGTTATCAATCATACCGGACCTGTAACTCCCGAAGATCCTATCTGGCCGGAAGACTGGGTAAGAACAGGAGTTGTCTGCGATTATAAATCATTTGAGAACACTACCATGTGTACATTGGTAGAAAATCTTCCTGATGTAAAAACAGAAAGCACTAAAGAAGTAGAATTACCTCTTTTTTTAATCGAAAAATGGAAAAACGAAGGCCGTTATGAAAAAGAAACCTCTTCTTTAAATGAATTCTTCAAAAGAACGGGTTATCCCAGAACTCCAAAATATTACATCATAAAATGGTTAACGGATTATATTAGAGAATTCGGAGTTGACGGTTACAGATGCGATACCGTAAAACATACCGAAGAAATTGTCTGGGTCGATTTTAAAAAAGAATGTGATTACGCTTTTGAAACCTGGAAAAAACACCATCCTTTACAAGTCCTGGACCAAAATCCATTTTACAGCATTGCTGAAGTGTATGGTTACGAAATAAGCGGTGGACAAGATTATGATTTTGGAGACCGAAAAGTAAATTATTTTCAGCATGGTTTTAACAGCATGATCAATTTTGAGTTTAAACGAGATGCTCAAAATGATTATGAAGTTATCTTTTCGAAATATTCGACGAAACTCCAAAATGAATTAAAAGGGTATAGCGTTCTTAATTATGTATCGTCGCACGATGATCCTGATCCTTTTGATGCGCATCGAAACAGAACTTTCGAATCCGGAACCAAATTATTGCTTTCTCCCGGAATCTCACAGGTTTATTATGGTGATGAATCCGGTCGTTCTCTGGTCATTGAAGGAACAGAAGGCGATGCTACTTTACGATCTTTCATGAACTGGGATGCTATTCAAAACAATCCCGAAACTCAAAAAATACTCTGGCATTGGCAAAAACTCGGTCAGTTTCGTAGAAATCATCCGGCAGTTGGTGCAGGAATTCATAACATGATTGCTGAAAAACCGTATATTTTTTCCAGAAGTTATACGAATGCAAATTATACTGATAAAGTTATAATCGGTTTAGATCTTGGAGTTGGTTTAAAAGAACTTCCAGTAGCATCTGTTTTTCAAGATGGTGTTAAATTAAGAGATGCTTTTTCTGGTGAAGAAACAGAAGTTCAGGACGGAAAAGCAATCATAGATTCTGAATTCGGACTTGTTTTATTGGAAAAAATCTAAAGTTTAACCGCAAAGATCGCAAGGCAAAATCGCAAGGTTCGCAAAGATTTTAAAAAACTTTGCGACCTTTGCGTAAAACTTTGCGACCTTTGCGGTTAAACTCTCAAGACATGCTAAAAATAGCGCATCGCGGTGCAAAGGGATACGAACCTGAGAATACGCTAAAGTCATTCCAAAAAGCGTTAGACTTAAATGCCGACGGGATAGAACTAGACGTACACCTTAGTTCTGACGGACATATTATAGTAATTCACGACGAAACTATCGACAGAACAACAAATGGAAAAGGTCTTGTAAGTACTTTTTCTTTATCTCAGTTAAAGACCTTTCTGATTGATGGAAAATATCAAATACCAACTTTAAATGAGGTTTTTGATTTGGTCAATAAAAAATGTCTCATCAATATCGAACTAAAAGGTTTAGGAACTGCCAGTAAAGTTGTCGCTTTAATTGAGGCATACATTTCAGAAAAAAACTGGAATTACGAACATTTCATCGTTTCAAGCTTCGATTGGGACCTGCTGCAGGAAACATCAAATTTAAATTCAAAAATTCCCATTGGAGTTTTAACAGAAGAAGATCTGGATAAAGCTTTGGCTTTCGCCGAATTGATAAAAGCACGCGCCATTAACCCTGATTATCAGTTACTGAATGCTAAAAACGTACAACAAATACAAAAACAAGGCTTTCTTGTTTTTCCCTGGACAGTAGACGAAGAAGAAGACATTCAAAAAATAAAAAGCTACAAAGTAGACGGAATCATCAGTGATTTTCCCGACAAAATATAAAGTAAAAGCAGCACACAGATTAAAAGGTTTTTTTTAAAAATATGTGTGAATGATTTTAATCTTTGGCAAATAAAAAAATTCGTGCCAATTCGTTTAATTGCTTTGCCTGTTTATTATCGCTCGGGTTGTGCAAAAAAATAAAATATGATCAAAAATTTCGACATAATTATTGTTGGCGGAGGCGCCGCAGGTTTTTTTACGGCAATTAACATTGCAGAGAAAAATCCGAAACTTAAAATTGCCATTTTAGAACGAGGAAAAGAAGTGCTTTCTAAAGTACGCGTTTCCGGTGGAGGAAGATGTAATGTAACGCACGCTTGTTTTGAACCAAATGAATTAGTGAAATTTTATCCAAGAGGTGAAAAAGAACTTCGTGGACCTTTTCATCAGTTTTGTTCAGGAGATACCATTGAATGGTTTGAAAAACATGGTGTCGAATTAAAAATCGAAGATGATGGCCGAATGTTTCCGGTCTCAAATTCTTCGCAAACTATAATCGATTGTTTCCTCGAAGCAACCGGAAAATTAGGTATTAAAGTATTAACCGGACAAAGTGTACAATCCATTTTTAAAGCCGAAAATCATTGGAAAATTGATACTCAGGATGAAAATTACGCTACCGGAAAATTAGTTTTGGCCACAGGAAGCAATCCTAAAATATGGGAAATGCTGCAAACACAAGGACACGCGATTGTAAGCCCTGTTCCTTCCCTATTTACGTTCAACATTAAGGATTCCCGTATAAAAGAATTGCCAGGCGTTGCCGCACAAGTTACCGTAAACGTCAAAGATACTAAGCTCGAATCGACCGGGCCTTTATTAATCACACATTGGGGAATGAGTGGTCCGGCTATTTTAAAGCTTTCGGCCTGGGGAGCGCGGATTTTATTCGATAAAAACTATCAGTTTACTATTTATGTCAATTGGTTAAACGACATTGATAGTGAAGATGCTGAAAAAATCCTGAAAGACTTAAAACAGGAACATGCCAAAAAAGCCGTTTCGAAAAAATCCCCTTTCGATTTCCCAAATCGTTTATGGGAAAGTTTAGTTTTAGCATCGGCAATTGAAACAGAAACAAAATGGGCCGATTTATCTAAAATCCAATTGCAGACCTTAGCTTCTCAACTCACAAAAGCCGAATTTAAAGTAAACGGAAAAAGTACTTTCAAAGAAGAATTTGTAACTGCAGGCGGAATCGATTTAAAAGAAATCAACTTTAAAACCATGGAAAGCAAACTGCATCAAAATCTTTATTTTGCCGGTGAAATCGTCAATATCGATGCTATTACAGGAGGTTTTAATTTTCAGAATGCCTGGACAAGCGGTTTTATTTTAGCTCATAATATATAATACAATGAAATTTAAAGGAATTATTTTTGACTTAGACGGAACGTTAGTCAATTCATTAGAAGATATCTCAGATGCGATGAATACAGTGCTTACAGGTCTAAATTACCCCACTCATACTTACGATACCTATCAATATTTTATTGGAAGCGGTTTACGAAATTTGGTAAGCAAAGCTTTGCCTGCATCAAACAATACGGATGATCAAATTGAAACCTGTTTTGAATGTATGGTTGACGAATATCGTAAAGTCTGTACACTTAAAACAAAACCTTATGAAGGTATTCTGGAATTATTGAAGACGTTGTCCTCAAAAAACATCAAATTGGCTGTTTTTTCAAATAAGGCCGACGAACTTACTAAAAAAATAGCCGCAGAAATATTTCCTGATTATTTTGATACTGCTGTTGGCCTGAGCACAGAATTGCTTAAAAAACCAAATCCGTTTGAAGCAATAGAAATAAGTAAAAACTGGAACCTGAACACCGAAGAGATCATTTTCGTAGGCGACTCCGATATTGATATGCAAACGGCAACAAACGCCAGTATGTTTCCGGTTGGGGTTTCGTGGGGTTACCGAACCGAAGAAGAATTGAAAGCAAGTGGCGCAAAAATAGTCGTAAACAATCCTTCGGAGTTAATTGACCTCTTGTAAATCATGCATCCTTCCTTAAAAAAACAAATACTATCTATCGCGTCGTTTTCTGAAAATGAAATCGAAAAAATCGACGCTTGTTTTGAAGAAGAAAAGTTTACGGCTAAAGAATTTCTTTCTTCAATGGGAAAAACCAGTAATAAAATCTTTTTTATTGTTGAAGGTTTAGCACGGGTTTATTATTTAAAAGACGGCAAAGAAATTACGACTTATTTAAGCTGCGATGAAGGTTTTATTGCTTCCTATTCCAGCTTTATAAATCAATCTTCTTCTTTTGAAAATATACAATGTATTGAAGACTGTCAAGTACTTGCTATCCGATACGAAAAAATGCAGTCTTTATATACTGAAATCCCAAATTGGGAACGAGTTGGAAGAATTCTTGCTGAGCAAAATTATCTTTGTATGGCAGATCGCGTATTAAAACTTCAAATGATCCCTGCCAAAGAAAAATATCTTACTTTTTTGGCATCGGCTCCAGCCAAAATAATACAGCGAACACCTTTAATCTATATCGCTTCATTCTTAGGAATTACTCCGGAATCATTAAGCCGGATTCGTCAAAGCATTTCTTAACATTTATCAAGTAGCTTTAGGGACTGATTTTAAATCTTTGCAAATATAAAATTTAAAAAAGATGAAGAATATAGCTCCGGATGTTTACCAAATTCCTCTATTTCCCCGAAATGCCATTAATTGTTATGTAGTCGAAGATATCCTTATTGACGCCGGAATTAGAAGTTCAGGCAACATAATTCTAAATTCCATACAGAATAAGACTATCACAAAACACGTGTTGACTCATGCGCATGCAGACCATCAGGGAAGCAGTAAAACTATTTGTGATACTTTACAGATTCCGCTTTGGTGCAGTGCACTGGAAAAGGAAACGGCAGAAAACGGAAATGTGATTTTTGGGTATCCAAATCCCAATCATTTGATTTCAAAATTCCAAAAGAAATGCTGGGCCGGAAAAGGACATCCTGTATCGCATACATTAAAAGAAGGAGATCATATTGCAGGGTTTACTGTTATCGAAACTCCCGGACATTCTCATGGTCATTTATCCTTTTTCAGGGAAAAAGACGGCACCCTTATCGTTGGAGATGTGATGACAAACATGAATTTATTAACGACCAGTGTCGGTTTACATGAACCACCTCAGTTATTTACAACCAATCAGGAATTAAACCGAAAATCAATTAAAAAACTGGCTTTGCTAAAACCTAAAATACTTTGCTTTGGACATGGTCCTGTCTTATTTAATAATGGAGAATTAGAAAAATTCATAACAAAATTCTAATCTTCGAATTAACAAGATTTTACAGATTCGATAAGTTTTCATTAAGACAATTCTAATAATTTTACGCTCAGCTAAACACCAATAAATGAAAGTAAAATTACTTACTACAATATCTTTGTTAACCTACCAGTTTTCTATTTCTCAAACAGAAAAGTTACTTCACGGAAAAGTCTTGTCTAATAACTACCCGCTTAAAAAAGTAGAAGTTATAAATAAAACCGCTAAAACCAGCACAACAACAGATTATATGGGAGATTTTTCTATTTTGGTCAGAGAGAAAGACAGCTTGTTGTTTTTTGCTCAGGATTACTATTTTACAAGATTAAAAATATCTAGGGAAAATATTGATAAAAGCAATATTACCGTCAATATGGTTATCAAAGCTGAAGAATTAAATGAGGTCGTAATCACCAACATGAAACTCACACCATTTAAAATTTCCCAACAAGATATGGACGCTACAAAGTTTGCAAAAGATGCCGGATCTTTGCAAAAATATACTGGAGTTTATGACGGAACTATTCCAAATGGTATGGACTTCGGCCGAATGGGAAAAGGAGTTTTTAATCTGTTTAAAAATGATAAGAAAGAAGAACTTAAAAAGAAAACGGAGGAAACTGTTTTTAGAAAACTTGTAGCTGCATCAATTCCTTCCACTTTTTTCACCAGGGATTTAAAATTGCCTCCTGAAGAAGTTGAACTTTTTCTGGATTTCTGCGATGCTGATCCAAGATCTAAAAACCTTTTTGAAAACAATAATGTATTAAGTACAATGGATTTTTTGTACGCTAAAAACGAGATGTTTAAGAAACTGAAATAGTTTTCTTCAATTTTCTCCACTTTTATGAAAAACACAAGTAATAAAATAAAAAATACCAGCGAAAGAATAGCCAAAAGGATAACAAGAGTATCTGACTGATTGAAACTTTATTTATTCAACCACCAGATACTCGCATTCAAAACACCTGCAAAAGCCACCCATGCCATATAAGGAACTAATAAATAACCTGCAATTTTATTGATTTTTATAAATTTCAAATAAGTTTCATAAATGAATAACCATAAAAGCACAATTTCTATCAGGGCCAATAAAGGATTTTTTAATCCAAAGAATAAATACGACCAGATGGCGTTTAAAGTCAATTGAATCAAAAAGAAACCCAAAGCTTTTTTGACCTCTTCATTCTGTCCTTTTATTTTATCCCAAACTAATCCTGCTGCAACTGCCATGAAAATATAAAGTATGGTCCAAACCGGCATAAAAATCCAATTAGGCGGATTAAAAGCTGGTTTTATAAGAGTCGGATACCAGGTTTCAACACTAGGTCTTGTTACAGTACTGGCAGAATATCCTACTGCCAAACAAACGATTAAAGCTATTATAATCTTAGTTATCTTGTTCATTTTATCAAATTTTGAATTCAAAAATAGTCAAAAAGAAAGTGAAACCATACAAGTGATCTAAGTTCATTTAGTAAACGAAGCTTATAATTTCTTATATAACTTATAGGGTGAAAAAGCTATCTTTGCCAAAATTTATAATTCATGTTTACAGCAACTGATTTTATTCCTAAAAAATATACTTCGACCATCGAAAACGGAAATTTTGAATGGAGTGCTCCCAGCAATATTGCCTTAGTGAAATATTGGGGAAAAAAAGACAATCAAATTCCGGCAAATCCATCGGTGAGTTTTACTTTAAACAATTGCAAGACAATTACTAAGTTAGGTTTTTCGAAGCGATACACTTCGGCACCTCTGAATGAGACCAAAGATATTTTTTCTTTTGATTTGCTTTTTGAAGGAAAACCAAAAGAAGATTTTAAGCCTAAAATCCGGAAGTTTTTAGAACGAATTGAAATCTATTTGCCATTTTTGAAAGACTATCATTTTACTATTGACACCCAAAATACGTTTCCGCACAGTTCCGGAATTGCTTCTTCGGCATCAGGAATGGCAGCTTTGGCAATGAATTTCATGAGTTTGGAAAAAGTTTTAAATCCTGAAATGACAAATGAATATTTCTATCAGAAAGCATCATTTTTAGCCCGTTTAGGTTCCGGAAGTGCCTGCCGAAGCGTAAAAGGAAATGTAGTGGTTTGGGGAGATCAGAAAAATATTGAAGGTAGTTCAGATTTATTTGGGGTTGAATTCCCATATACGATTCATGAGAACTTCAAAAATTATCAGGATACTATTTTATTGGTTGATAAAGGCGA
The DNA here is from genome assembly GCF_044007335.1 of Flavobacterium sp. FlaQc-48. Classification (NCBI taxonomy): domain Bacteria; kingdom Pseudomonadati; phylum Bacteroidota; class Flavobacteriia; order Flavobacteriales; family Flavobacteriaceae; genus Flavobacterium; species Flavobacterium sp. FlaQc-48. The sequence continues at coordinate 271,039 of NZ_JBIPCR010000003.1, read as the reverse complement.
AAAACAAGTATCCAGTACTGTTGGACATGATTTAATGCACAATCATCCTTATGCCGAAAGACGTTTTGCCCAGGCTCATGAAAACCTCGATCAGTTAATTACCATTTTTGAAAGTGGAAATTTGGATGAATTCATTAAAGTGGTCGAAAGCGAAGCCTTGACTTTGCATGCCATGATGATGACCTCTATGCCGTATTTTATTTTAATGAAACCAAACACATTGCAGATCATCAATGCGATTTGGAAATTCAGAAATGAAACACAAATTCCGGTTTGTTTTACACTTGATGCCGGTGCAAATGTACATGTACTTTATCCCGAAAACGTTAGCGAGAAAATATTACAATTTATTCAGGACGAATTAGTTGTATTTTGTCAGAATCGTCAGTACATTTGCGACCAAATTGGAGACGGTGCAATTGCATCATAATTTTCCGTATCTTTAATTAAATTTTTGATTGATGGGCATCAAAGCAGAAAAAATCAAAGTAATGAAATTGATTATGGAATGTAACAATCCTATAATCATAAGAAAAGTTAGAGAGATTCTTGAGAAGGGATTAAATAAAAAATCTTCTACACCAAATAAAATAAAGAAAGACATTAAATAAACATGAAAGGACCATTATTTTACTCAAAAATATTACTCTTTGGAGAATACGGAATCATCCGCGACTCTAAAGGACTTTCTATTCCTTATAATTTTTACAACGGTGCTTTGAAGAAATCCGAAGAACCTTCGGCAGAAGCAATCGCATCAAATGCAAGTTTAAGACGTTACACTACCTATTTAGAAGCTTTACAAAATGAGCAGCCTGATTTGGTTACTTTTGATTTGTTAACTTTAAAAAATGATGTTGAAACCGGAATGTATTTCGACTCAAGTATTCCACAAGGATATGGAGTTGGTAGTAGTGGCGCCCTTGTAGCTGCTATTTACGACAAATATGCTACAAACAAAATAACAGTTTTAGAGAATTTAACCCGCGAAAAACTATTACAGCTAAAAAATATTTTTGCTCAAATGGAGAGTTTTTTCCACGGAAAAAGTTCTGGTTTAGACCCTTTAAACAGTTATTTAAGCATTCCCATTTTAATTAATTCTAAAGATAATATTGAAGCAACCGGTATTCCTACTCAAAGTTTTGACGGAAAAGGCGCTGTCTTTTTATTAGATTCAGGAATCGTAGGAGAAACTGCTCCAATGGTAAACATTTTTATGGAAAACCTAAAAGACAAAGGTTTCCGTACGATGCTTAAAAACCAATTCGTAAAATATACGGATGCTTGTGTGGAGAATTTTTTGCATGGCGACATGAAATCGTTGTTTACGAATACTAAAAAGCTGTCAAAAGTCGTTTTAAACAACTTTAAGCCCATGATCCCGGAACAATTTCACGGAATCTGGCAAAACGGAATCGACACAAATGATTATTATTTAAAACTTTGTGGTTCTGGCGGAGGTGGTTATATTCTTGGATTTACTGAGGATTTAGAGCGTGCAAAAGTTTCTTTAAAAGATTATAAATTAGAAGTTGTCTACCAATTCTAAATTTAAACTTCTTTAAAAAAACTGGCTTATTGAATACGCTTCCTAGAAATCATCACCCTAAAAGTTATTTAATATGAAGAGTATTTTAAAGATTATCAAAGCAACTTTTTTAGGCGGAATTCTATTTTTAGCACCACTTGTTTTGTTATTGATTATTCTGGAAAAAGGATATCATATCATTCAAAAAATTACGCTTCCAATAATAAGTCATTTCCCGAAAGTGAAATTTTTAGGATTGGCAATTGAGGAGATTGCAGCAATCCTGATCATATTTGTTATTTGTATTACTGCCGGCTTAATTGCCAGAACAGCTTATGCAAAAAGATTGATTCAAAGACTTGAAAACGGAATTTTAAGCTTCGTTCCCGGATATTCATTTATGAAAGGTATAAATGAAAGCATGATGGGTTTTGAATCTAACGAAAATTTAAAAGTTATACTCGTTCCTACAGATGCGGGTTTACAATTTGCCTTTTTAATCGAGCAAATAAACGAAAACAACTTTGCCGTCTTTGTTCCCGATGCACCAAGCCCATGGAGTGGTTCTGTATGCTTTGTAGAAAAAAAAGACATCACAGAAGTTGGAATTTCTCAAAAAGAAGCCTTAGCTTGCATTAGAAAATTAGGCCTCGGTTCTGCAGCATTACTAAAAGATAAACTTTAAGAGTTGCCTCAAAAACCAGTTTCAAAACAAACCTCAAATTAAACCCCAAACTAACTCTAAAAAATGTTAAGCAGACAGCACAAACTTTTAGTAATGAAAATTGTTAGTTTGTTCTCAGTAGTGAGAGGCTATAATATTCCTATTATTGTTTTAGCACAATATTTATCTGCGATTTTTATATTGGCTCCGGAAAAAAGAGCACTTGATATTTTACTTGACTTCAACTTATTTTTAATCGTTTTTGCCTCGGCCATTACGATTGCTTCCGGATATATCATTAATAATTTCTACGACAGCCAAAAAGATTTAATCAACAGACCTAACAAATCTATGCTGGACAGACTGGTAAGCCAGAAAACGAAACTTTCGGTTTATTTTACGCTTAATTTTATCGCTGCCTTAATGGCTTTAATTGTTTCGTGGCGCGCTTTTTTATTCTTTTCGGCTTATATATTTCTAATTTGGTTTTACTCGCACAAAATAAAAAAATATCCTATTGTTGGTAATTTGACTGCTGCATTTTTAGCTGTTTTGCCTTTCTTTGCCATTCTGTTGTATTTCTACAACAAGATTTCGTTCGAAGAAATTGAGGATCACATGAGCCATTTTATGGTAATTTGGTCACATGCCGTTTTCTTGTTTTTATTACTTCTAATTCGGGAAATGATAAAGGATTTAGAGAATCTGAAAGGCGATCTCGCAAATAATTACAGAACAATACCGATAATTTACAACGAAACAGTTTCTAAGCAAATCATTACAGCCTTGACGATATTGACAGTGGTTCCGGTTTATGTCTTAATCAACATTTACGACGTGGGGTATATGGATATTTATTTCTATGTGTGTTTTGCCGTATTATTGTTTTTCTTACTTTATTTATGGAAGTCGAATTCTAAAGAACAATATCTATTATTACATAACGTACTTAAATTTTTGATTGTTTCGGGTGTTTGTTGTATCGTTTTAATTAATCCCAGCGTTTTGTGGCACGGTAAAAATCTGCTTCTGAAATTTTAATTCGTCCCAAAGAGTTATTCAACATTAAAAAAAGGCTTTGTGAATCTCTGCGTAAACTTTGTGGATCTCTGTGAAATAACTTTCTCTCAAAATGCCTGAAAAAAAGCCAATTGTACGGCTCCTGCAACTCCAAAAAAAAATAGCTAGTAATCTAAGAACAATCAACTTAGGATTATTTAGCAAGAATAAACTATCTTTGCACAAATTACAGAATTTATGAACAATAAGGAAGGCAATAATAAAAGAGGCGGATCAAGACCAAATAGTTCAAGATCAAACTCTAGCAAGCCAAAACCTCCTATGGCAAAGCGTGCGCAAGGGCCAAAAAAAGTGAAACCTGCTGTTAAGGCTGCCGAAGAAGAAAAGGCAGAAAAATTGAAAAAACAGAATCAGGCTCCGAAAAGACAAAAAGCTGCAGACGAAATTCGTTTGAACAAATACATCTCTAACTCTGGTGTTTGTTCACGTCGTGATGCTGATATATACATTCAGTCCGGGAACGTAAAAGTAAACGGTGTTCCGGTAACTGAAATGGGTTATTTAGTAAAGTTAAATGATGTTGTAAATTTTGATGGTGTTGTTTTGACTCCTGAAAAGAAAGAGTACATCTTACTGAACAAACCTAAAAACTTTACAACAGCCCTTGACGAAGGTCAGGAGTACCGTAATGTGCTGGAACTGGTTCGTGGTTCTACAACAGCAAAAATTGCTCCTATTGGAAGAATGGACAAAAATACAACTGGTTTGTTATTGTTCACTAACGATACTGATATGATTCGTAAATTTACTTTACCGAGTCAGAAATCATCTAAAATTTATCAGGTTTCTTTAGATAAAAACTTGAAATTTGAAGATTTAGAAAAAATAAGCAAAGGTTTGGTTCTTGACGGACACCGCGTTTTTGTTGAAGAAATCAGCTATATTGAAAAAGAAGCAAAAAGTGAAGTAGGTCTTAAATTACGTTCATCTAATGTAAAAGTGGTTCGTGCAATTTTCGAAAACTTCGATTATGATGTTTTACGTATTGATCGTGTATCATTTGCTGGTTTAACCAAAAAGAATCTACCGAGAGGTAACTGGCGCTTTTTGACTGAGCAGGAAATTATCAATTTGAAAAACGTTTAAGAAACGAATCACAATTGATTTAAATATAAATCCTGTTTTACTTTGTAAGATGGGATTTTTTTTTATTTAGAAACTGAAAAAGTTGTGGCCGAAAAGTGTGAATATTGATCTTCCTATAGATTGGTTTTTATCTTCGACAGTTTCGTAACAGGAAAAACCAAGGATGATTTTGATTCCGGGCGGAATACTATTTAAAATATCTCTTTTTTGATCGTCTAAAAGCAGTTTTAAGCTTTCTAGTAACTGGATATTATTTTTAAGATAAGAGATAACTAATAAGGCTGAAAAGTTAAGTATTTCTCTTGCCGTCTCACTTTTGATTCCGACTTCATTAGAAATCATTTCAGAAATTCTTCCCTTTTTATTGGTGAAAATCTCTTTCAGCAAATCGTTTCCTTCTAAACGGTAACAATCATCTACTGATAAAATTCGGCCGGACGTAAAATCAACTTCCTGATAAAAGGTCGAATCATCCCTGACCAGTGAAACCATATTTTTATAAAAATCCGATTCTTCGGCCCTATTGTACAAACCCATTAAAACTGTACCTATCGAAACATCAATTCCCTTGATTAAAAGTGCATCGTTTTCAAAATAAAATTTATTCAGTTTTGAAACAACATTAGAAGAAATAAAGCGTCTAAGTTCAATTTGTAGGTTTGGGGTCATACGTAAATTGTTTAAAAATTATTTAAATCCACTCAAAATAATCGACAAAGTGAGGCTTTTCATCGTTTATCGGGATAAAAATATAAAATATTTTAACATTTCCAAAAAATAAGTTAAATCATGAATTGTAAAATTAACAATTGTTAAAGACAAAAATCCCAAAGCCCCAGTAAACATAACACCTTCGTTATCAAAACAAAGAAAAAATATTTTTGAAAAATTTTAGAAATTTAGCATAAAAACCGGAAATATAAGAAAAAGCTTAAACGCATGTTACATAATTAAAATAAAATTGTTCGATATTTCCATACGATATTCAGGAAAATTCCCAAAAAGATGACACAGAATAGAAAATTGATAAAACTGGACGCGAGAAAACCCAGCAAGGATCCCGTTGCTGCTTTTAGTGCTCGTTTATGATTTTTAGAATCGTAAATTAATTCCCCGACAAAAGCGCCTACAAACGGACCAATAATAACTCCAAATGGTATAGGAGCCAGAATACCAACAATTAAACCAATGTTGGTTCCCCAAATTCCATAAGAGCTTCCTCCAAATTTCTTAGTCCCTTTTGCCGGAATCACATAATCTAACACCGTAATAGTTATAGTAATCAAAAGTGTGATCCCTAAAACCCAATAATTGTTTTCGACAGCTTTAGTCAGATACAACAATAACAATCCAACCCAACAACTCGATAATCCGGGCAGAACAGGCAAAAAGCTACCAAAAAGCCCCACAATCATGCATATAAAACCAAGTAACACCAATAATAAATCCATATAATTTTGTAATTTTGCACCTACAAACACAGCAACAATAGAAGCGAATGTCCAGGTTTTTGCGATTCATACTATTTTTTTCCCTGATCATTTTGATCGGTATCAATATGCATGCCCAAACCAGGAAACTTTCAATTAACGACCAGTTATTACAAGACAGCATCTATAAAAGTAACAAGAAAAAAGTACTAAACTTTTCTATGAAAGATTTTGACGCTTTATTTTTCGATTTTTTTAATCGCAAAAATGATCCGGATATTGTTTTAAATAAAAGAGAGTTTTACAATTACACTGTTCAGATTGCTGCTTTTTCAGACAGACTAGCCTCTTTATATCCTGATCAAAAGCAAGTTGCAGCACAAAACAAAGAGAAATGGCTTTTAGAAAGCTATGAAGATTATTTGCAATATAAAGCATCCCAAAAAAAATAATCGTATTTTTATACCCTAATTTGTTCATTCAATTCAACATCAAAATCTTGAAGCAATTTTTCCTTTTTTTAGTGATCTTATCTTTCAATTCTTGTCAATATTTTGAGAAGCAGATTCCATCTGAAAAAGAATTACTTCAAAAAGAATTAAAATCGATCAACTGGAAAGAAGTTGACGAATATCCATCTGTGGCAAATTGCGAAAAAATAGCGGACAAGAAGCAGCGTCAGCAATGTTTTTTTCAGGTAATGTCGCAATTAATTCAGGAAAAATTAGACATTGACACACTTTCGATCTTATATCCGGAACTCGATACTATCGAAGTAAAAGTGACGGTTTTCCCAAATGCTACAATGAAATTCGAACCACAATTCCCTAAGGATTCTGTGGCTTATGACACAATTAAAATTGATAGTATTTTACATGCGCGTCTGGTCGATTTCCCCAAAATAAATCCAGCCCTAAAACGCGGGCTTCCGGTAAAAACTCAATTTATTTTACCTGTTATTCTTAAAGCTAAAGAGTAATTTTTTTTCACTATATAAGTGATATAAGTTCATGTCATTTTACTTATCCCTTAACTCTTTATCTGTATTGGGATTTAGGAGCTACTCCGGCTATTTGCTTGTATCTTTTCCTTGCTAAAGGAGCTAGAAAAAGGATACCGCTTCATCTGCGCCAGGGTTGTTGATTCGAATAGAAAACAAAAGAAAAAAAATCCGCTTAAATTCGTGTTTTCGCAAAGCGAATCCGTGTCATCCGTGTGCCCTATTAGCGTTCCAATATGACCAAAATATTATGCGTATTACATTCGAATCTGGAATTTATTTCCCAAATCTTCTTCCCTTCCATTCATAGGTTCCAAACAGACTATACAAAGCTACAGTCGTACTAAAAAAAGGATACAATAAACTACTTAAAATCAGACTTCTTATTCTCGCTTTAGTTAAAAACTGATTTGTTATATAAATCAAAATAAAATCAATTATAAACTTAGAAGAAACAAACAAAACCAAAATATACCAAGACCAAAAACCCAAAACAAAAAAGAAAAATCCAATTACAAAATTCAGGTTTCCAAAGAAAACAATCAATCCTAAAACTTTTCCGAAATTACTTTGATACGAACTCGTTTTTGCAGCCCAGCGTACCCTTTGATAAAATAAAGACGACCAGTTTTCAGTTGGCTTTGTAATAACAATTGCTTCCTTTGCTTTTAAATAATGAACTTTATCCGGGAATAAACCCACTGCTTTTTGCAATAAAAAAACATCATCACCACTCGCGATTTTGTTATTTCCTTCGAATCCGTTTAAGCTTTCAAATACTGTTTTTCTGTATGCAAAATTAGCCCCATTACACATAAAAGCTTTTTGAAGCCCAAAACTTCCAATAGTGGCACCTTGCAAACTCGTTAAATCTAATTGTTGAAAGTCATGCAAAAACAAATTTTCACATTTATAGGTAACTGCTCCGGCAAGCATTGAGACATTATTTTGCTGAATATAATGATCAAATGTTAACAACCAGTTTTCATGCACCAGGCAATCAGCATCTGTAGTAATGACCCAATTGTTTTTTACCTGTTTCATCGCAGTCGAAATAGCATCTTTTTTAGGAGAATTTGAAACACGGATGGCGTCAATAACCGAAACCTGAAACCTGAAACTAGATACAAAAATTTTCTCCCGGGAATTATCATCCACCAAAATCACCTCAAATAAATCATTTGGGTAATTGAGTTTTGAAAAACTTTGTAAAAGGTTCGGTAAATTATCAATTTCATTCCGAAACGGAACTATAATAGTAAAACTTGTCTGAGGTTTCAGACTTGTCCCGGCAGTCATGGGAATTTGAAAGTTTTTTACTTTCGTAAAACCGTAAATAATAAATAAAATAGTAATTACATAAATACTTAATATGGTATACAAAACCCAACTCATTCTTTTGTTATGGTTTTAAAATTCAACACAAAATAAGCCCCGATAATTACCGGTAAAACTACATTTAGAAACCACATTAAAGTGCTGATAAAAACTACAATCCATTCGTTTACGCCTAAAATCCCGAAGAAATAAATCGCAACACTTCCTTTTACCGCAAAATCTAAAAACTGAAAAGTAGGCAATGAAGAAGCTAAAAAATAAACCACAGCAATTGTAGCAATTAGTGTAAAATAAGGCAAATCGACATCAAAAGCCAAAAACAAAAAATAGTATTGATGTGAAAAAACCAAATAGCGCAAAACTCCCAGAAGAATGTTTTTACGATGAATAGGTTTCGGAATTTCATTAATTTTATGAACTAATTTTTCAATCGAGTATCCTTTGATTGTTATTTTCTTCAACGAAAACAAAACAACAAAAAGAAATACAAAAATTCCAAATAAAACAGCTACGGTTTTGGCTGTGATGATCCCATATCTGGCATTGAAATATAACAAGCCGAAAAGACCAAAAGCAACCGTTAAAATCATCTGGATTCCGTTACAAATTAAGTTCAGGAAAACCACTTTTTTAGCTTCAGCTTTTGGATAATACAAAGCTTTTCCGGCATACTCTCCTACTCCGTTTGGCGTAAAGATTCCGGCTGTCAGAGCCGCCAGCACTTGTTTTGTAGCTTCTCCCAATGAAATTTCGTGAATTAGTTTAGCTAAGTTCTGCCATTTAAGGATTTCGAAGTAACGATTCAAAACACTTAAAAGTAATATAAACCCAATTCCTAAAACCGACTGATTTTTACGGAACAATGTGATGAACTTTTGCCAGTCTAGTTTATCATTATTCGCCAACTGATTATAAATAAAATAAAAAGCACCACCTACAATCAAAAGTTTGAGCAGAAGAACAAGGAATTGTTTAGCTTTGTGAGGAATTGAAATCATGCTGCAAAAGTAATCAATTTGAAAATGCGGCAATTTGAAAATTAGAAAATGAATAATATTCATTTTTCCAGCAATTTTCAAACTTGAAACCTGAAACTTGAAACAAAAAATCACTTGACAAAAGAACGCATCATATTAGGTATTGACCCCGGAACCACCATCATGGGTTTTGGATTGATAAAAGTCATCAATAAAAAAATGGAATTTTTGCAATTGAACGAATTGCAGCTTTCCAAATACGACAATCATTACCAAAAACTAAAGATCATTTTTGAGCGTACCATCGAACTGATCGAAACACACAATCCGAACGAAATTGCAATTGAGGCCCCTTTCTTTGGCAAAAACGTACAATCAATGTTAAAGCTGGGCCGCGCACAAGGTGTTGCAATGGCTGCGGGACTTTCGAGAGATATTCCCATTACAGAATATGAACCCAAAAAAATAAAAATGGCCATTACCGGAAACGGAAATGCCAGTAAAGAACAGGTCGCAAAAATGCTGCAACAGCTTTTAGGTTTAAAAGAATTACCCAAAAACCTCGATTCAACAGATGGTTTGGCAGCTGCTGTTTGCCATTTCTTTAATTCCGGAAAAATCGTGGCCGGAAAAAGTTATTCGGGCTGGGATGCTTTTGTGAAACAGAATGAGGATAAAATTAGAAAATAGTTTTCAGTCGCAGTGGCAGTTTACAGTTATTTATTAAATCAATTATAGTCAAAATATGTCAAATAATATTCATTTTTTAGATGATAGTGCAATAAATAATCCTCAGCAAGATTTATTTAATTTTAAATTTTATGCAGAAAAAGTTCAGAAATTAATTCAATTAAACTCTAGTAATCCAGAACCAATTACTATAGGTATCTATGGAAAATGGGGAGAAGGTAAAACTTCCTTTTTAAACTTAATTGAAAATAAAATTGATCACTTTGAAAAAAGTGACGGAGATAAAGAATATCTAAAATTTCATTTCAATCCTTGGAGATATTCTAGTGAAGATGAGATGTTATTTGATTTTTTTGACGCTTTATCAAAAAAATTCTACGTTCAAGAAAACACAAATCTTCAAGAAGTTGGTAAATGGATTTCAAAATATAGTAAATACTTAAAAGCTGTAAAAATATCCGCAACTGTTGGTTTACCTAAAATATTCAATGGTGAAGTTTCATTTGATGCTAGTGAAATTTTCCAAGCTTTAGGAGAAGACATGGAAGGTGAAAAATTGACTCTTGATTTATTAAAAGATAAGGTCAATAATAAAATAAAATTATCAAATTTTAAAGTTGTTGTATTTATTGATGATTTAGATAGGTTAGATAAAGAAGAAATTTATACTATTTTAAAATTAATAAAACTAAATGCTAATTTTAGCAATTTTATTTTCATTGTCAATATTGATAGCGACCATGTCGCTAAAGCAATTAAAAATCGTTATGGTGATGATATCGAAGACGGCCATTTTTTTTTAGAAAAAATAATTAACATTCCTATTCATTTACCTAAAATAGAAGATGCTGATTTAAGAGAATTTTTTAGAAAAAAACTTGAACAAATCAAAGTTAATTTAAGTTTAAGCAATAACACAAAAACTCAGGAGATGTTTAAGGAAATAGACATGGAGTTTTCATCCGATTTGTTTAGCTCGCCTAGAGAAATAATTCGAGTTTTAAATAGTTTTTTTCTTGGAGCATTTGCGATAGGAGATGAAGTTAATTTAAGGGACTTATTTTGGATTGAATATCTTAAAATTAAAAATGGAGAATGCTATAATTTTATGAAAAGTTATCATCCAAAATCGGGAATTCAGGAGTTTGATAGAACTATCAATTTTAATGATGATTATAGCTCAAACGAAAACATAAATGGTAGTAGAAAATATCTTCTCGAAAAATTTAAAAGTGTCATTATCATAATCAACAACTTATTTCCTTTATATAGCAATGGTCCTACCATTACAGGAGGAAAGCCTAATTTAGAATTATTAGATAAACAATCAAAAATTAATTCACTGGGGCATTATGAAAAATATTTTTCATTCCACAATATTAGAAAAACGTCAGTATTAAAACTTAATTCGATTGAAAATTTAATAAGCAATAATGATTCTACAAATCTAATTTTATTATTTAAAGATTTATTTTTAGACGAAACCCAACATTACAAGGTATTATACAGAATCGAATTGATAATCAAAGAATTGGCAGAGGAAAATGAACGCAACTTTTTTTATTCATTTTTGTTTAATAATTTAAAACTTATTCCTAATTCAAAATTTGACCTATATGGCCTTGATTATCGATTAAGATTAATTGAATTAACAGCATCAACTTTAGACAAAGATGCTACAAATGACAATACCAAAATAGCAGTATCCCTAGCAAAGAATTTGGACATCTATCAGCTATCACATTTCACTAGAAAATTTAATGACAATAAATTATTTAAAGAATCTTTAAAAAAACTTATTATATCCAAAGCTAAAACAACTTTTAGTGCTGGCAATCCAGTATATAAAAACCCCAACAATGTACCTAATAAAATGATTATGCACTATTGGAAATTAGGCAATAATGAAGAATACAACCACCATATAAGATCAACAATAATTGATGAAGAAAACATCAAACTTTTAGTTAGAAATTTTCCCAGTTTCTGGAATAATTCTTATTTCGGCCCTCTAGAGTATAAAGATTATGAGTATATGAATCAACTAGTGGATGTTGATTTTATTTATCAAAAAGAAAATGAATTTAACCCTGAATTGATTAAAAGTATAGATCTTCTGACATATAAATTTTCTGATGTTGATGAAAATAGTTTAGAGGAAAATTTAGAACAATTCATTTATTGGCATAAAAAAGATCAAGAAAAGAGAAAACTGCTCTTATAAATAAAATTGAACACTATAAAATGAGCGGTATCTACATTCATATCCCTTTTTGCAAACAGGCTTGCCACTATTGCGACTTTCATTTTTCGACTTCGATGAAAAAGAAAGACGAAATGGTTTTGGCTTTAGCCAAAGAAATTGTCATGCGCAAAAATGAGTTTTCCAATGAAGTTGTAGAAACCATATATTTCGGTGGAGGAACTCCGTCAGTATTGAGTAATGACGAAATTAACTTTTTAATTTCTGAAGTTTATAAAAATTATAGCGTCGTAGAAAATCCCGAAATAACCCTCGAAGCCAATCCTGATGATTTGTCTACAGAACGAATTATTGAACTATCAAAAAGTCCTGTAAACCGTTTAAGCATTGGAATTCAGTCTTTTTATGAAGAAGAGCTAAAGATGATGAATCGTGCGCATAATTCAACTGAAGCTATAAATTGCCTGACAGAAGCGAGTAAATATTTCGATAATATTTCGCTCGATTTAATTTACGGAATTCCGGGATTGACAGATGAAATGTGGAGGAAAAATATTGAAACCGCGTTGTCGTTTGGTATTCCCCATATTTCGAGTTATGCCCTGACAGTTGAGCCCAAAACGGCTTTACGAAAACTAATCGATACCGGGAAAATTGCTGAACCACAAGACGAAGTGGCTTCTAATCATTTCATGATTTTAGTTGAAACACTTGAAAAAAATGGCTTTATCCATTATGAATTATCCAATTTCGGGAAAGAAAATTACTTCTCTAAAAACAATTCGGCGTATTGGCTGGGTAAAAAATATATCGGCATTGGTCCTTCGGCACATAGTTATGATGGCGAAAAAAGGGGCTGGAATATTGCCAATAATTCGCTTTACTTAAAATCAATTCAGAACAATGAACTTCCAATCGAAACTGAAACCCTCACCATTTCTGATCGTTATAACGAATATATTATGACCGGTTTGAGAACCATCTGGGGTGTTTCCTTAGAAAGAATCGAAACTGAATTTGGCTTGGAATATCTTGATTATCTCAAAAACCAAAGCCAGAAATTTTTAAATGATGAATTGCTTTCAATTGAAAATAATATCCTAAAACCAACCGCAAAAGGAAAATTTTTGACAGATGGAATTGCAAGTGATCTGTTTTACCTAAATTTGGAGTAAGGGTTTAACCGCAAGGTTCGCGAAGGTTTACGCAAAGGACGCTATGTTTTTTGTAAGAATAAATTTATATAAAATATTTTTAAGTGCTACATTTGAGTATTAATATTATAATTAATACTCATGTCAGAAAATGAATTATCACGAATTGTATTCAACTGTGCTTTAAAAGTTCATCAAACTCTAGGTCCCGGACTTTTAGAAAGTGCTTATGAAGAATGCCTCTTTTATGAATTAAAAAAATTAGGTCTACAAATTGAAAAACAAAAACCTCTACCTTTAATTTACGAAGAAATAAAATTAGATATTGGTTATCGAGTGGATATAATAGTCGAAAATAAATTAATTTTGGAAATAAAATCAGTAGATGCATTAAATGAAATTCATTTTGCACAACTACTGACTTATTTAAAATTAACAAATTGCAAATTAGGCTTACTAATAAATTTCAATGTAGTTTTAATAAAAAATGGTGTCAGAAGAATTGTAAACAATCTTTAAAAAAACTTTACGCCCTTTGCGTAAACCTTAGCGAACCTTGCGGTTAAACAATCATGATAGCAAAAATCAACAACTTCGAAATAGACTTATCAAAACCCATTGACATTTCGATTGCATTAACAAATACAGACGAAAACCCAATTGCGTGGTACATCGAAAAACCGGTTATTGAACCCGTAGTTTTTGGAGAATGGATCGGGAAAGTTTCTGAGGGAAAATCATCTACCAATTTCAATAATATTTTCTTCAATCCGCATGGGCATGGTACTCACACGGAATGTTTAGGTCATATTACCCATAATTTTTACAGCATTAATCAATCTTTAAAACAGTTCTTCTTTTATGCAAAACTAATTACGGTTGAACCTGAAAAAATCGGAGAAGATTTGGTAATTACGAAAGAGCAGGTTTCGGCTTTAGTAAATAAAAAAACCGAAGCTCTAATCATCAGAACAATTCCCAACCCAAAAGACAAGAAGTCAAGAAAATATTCCAATACAAATCCGCCTTATTTGTCTGAGGAAGCCGCAATATTCATCCGCGAAAGCGAAATTCAGCATTTATTGATTGATTTACCAAGTGTGGACAAAGAACATGACGAAGGAAAATTACTGGCACACAAAGCATTCTGGAACGTAAAAGACACTTTACACTTAAACTCTGATGCGAGATTGAATGCAACGATTACTGAGATGATTTACGTTCCGGACGAAATAGAAGATGGAGAATATATACTAAATCTTCAAATCGCTTCGTTTGAAAATGATGCAAGCCCAAGCAAGCCCATACTATTTAAAATTGCAGATTTTAGAGTGTAGCTTTTTACTAAAAACTTAAAATAAACACTGAATACTAATGATAACCGTATCAACAGATAAAGCTAAACTTGACATTCCCTTTATACAAAACTTTCTGAAGGATATTTATTGGGCTGCGGGAAGAACAATAGAAGAAGTTCAGACTACAATTAATGCATCAGTTTGTTTTGGGATTTACTTAAACAACAAACAAATTGGCTTTGCAAGGGTCATTACAGATTATGTGGTTTTTGGTTATGTAATGGATGTTTTTATTGCCGAAGAGCATCGTGGAAAAGGATATTCGTCTATTTTAATTGAAACAATGATGAATGAAGCGATCCTTAAAGACATTAAAATCTGGAGACTGGCCACAACTGATGCTCACTTTTTATATGAAAAATTTGGTTTTACTGCTCTGGAATATCCGGAAAAAATGATGGAAAAGAAAATATGAAAACAATTATCAAACTCGAAGAATTAGCCTTATTTATTCTCGGAATTTTTTTATTCAATCGTTTAACTTTTGACTGGTGGTGGTTTTTAGTTTTAATTTTAACTCCGGATTTGTCAATGCTGGGTTATCTATTTGGAAACAAAAGCGGTGCACTTTGCTACAATGTATTTCATCATAAAGGAATTGCACTTTTAGTGTATGCTTTAGGATGTTATTTGAGTCTTGAAGCTATCCAGTTAGCCGGAATTATTTTATTTTCACATTCGGCAATGGATCGGGTTTTTGGTTATGGTTTAAAATATGAAAAGGGTTTTAAATACACTCATTTAGGTGAAATTGGTAAATAAAAATAAGATGAATTTAGAAACGTATTACGAATATTGTCTTTCAAAAAAAGGGGTTAGTGAACATTTTCCTTTTGATGAAGATACTTTGGTTTTTAAAGTAGGCGGAAAAATGTTTGCTTTATCCTCGCTTTCTCAATGGGAGAAAAACGAGCCGTCTGTCAATTTAAAGTGCGATCCTGAAAGGGCTCAGGAATTACGTGCCGAATATGATGAGATAAAACCGGGATTTCATATGAGCAAAGTACATTGGAATACGATTGCCTTAAACGGAAATTTATCGAATACTTTGGTCAAAGAATTAATCGATCATTCGTATGAATTGGTTTTCAAAAGTTTGACAAAGAAAATTCAGAATGAAATTATTGAATTAGAAAATTAGGCATTACATTTGCATCATAAGAAAAAAACTTAGCAACTTAGTTACTAGATAACTTAGCAACTTATACAACCATGAAAGAACAATTTAAAAAATTTCTGAACGAAGAACAAGACCCAAAAGCGATTGAAAAAATCACTTCGAAACTCAATGATTTATTGATGAAAAACGAAGAAATAGGTTATATTGCAGTTCAAAAAAAACCAGCAATTACTGTTTTTCCAGATAGTATTATCTTGACTAATAAACGTATTATCATGTGCAAACCTAAAAATTTAGGTCTTTCAATGGATTTTACAGATTATACCTGGGATGATATTACAAGCACTTTTGTAAAAGAAAACATTTTAGGTTCTGAATTTTCTTTTGGCACTACAACAGATTTAACGATTTCAATAGATTATATTCCTAAAACTCAGGCGAGAAAAATTTATACGTACGCTAAAGAACAATTAGATTTACTTAAAAATCCTGTAGTGAACCAGGCTCCTGTAGAACCTGCTCAAACGATAGAAGCAGAAGATGATTTAGAAGAGGAAGTAGAAGAAGTTGAAACTGAAGAGGTAACGAATTATGCAGAAATTTTACCTGCGACAACACCATACGAAACTTACGAGCCAATTCAGCAACCAACACCGGCTTCTACGGGAGATCGCAAATTAAGCGAATTGTCTAAAGAAGAACTTTTTGATAAGTTACAGAATTACAAAAAATTACTTGACAACGGATTAATCATGCAAGGGGAATATGATGTTTACAAAAAAGAAATATTGAGTTACATGTAATTTAGTCTGAAAGTCTAAAGTCATAAAGTTTTTAAAGTAAAAAAGCCAGAATAATATTTTCTGGCTTTCTTTTTTATATAAGTCGAAGTACTTTCAGACTTAAAGAGTCGCTTTCTGCTTTTCTACAAAACTATTCGACTGCAGTTCTAATAACTCTTTTGCATTTTTACGTTGCAAATCGTATAGGTTTTTATCTTCGGCGATATCAGCATAAACTCTGTCGTGCATTTGAGCACTGGTTTTCACCAATAATTCGCGTTGGTATTTATTTTGCGTAAGAGTCGCTTTCATTGCTGTTTCAGCTTCTTCCTGTTTAAAGTCAAATTCGCCTTTTGGAGCTAATAATTTGGCTATAATTGGAGACGTTTCAATCGCCAGAAACAACAACATGATAAAAAACGAAGGCAGCCAGGGCAATTTATCCAATGCATTAATACGGGCCATTAATCCGTCAAAACCTTCAATAATAGGCTGTGTTTGCGATACTTTTTTATCTAAATCGGCTTGTAATTGTTTGCCTGTTTTTTCTTTCTCAGCAATTTTAGCTTCGTTTGTTGCTTTTAGAGTTTCAAATTCTTTTAAAGAAGCATCGTGTTTTTCACGTTTCTCTTTATAAACCGGACCTTTTCCGAGTTTTTTAGTTCCGGTAGTTCCTTCGGCTTCTGTGATGTAAGTAGAATAAAGAGCATTTACTTCTTTTTCTTTATTTACAATATCTGTTTTTAAAGCCGCAATCTCAGCCTTGTTTTTATCTAAATCTGATTTAAAATAATTACCAACTTGTTTTTTATTGGCCAATTCCATTTCGTTTTTTTCTTTCAATAAAACAGTATTGATTTCTTTTTCGAAAATTTTAATCTCTAAAGGTTTAGAAATTACGATGGCAATAATAATCGCCAGCATAATTCGAGGAGTCGCTTGTAGAAATTCATCCATAAAACGATCTCTTTTTTTGATTGTCGAAACAATAAAGCGGTCTAAATTAAAGATCAGTAAACTCCACACAAATCCGAAGATTAAAGCAGGATAAATAGAATCGAAAACGGTAAAAAGCGCATAAGCACTCGCTAGAAAAGCCATAACGGCGGTAAAAAAAACGGTGGCGCCAATACCAACATATTTGGTTTGCTCGCCTTCAGAACAGCCTTCGAGTAAGTCTCGGTCGGCTCCGGAACATAGGATGAAAAATTGCTTTAACATGATTGATGATTTTTGATTGATGATTATTTCGTCAGTTCGCCCTATAGGCTCGTGTGATAGGGCAAATTTAGCGCCAAAAATTTAATTATGAGGTAAATAGTTGATTTGTTTTTAGTTGCGCCCATAAAAATTCCTTATTTATTAAATGTTATTTTAACATTAATCTATTTCTAATGTTGAAAGGGAATCATAACACTATGTTAATTTTTTTGAACGCCTTTAGTAACATTAAGGTTCTAGTTTCGCAACAAAACAAAATAAAACACAATGAAAAAAATTTATTTAGTAGTAACATTCATGCTATTAGCCTTTTCAGGTTATGCCCAAAAAGCAATAATCTCGGGAAAAGTATTAGATATTGACGACAAACTTCCTTTACCGGGAGCGATGATACAAGTTGTAGGTGAAAACAAATACACGGTTTCCGATTACAATGGTCGTTTTGAATTACTGAACATTAATGTTGGAACATACAAAGTAGAAGTAAAATATATAGGATATACCGCCATAACTCAGGAAATAACAGTAGAACAAGGTAAAAATAATGTGATTGATTTTGCGCTTAAAACTTCAGGAACTGAGTTGAATGAAGTGGTGGTTGGAGACATTTTAAAAGGTCAGGCCAAAGCACTAAACCAACAAAAAAACAGTAAAAACATCGGAAACATTATTTCATCTGATCAGATGGGCCGTTTTCCTGATGCCAATGTTGGAGATGCTCTAAAACGCGTTCCCGGTATTACCATGCAAAATGATCAGGGTGAAGCGCGTAATATTATCATTAGAGGTTTGGCTCCATCATTGAACTCGGTAACCTTAAATGGTGACCGAATCCCTTCTGCCGAAGGAGACAACAGAAACGTACAAATGGATTTGATTCCGTCTGATATGATTTCTACTATTGAAGTCAACAAAACCTTAACTTCAGACATGGATGCCGATGCGATTGGAGGCTCTGTGAATTTAGTAACCAGAGCAACTCCAAATGGCGAAAGAATCTCAGCAACGCTTGCCGGTGGTTATATGCCAATTCGCGAACACGCTACATATACAGCTGGTTTAGTTTACGGAAATCGTTTCCTGGACAATAAATTAGGTGCCGTTTTTAGCGGATCGTATAATAATGTAAACTACGGATCTGATAATATCGAAAACGAATGGGTAAAAGATAAATTTGGAAATGAATATTTACAAGCATCAGAAATTAGAAAGTATGATGTACAACGCATTCGTCGCAGCGGATCTGTAGCACTAGACTATAAATTTGACGAAAACAATACCATTTTTGCGAATGCCATTTACAACTGGAGAGATGACAGAGAAAACCGATTCAGAACGACTTATGATGATATCGAACCTATTTATAACGGAGAACAGATTACAGGTTTTGAAGGTCGTGTAAAACGTCAGACAAAAGGTGGAATTGATAATGATCGTGATAAAAACCGCAGATTAGAAGATCAGCGTGTGCAGAACTATTCGATTCGCGGAGAACATTTAATCAACTCAAAATTAGATTTAGACTGGTCTGCCAATTATGCAAAAGCAAGAGAATACCGTCCGGGAGAACGTTATATAGAATACCGTCAGAAAGGATTGGATATGACTCAGGATTTATCCGATATCAGATTTCCTTTAATCACAACAACCGGAGAATCGCTGGATAAATTCAAATTTCAAACCGTTACTGAAAACACAGATGAAACCAGCGAAAGTGAATTTGGGGCCAAAGTAAACATTCGTTTTCCTTTTACCATTATTCCTTCTGAAAAAGGCAGATTGAGAACAGGAATTAGACTTCGACTAAAAGAAAAAGAAAGAGATAACAATTTCTATGCTTATACGCCAATCAATACTGATATGGCTTTGTTATCACAAGTTCCAAACAGTTACTACGATGGACAAAACTTTAATCCCGGAAGTAAATATGTTCCCGGAAGTTTTGCCTCTGCCAATTTTTTGGGAAGTTTAGATTTAAACAATGCTGCCTTATTCAATAAATCAGCAGATCCGGCAGAATTTTTAGCCGTAAATTATAATGCTAAAGAAAGTATTTATGCCGCTTATGTAAGATGGGATCAGGATTTTAACGATAAACTATCTATGGTTTTAGGTTTCCGTGTAGAGAATACCCATATTGATTATACCGGAAATCGTGTTTTGGATGAAGAAGAATTAGAAAGTAAAATCAACACTACAAATTCGTATACTAATTTATTGCCAAGTATTTCGTTTCAATATAATGCTACCAAAGATTTAGTTTTAAGAGCGGCTGTTACAACGGCTTTAGCAAGACCAAATTATTACGCATTAGCTCCTTACGTAAACAATATTGCCGCTGATAAAGAAATTACAGCCGGAAACCCGGATCTTGATGCCACCTATTCATACAACTATGATTTCATGGCCGAGAATTACTTCAAATCTGTGGGATTAATTTCAGGAGGCGTATTCTACAAAAGATTGGATAATTTCATTTACAATTACAGCGACAATCAATACGATGCTGCAAAATTTGCTGCTGATTTTCCAAACCAATCCAATCCAATCCCAGCGGGTGAAAACTGGTCATTTTTACAATCAAGAAACGGAGATACAGTTGATGTTTACGGTTTTGAAGTCGCATTTCAGCGCCAGTTAGATTTTCTTCCGGGCAAATTCCTAAAAGGATTTGGTATTTATTTAAACTACACTTACACCAAATCTAAAGCAAAAGGAATTGCCGATGAAGATGGAAACGAAAGAAATAACATCAGTCTTCCGGGAACAACGCCACACATGTTCAACGGATCATTGTCCTGGGAAAACAAACGTTTTTCTGCAAGAGTTTCAACCAATTTCACTTCAGATTATTTAGATGAATTGGGTTCAGAATCATACAAAGACAGTTATTACGACAAACAGTTTTTCTTAGATGCCAATGCTTCTTTTAAAATTACACCAAAACTTCGTCTTTTTGCCGAAGCTAATAACTTAACTAACCAGCCTTTACGTTACTACCAGGGAGTTGAGGCGCATACCAAACAAGCAGAGTATTATCAGGCCCGATATAATTTTGGTTTGAAACTTGACTTGTAATAATCCATTTATAAAATTCTTAAATTAGGCAGGACTTAGCGGTTCTGTCTAATTTTATTCAAATGAAATCCATAATGAAAAATAAATCTATAATAACATTTTTACTTTTAAGCACTTTATTCACAGCTTGTAAAGATGATAAATTAGCTCCAGTTGCTGCAAATGCAGTAAAACCAACTGTTGTTACTCAAGCTTTACCTCACGATACAGACGATCCTTCGATCTGGATTCACCCAACTGATGCCTCTAAAAGTATTATTGTAGGAACAGATAAAGATACTGATGGTGCTTTGTATGCCTTTGATTTAAAGGGAAAAATCGTTGCAAAATCTGAAGTGCTAAAACGACCAAACAATGTAGATATCGCTTACGGTTTAGTAATCGAAGGAAAAAAAGTTGATGTTGCCGTAACCACAGAACGCGAATCAAACAAAATCAGAATTTTTAGTTTGCCGGATTTAAAAGCAATTGACAACGGCGGAATTGCTGTTTTTGAAGGTTCAGCATTACGCGACCCAATGGGAATCGCTTTGTATACCCGAAAAAGTGACGGTAAAATCTTCGCGATTGTAGGGAGAAAATCAGGACCCTCAGGAAGTTATTTATGGCAATATGAACTTTCAGGAAATGGAAAATTCGCTACAGCAAAAGTAATCCGCAAGTTTGGCGCTTATAGCGGAAAGAAAGAAATCGAAGCCATCGCAGTTGATAACGAATTAGGAACTGTTTTGTATTGCGACGAACAATTTGGGATCAGAAAATACAAAGCCGATCCTGCTCTAAATGACAATAAGGAACTGACAATTTTTGGAAAAACAGGTTTTAAAGCCGATAATGAAGGAATTGCGATTTATAAAAAAACTGATTCTACCGGATATATTTTAGTATCAAACCAGCAGGCCAATACTTTTATGGTATATCCAAGAGAAGGTGCAAAAGGCAATCCGAACGATTATCCTTTATTGGCAGAAATCCCAACATCGACTATTGAATGTGATGGTGCTGATGTAACCAGCATAAATTTAGGAGGAAGTTTTAAAAACGGACTTTTTGTAGCCATGAGCAACGGAATGACTTTTCATTATTATGCCTGGGATTTGATTCAGAAACATATTGACGAAGTTAAAAAATAGTTTTTTTGTTTCAGGTTCAAACTAAACCTGAAACTTGAAACCTGAAACCAAAAAAAAAGCTGTTCATAATGAACAGCTTTTTTAGTTTGAATTAGTAATCTTCCTTATTCTGTAATCGGTGCTCCGGCTAAAATTTCAGCGTTGGCAAACTCTTCAAATTTGGCAAAATTGGCTTTGAATTTCTGCGCCAGTTCAATTGCTTTTTTATCGTATAACTCAGGATCTTCCCAAGTATTTCTAGGATTTAAAATTTCACTCGGAACATTAGGGCAAGATTGTGGTTTTGCGATTCCAAATACCTTATGATTTTTATATTCTACATTATCCAGTTCCCCGTTTAATGCAGCTGTAATCATGGCACGGGTATATTTTAGTTTCATACGGCTTCCGGTTCCGTATGCTCCACCAGTCCAGCCTGTGTTAATTAGCCAGACTTTTACATCGGCATCTTTCATTTTTTTAGTCAGCATTTCAGCATAACGTGTTGGGTGCAAAGGCATAAATGGTGCCCCAAAACAAGCTGAGAAATTAGGTTGTGGTTCTGTTACACCTGCTTCTGTTCCTGCAACTTTTGCCGTATATCCTGAGATAAAATGGTACGCTGCCTGACCTGGAGTTAATTTTGAGATTGGAGGCAAAATTCCAAAAGAATCTGCCGTTAAGAAAAATATATTTTTAGGATTATGACCAATAGATCCCGGCTGAATATTATCGATATGTGTAATTGGGTAACTTACACGTGTATTTTGAGTGATGGAAACATCATCATAATCAACTTCGTTTGTTCCCGATTTGAAAACTACGTTTTCTAAAAGGGCGCCTTTTTTAATAGCTCTAAAAATATCCGGTTCGTTTTCTTCTGTTAGATTAATCACTTTTGCATAGCAGCCGCCTTCAAAGTTAAAAACGGTATTTTCTGCAGTCCAGCCGTGTTCATCATCTCCAATTAGCTTACGTGCAGGATCTGCAGATAAAGTTGTTTTTCCTGTTCCTGATAATCCAAAGAAAATCGCTGTATCTCCGTCTTCACCAACATTGGCACTGCAATGCATTGGCAAAGTATTCTCGAAAACGGGTAAAACAAAATTTAAAGCAGAGAAAATCCCTTTTTTCATTTCTCCTGTATACCCTGTTCCGCCAATAAGCGCTACTTTTTTAGTAAAATCCAAAATAGCAAAATTAGATTGGCGCGTTCCGTCTACAGCAGGATCTGCCATAAAACTTGGAGCGCAGATTACAGTCCATTCAGGAGTAAAATTCGCTAATTCTGACTCTTCCGGTCTTAAGAACATATTGTAGCAAAACAAATTAGACCAGGCAGTTTCTGTAACCACACGAACATTTAATCTATAGTTGGCATCAGCACAAACATAAGAATCGCGTACAAAAACTTCTTTATTGGATAAAAACTGAGTTACCTTATTGTATAATTTTTCAAAAGCGGCCGGCTCAAAAGGAATGTTTACATTTCCCCACCAAACCTGATCTTCTGTGATACTGTCTTTTACAATAAAACGGTCCTGAGGAGAACGTCCTGTAAATTCACCCGTATTAATTGCCAATGCGCCTGTAGAGTTCTCAACACCTTGGCCCAATTGCAAAGTGATCGCATGCAATTCATCAGCAGATAATTGGTAGCGAACTTTTGCATTTTCAATTCCTAATTCATTTAACGAAATCGATTGCGTGAAAACTGTGTGACTGTCCATAATTTTAAGTTGTGTGTGATGTTTAATAAAAAGCAAAATTATAGAATTTATTATTAATCCTTTAAAATTATTTCAATTTCACTTTTATTTATATTAAAAAAGTAAAATTTAACCTTAAAAATCAATTAAATAAAAAAATAACCGCTTTTAAATTGTTTTCTTATAATAAAATTTAATGAATTTGTTATATTCTTTACACATTAAAGTAAAAAACAAGATAAATTCACATAAATAAGATCATATGTTATTTATGTGACAAAATTAAAGATTAATTTTTAGATAGAATTTTTTATTTGAGATTTTATGACTTTCTCCTCAAAATCGTAACAAATAACACTGCCCAGGCAATAATTAATAAAAAACCACCCAAAGGTGTTGCGAATACGATAATTTTGAAATCAAAAACTGTAAGATTTTTCGTTGCTAACAAATAAATAGAACCACTAAAAAGAACCACACCTGCAACAACTAAATTATAGATCGTTTTTAAGGTTTTTTCGACGATGTCTTTTCTGGTAGAAAGAAAGAGTAAAAACAAGGCATGATACATTTGATATCGAACACCCACTTCGAAAGTATTTAACTCTTCAACAGATAAATATTTTTTCAGTAAATGAGCCCCAAATGCACCCAAAATAATAGCTAACATTCCCATAAAAGCTCCTGCCAAAACAAATTTTCTTTTCATAGTTTCTATACTTTCAAATTTTACACAAAAATACTTCAAACCGAATTAAAAAGCTTTTTAGTTTTCGAAAATATTTTCATAAAAAGATATCTGCTATATTTTAGCTTCAAAATAAAAAATAGTGCATTTTTAGAAAATTAAAATTGTTATATATTTAACAATTTAATATATTTGTGTTATATATTTAAAACATGAGAAGCATCTTAATCATTGGAGCCGGTAGATCTGCCTCGTCACTAATACGATATTTACTGGCAAAGTCAGAAACTGAAGATCTACACCTGGTTGTAGCCGATTTGTCTTTGGCTTTAGCCGAAAAAAAAACGCAAAAACACCCCAATGCCACTCCCATTGCTCTAAATATTTTTGATACCGTAGAGAGAAAAGCGGCAATTGCAAAAGCCTCAATCGTAATCTCGATGTTGCCGGCTCATTTGCATATCGAAATTGCCAAAGACTGCCTTGCCTTCAAAAAGCATCTTGTTACCGCTTCGTATATAAGTGATGCAATGCAGGCACTAGACGAAGAGGCAAAGAAAAACAATTTGATTTTTATGAACGAGATTGGCCTGGATCCCGGAATCGACCACATGAGTGCCATGAAAGTTATTGACGAAATTAGGGAGAAAGGGGGCAATATGCTGCTTTTTGAATCCTTTTGCGGCGGATTGGTTGCTCCCGAATGTGATAACAACTTATGGAATTACAAATTTACCTGGGCACCCAGAAATGTGGTTCTTGCCGGACAAGGCGGTGCAGCAAAATTTATTCAGGAAGGTACTTATAAATATATTCCGTACGGAACGGTTTTTCGCAGAACCGAATTTCTGGAAGTGGAAGGTTACGGAAAATTTGAAGCCTATTCGAATCGGGATTCGCTTAAATACAGATCGATTTATGGTTTAGATGATATCCTGACTTTATATCGCGGAACGATTAGAAGAGTGGGTTATTCTAAAGCATGGAATATGTTTGTTCAACTTGGGATGACGGATGACAGTTATATCATGGAAGACTCTGAAAATATGAGTTACCGCCAATTTGTAAACTCCTTTTTACCATATCATCCAACTGATTCTGTAGAAATTAAAACGCGATTGATTTTAAAAATCGATCAGGACGATATCATGTGGGATAAACTCCTGGAACTGGATTTATTTAATCCGGATAAAAAAGTCAATTTACCCAATGCCACTCCTGCCCAGATATTAGAAAAAATATTATCAGACAGTTGGACTTTAGAACCCAACGATAAAGATATGATTGTCATGTATCACAAATTTGGATACGAACTCAATGGCAAAAAACAGCAAATAGATTCAAAAATGGTTTGTATTGGCGACGATCAGACTTATACTGCAATGGCAAAAACGGTTGGGTTACCGGTTGCCATGGCAACATTATTGATTTTGAACGGAAAAATTACAACTCCGGGCGTACAACTTCCGATAAAGAAAGAAGTTTATTTGCCTATTTTAAAAGAGTTAGAAGAATATGGGGTGATTTTCAACGAACAAAACATGCCCTATTTTGGATATAATCCGGACTTATTTTAGGTCCGGTTTTGTTAGTTTTTTAGAATTTTTTTTAGTTTTTAATTTTATCCGCTTCTAGATTTTTTAGAGGCGGATTTTTTTTTTAAAGGTTCAAAGTTGCAAAGGTTCAAAGGGACAGAGGTTTTTTGTATAGGCTCCGGCTTTAGCCGGGGTAAAATAGATTGTTAGGAAATGGCTTCTTTTCTCAAAAAAAAACTCCAGCTAAAGCTGGAGCTATTCATATCCAAAAGAAACCCTTGAACCTTTGCCACTCTGTTCCTTTGAACCTTAAAAAAAACTTATTTCTCAGCCTGAATGGTTATCGGTAAACTATATAAAACTTTTACTGGTTTACCCTCTTTAGAAGCCGGAATCCATTTTGGAGAAAGTTTTAGGACACGAATTGCTTCTTCACCAAGGCCAAAACCCAGATCTTTCTCAATCTTAAAATCAGACAAAGTCCCATCTTTTTCTACTGAAAATGACATCTCTACTTTTCCATTAATTTTACTTTTAGAAGCTTCTGCGGGCATTTTGAAGTTTTTGCCTATGAATTTGTAAAATTCTTCTAATCCACCCGGGAACTCAGGTTCTTTTGTGCTGGTGGTGTCATAACTAACAGCAAATCCATCTGGCGTTTTTGGCGAAGCTTTTTCTGTTTGAGCTATTGTTTTTGTACTAAAAACAAACAACAAGAAAGTATAAACTACACCTACACTAAATACTTTTAGTACAATTTTAATCGGAGATTCTTTTTTGGTCATCATAAGTAAACGTTTTTTAGTTATTAAATAATTGATATTGCTTGCCAAAGCAATGGTGTTTTTATTTGAAGCAAATTCAAGCAACAGATTTTGATAATTTCTAACAGCTCCAAACTGTTTATTTACCGCTTCATCGGCCAGAAATTCGTGGTTGAGTTTGATCGCTCTTTTATAAAGTAAAAGCAACGGATTGAACCAAAAGACAATCTGCAAAACTTCAACAAAAAGAATATCCAGAGTATGTTTTTGCTGCAAATGCGCTTTCTCGTGCGCTATTAGTTCTGATGGAATTTTGCCGTTCTCGAATTCGTTTTTATTGATAAAAATAGATTTCCAAAAAGAGTGTGGTAAAACTGGTTCTTCGATTAAAACTATTTTTTCTCCCTGCACAAATTGTAGCTGATTATTTTTTGTTCTGTTATAAAATGAATACAAATTCAGGACAAAGCGAATTGTTAACATCAAAACCATAAGAGCATAAACAACTCTAATTAAAACAAATGCAAAATCATTGAATGAAATTGTTTCTAAATTTTCACTACTTTTTTGAATTACCAATTCTTCTAGCTGAATGAATCCAATTTTATTGGAAAAACCAGAAGTAAACGAAATAAGCTTCAACGGAATCACAAAACTAGAAACCAAACTTGCTAACAAATAAATGCGATTAAAACCAAACATTTTTTCGTTCTCTAACCACAATTTATATACTGCATAAAAAACCAAAAGCAGTATTCCTGATTTTAAAATATAGAATATCATTTTTTCTTTTTTTGAATTTCTGAATCGATTATTTTTCTTAGTTCTTCTAATTCCGAAGTCGTTAAATTGGTTTCTTTCGTAAAAAAAGAAGCAAATTGTGATGCCGAATTATTAAAAAAACTGCTGATTAATCCGTTGACGTGTTTCGAGAAATAAACGGTCTTTTCGACCAAAGGATAATATTCCCGAGAATTTCCGAATTCGTTATACGCTACGAATTTCTTGTCGATCATTCGTTTCAAAAGCGTTGCAACGGTTGTGGTTGCCGGTTTTGGTTCCGGATACGCTTCGAGCAAATCTTTCATAAAAGCTTTTTCAAGCTTCCAGAGATGCTCCATTAATTGTTCTTCTGAATTTGATAATTGCATTTCTTTAAGTTTCTAAGTTACTAAGGCTCTAAGTTGCTGAGTTTTTTTGCCACTAATTAGAGTGATTAAGATCAATCTATATTCTATATTCTATATTCTATATTCTATATTCTATATTCTATATTCTATATTCTATATTCTATATTCTAAAAAAAAATCCGCATCAATCCATTTAATCCGCTAAACCTGTGGGCTATTGTATTGTTTGTTCCGAAATCAAATCGCCGTTGTTATACTTTTTAATTTCGGTTAGTTTTCCTTTATCGGAGTAGAATTTCCAATCGCCAAAATAAAACCAATGTGTTTCTACAGTATCGACTTCGATTTTTGTTTTTCCTTTTGATTGTAGTTTTCCATTTTCATAATAATATTTTACGATGCAGATTCCGTTTTTGTATTTTTCGGTTTTATAGATTTTTCCGTTGATGTAGGATTTCCACTTTTTTACCGGTTGGTCATTCTTATAATATTCGAAAGATTTATAGGTCGTACTATCTTGTTTGTAATTATCAATCCAAAGTCCTTCTTTCTTCTTATCAATTTTCTGATTGATGGGTTTGCTTTTACAACTAAAAAGTATCATTCCGCAAAAAAATAGTAAAAGAAGGTTTTTCATATTTTTAGTTTAACTCTACGTTTATAGATGTTGTTCTACAAATGTAGAGTTATTTTTTTAATGTGCAAGAAAAAAGTTTAGCGTTTTTTTGTTTCAAGTTTCAGGTTTCAGGTTTCAGGTTTCAGAACGTTCAAAAGGCCTTAGCTTTAGCTGAAGCCTATTCAATTCTGATGAGAAAAACCTTTGTCACTTTGTCCCTTTGCTCCTCTGAACCTTTTTTAAACCTTTGAACACCCATAAAAAAATCCGCTTACTCTTAAAGAATAAACGGATTGTATTTGGATACCTAACAGGTTTTGAAAACCTGTTAGGAAAATAAACTTTGCGTGCTTTGCGAAACCTTAGCGCCCTTGCGGTTAAACTATTTAGAAAGCTCTACAAAATATTTGTAAAACAACGGAATAGTCTCAATTCCTTTCAAGAAATTGAAGATCCCGAAGTGCTCGTTTGGTGAGTGAATCGCATCAGAATCTAAACCGAAGCCCATAAGGATGGTTTTGCTTTTTAGTTCTTTCTCAAACAACGCCACAATTGGAATACTTCCTCCGGAACGAACCGGAATTGCAGGAACTCCAAACGTTTCTGTATAGGCTTTGTTGGCTGCCTTATATCCAATACTATCAATTGGTGTTACATAACCTTGTCCACCATGATGTGGCGACACTTTTACAGTAACTCCGGCCGGTGCAATGCTTAGGAAATGTTTGGTAAACAATTCTGTGATTTCATGCCAATCCTGATTTGGAACCAAACGCATAGAGATTTTAGCAAAAGCTTTGCTTGCAATTACCGTTTTTGCTCCTTCGCCCTGGTATCCGCCCCAGATTCCGTTTACGTCTAATGTTGGACGGATTGAGTTGCGTTCGTTGGTTACATATCCTTTTTCGCCATAAACATCGTTTAGGTCTAGGGCTTTTTTATATTTTTCTAAGCTAAAAGGTGCTTTTGCCATTTCGGCTCTTTCCTCTGCAGATAATTCCTGTACTTTATCGTAGAAACCAGGAATGGTAATATGATTGTCTTCGTCATGCAAAGAAGCGATCATTTTTGCCAGAATATTTATTGGGTTCGCCACTGCTCCACCGTATAAACCTGAATGCAAATCACGGTTTGGACCTGTAACTTCTACCTCTACATAACTTAAACCACGTAAACCTGTCGTGATCGACGGTTGTTGGTTCGAGATCATTCCGGTATCTGAAATAAGGATTACATCGTTTTTTAGTTTTTCCTGATTGCGTTCTACAAACCAGGCCAAACTTGCTGAACCTACTTCTTCTTCGCCTTCGATCATGAATTTTACGTTACAAGGCAAAGTATTGGTTTGCACCATAAGCTCTAAGGCTTTTACGTGCATGTACATTTGTCCTTTGTCATCGCAGGCTCCACGAGCGAAGATTGCGCCTTCCGGATGAATTTCGGTCTTTTTGATTACGGGTTCAAATGGTGGCGATGTCCATAATTCGATTGGATCTGGCGGTTGAACATCATAATGTCCGTAAACAAGAACGGTAGGTAAATTGGGGTCGATTATTTTCTCTCCATATATAATTGGATACCCCGGAGTGTCGCAAATTTCGACTAAATCGCAGCCTGCTTTTGATAAACTTTCCTTTACTGCCTCGGCAGTATCGATAACATCTTGCGAATATGCAGTGTCGGCACTTACCGACGGAATTTTTAATAATTCGATCAACTCATTGATAAAGCGATCTTTATGTTGTTGAACGTAAGACTTTATATTTTCCATTTCAATTATTTTTATAGAATTTCAAAAATACAAAAAAGAGAATTAATATTTTTTTTCAAAAAATGCTTTGAAATATAGAACTTATGTTTATCTTTGCACCCACAATTGAGCGGATATGGTGAAATTGGTAGACATGCCAGACTTAGGATCTGGTGCCGCAAGGCGTGTAGGTTCGAGTCCTATTATCCGCACTGAAAAAAAGCTTCTGAGAAATCAGAAGCTTTTTTGTTTTATACAAATTGTACTTTATGTCTTCTTTAAAATAATATTCACATCAACTATCAAGCTTTCAAATCATGAAAACAAAAATCAATATTATCCTAACCTTTAGTCTTTTATTATGTTTTTTAACCACAATTGGTCAGACAAATCCTCCTCCAATGGGAATGCCAAAAGAAAGCAATAACATTTTAATTGATAAAATAATTTCAGCAACAAAACATGAAAAATACTTCATTGATTATTGTACAAAAAAAGTAAAGAACTATGCGATAGAAAATAATTGGACATCAGAAAAGACAACACAAATTTTAGAAAGTATAAATTTTAAATACTACAATTATACAATTTATAATTCTTATGCATTCTATTCTTCCAACCAACTAAAAAAAATACTCGAAGCAGTAATTATATTAAACGAAGATCCTAAGAATAAATTAACCATGATCTTAACAAATTCAATGATGCAAAGCAACTTAGAATTATTTGTCGACTCAGTTATTAAAGGGAAGTACGTGACAACAAAATAAAAAGTTTTTCATATCAACTATTCAAGACATTAAAAATATTATTATATGCACTTAAAAAAAGCTTCTGAGAAATCAGAAGCTTTTTTGTTTTATTATACTTCACGTTTTCTTGAACTTTTTAGAAAATTCCAGAGGAATGAGTATTTAACAGCAAGGGATTTCGATCCATTTAAACGCAAAGTTTGTCATTCTGAGGAACGAAGAATCACACGCGCTGAGCACACCCTGTGCGGAATATTGGATGCGATTCTTCGTTCCTCAGAATGACAAAAAAGGTCGATTATAATTGCAGAAGATGGATTAAAATCCATTTAAACGCAAAGTTGATCAAACATCTAAATAAGGATCTAAAGCTTCGGCTAATTTATTGAGCCAATAAAAATTATCCTCCATATTTTTGATTTCAGACCCAACTGTTTCGCATCCTCGCATGATACATAAAGAAAGTGTAAAGTTTACCTGTCGTAGTGCCTTTGCCATATCTTCAGGATCCATAACATCAGTAAAAAAATCTTTTAATCTCATTTCAACTTCTTTGGACAGATGATTTTTGTTCATAATTTTAAAGTTTAAAAAAGCAAAATTCCTCAAAACTTATTTGCATTTGAACTCATATATGCCTTCAACTTTAATTATTATTTTCATATATAAAATCAAATTTTAGCTAAGGCCTTTTCTTTAAACATAAAAAACCTTCAGTTAAAACTGAAGGCAATTCAAATTTTGCTTATATCTTATTCTTTAGCAATGCTTTGTTTATAAAAATATCGAAATAACAATCTATTTTTTAATTCTATCTTTAATTTTACAACCAGCCTAAATAAATCTATTAAGATGAAAAAGACAATTCAAATAATAATCCTGCTTTACTCTCTAACTTCGTTCTCTCAGACTATAATTAAAGTTGAACCGGATGAAGAAAAAAACAGGCATTTCAATTATTTTTTATTAGATCAGGATGATATTATGCATCATCTAGGCATTGATGAACATAACGGCTTTTATAACTTAAAAAATTTAAAATTGGATAGCCTTAAAACATATCGTTTATATCTGGACGATTCTCGATTTGTAAAAATTGATCAGGAATTAAACTTAAAAAACAATGACACTTTAATCATAAAATTAAAGCCCAACCCAAACTGCAATTGCAAATCATTCCCAAAAGACGTGTTTGTTTCACCTTGCCCCTATTTTAGCTTTGGCGCTTATATTCCAAAAGAACCCCGAAATCTTGATGTTGATTTACCTGCAATTATATCACAAAAAGTTAAAGAATATATACGTCTAAGAGTAGGTGAAAAATTTTACAAAAATATTTACTTCAAAAAAGGACAAGTACTAGACAGCATTCCTGCTAAAAAACATTCCAGAAATTTTAAAATGACTACACGATATCATTATTATTTATGTTTTGCTTATTCGAACATAGAAAAAGGAATTGGGGAATATGCCTCTAATGTTGAACTGGACGAATTTGGCAACATAATTAAAGAAATAAACTTTCCTAAAAACAATTTAAAAATCAATGAGTTTGTCTCTTTTAAAAAAATTAAAAACAAAGCCATTGCCAAAAAGTTTTACAATGAAAAAACACAAACAGAAATGTATTATGATCCCAATAAAAACATTTTGATTTGGAAATTCATTAATCAGGAATTTAAACCCCATGGCGTCTTTCTTTCAAAGGAACTAACCTATAATGCGCATACCGGACAGTATTTAGATTTAAAGATTAATGAAGGACAGTGGATTGAATAAAAAAACCTTTGTCAAAGTTTTAAACTTTGACAAAGGCATACTGTATTTAAATGAACTTATATCGCTTATATGGTTCAAATCTTCACAATTCACTTTTTACAAATTACTTTTCACTCAAAAGCTCCAGAATCTTATCAACACTAATTTCACTATAATCATTAATATAAAAGCTACATGGCGGAAGCTGTTCTTTTGTATGTGTACTCAAAACGCCCACGACTTTCATTCCGGCATTTAGTCCGGCTGTAACGCCCGAAAAAGAATCTTCGAAAACCACACAATCAGACGGCGCAACACCAACACGTTTGGCAGATTCTAAATAAACTTCGGGATTGGGTTTATGAAACGTTACGTCTTCGCTTGACATCATAGAATCCATTTTATCAGCAATTTTTAAGGTATCTATAATCAAATCAAGATTCGCACGTGGCGCAGATGTTGCAACAGCGGTTTTAAAACCACGGGATTTCAATTCGCTTAAAAACTCTAAATAATGCGGGATCGTATCGACTTTGTCTTTATAAATTTCACGAAACATTCCTTCTTTTTCATCTTCAAGCCTTGTAAGTTCTTCTCCGGCGATTGGCCGTTTGAAGAAATGCGACATGATATAACTATTGTGTTTTCCGTACATATGTTCTTCGAACTCTTCGTTGGTATAAGGAACCTGATATTTATCGAAAAACGCCTCGAAAGCCTTTACATGATGCGGATTGGTGTGAGAAATCACGCCATCCATATCAAAAATCACACATTGCTGTTTCATTGTATATTTTGTTTTTTTAACGGTTGCAAGATAATTATTTCCGTAGAGTTGCACAGAGTTTCTCGCAGAGATTCGCTGAGTTTTTGTTAAAGTAATCATTAACCGTACAGTTTGTCATCCTGACGCAGGAAGGATCGCACAAGAAGCTCGACAAAGATTGGCGATTATGTTTGCGGTAAATCGTGTGCGATCCTTCGTTCCTCAGGATGACAAATAAACTGAGAAAAAACTTGAAACCTGAAACCTGAAACTAAAAGAAACTTACCCTATCCAAACCTTACTTTTCACCAAAGTCATTGTTTGTCTTAAATGCTGATTGCACGCAATAAGAATAATCAAAACTAACAATCCGTAGCCTACAATGGTATAAATTTCCATATCGGCCAGTAAAGTCGATTGCTTGGTGATGGTTCCGAAGACTTTTTTTAAGGCGAGGGCATTCGACTCGTCAAGCGAATATCCTTTTGCCGCGAAACTCTGGGCTGTTTTGGTAATCGTTTCCTGCGCTTGCGGGTTATCTCCGGTTACGAATTGGCTTAGTTTGAGAAAGTGTTTTTTGTTTAAAAATACCATGGCATTCTGCATGACACAAAAACCAATCGTACTTCCCCAAAAACGTCCTGAAACCCCAACAATTCCTGAAGAAACCGCCATTTTTGCCGGAACAGATGATGTCGTGAATAATATTAACGGCACAAACAAAAACCCGACTCCAATACCTTGCAAAATATACGGAATGATAATATCGGATAACGCTACATCCGGCACAAAAAGAAACGTAAACCAAAAATGAAACAACGCAATAAGCGAAAATCCTATTATAAAAATAAGCTTGGTCGAAACGGATTTCATCAGAAAAAAAGCAGCCAAAATAAGCCCTATTACGTTTCCTAACCCGTTTATGTATTGTACTCCGGCAACCCGGGACGGATCCCAATTCCAGATTGAATACATCGCCGAATGACAAAGACTCAACGTTGCCCTGCTGATATAAAAAAGAAAGAACAACAAAAACCCAATACGCAGATTCGCGTATTTAAAGACTTCAAAATCAAAAGTAGGCCTTTTTACCAAACGTTCTTTAAAAATGAATAAACCTCCTGTTATCAAGGCAATCATCAACATTAAAACCATTTGAGAAGAGTCAAACCAATATTTTTTTTCGGCATAAACAAAAAAGTAAGCGCCACAGAGAATTGCCGTTAAAACCAAAATATAACTGATCCAGTCGATTTGATACAACGGAATTTTCTTGGTGATTCTGTGCCCGCGAAAAGTCACCAGAATCAAAAAGACATTCAAAACCTGAAGCCCTCCTGAAACATACAGCATATATTTCCAATCGTAATGATCCAGAAACCAAACAGCAATATTCATAATAAACGGCGTTGACAATAACAGTGAACCGTAATAAAAGGAGAAGCCAATTATAATGGCATTTTTAGAATGAAACTGCTCGATCAATAATTGCCTGATTGTAATAACCGGAAGCGCCATTAAGATTCCCTCGGCCACTCTCAGCAATAAAAACAGATAAAAATTGGTAATATACGCCGATGAAATAATCGTAATCCCAATTAAGGAATACACCGCCATCAGGTAATTTTTTGCAGGAAAAAAACTCGAAAATCTACTTTCTATCAAAATCGTGGCCAGCAAAGTTCCATACGTAACACACATTGCAAACTGCAAATCTTCCGGCTCAATGTCCAGAAAACTTGCCGCATAGGTTACGTTTGAAGTATAAACTCCCAATAAAATCATGGAATGCAGCAAACAGACAAACAAAATAATAATGATTGCCCATTTGGGAACCCAGGATTTAAAAATACTTTTATCTTCCATTTTAGTTGTGTTCCGCAATAACGGTGATATTCATTCCGGCTCTTAAAAAATCAGCGTGTTTATCCGTTTCTTTCAATTGAATACGAACCGGAATTCTTTGTTCGATTTTCACGAAGTTTCCTGTTGCATTGTCCGGAGGCAATAATGAAAATCTCGCACCACTTGCAGGTGATAGCGAAGTTATTATTCCTGTAAATTCTTTACCATCAATTGCATCGGCCTGAATTCTCACTTCCTGCCCCACGGTTAAATATTGTAGTTGCGTTTCTTTAAAATTGGCCGTAATCCATTTTTCTTTGCTTACGATTGAAAGTAACGATTGGCCTTCTTTTACCAATTGTCCCGGCTGCAAAGTTCTTTTACCCACCCAACCGTCATAAGGCGCGGTAATTATGGTGTACGAAAGAAACAATGCTGCATTATCTGCCACAGCCTGTTTTGAAGCAATATTGGTTTGCATCGTAGGAACGTTTGCCTGCGCCTGAGAAGTACTTAAATTCGAAGACTGAATCCTGTCTCGCATTTCCTGAAAATGTGCCTGAGCCGATTCGTAATCTGCTTTTACTTTTTCTAATTGTTGCGATGTCGCAGCCTCGTCTTTTACCAAAGCCTGGTAACGTTCGTATTCTAATTTTGTTTTCCAAAGATTGGTTTTGGCTGCCGCCAATTGCGATTCTCCAATTACGGTTGAACTGGCTGTTGTAGCTACATTTTTCTCGGCCACAACGCTGCTTTGTTTCGCGCTTTGAACATCGGCCAAAGCCACATTCAGTTTCGATTTGTATTCTCTGTTATCGATAATGACCAAAGTATCTCCTTTATGTACAAACTGATTTTCATCAAAACGAACTTCCTGCACATAACCCGTAATACGCGACATAATAGGCGTTACGTATTGCTCGACCTGAGCGTCATTGGTTTCTTCGTGGTTTCTGTTGAATACATAAAACCAAATCCCTAAAATGATTCCGCTTGCCACCAATACGCAGGCAATAATTGTTATTAATATATGAAACGTTCTGTTTCTCTTAGTTTCATTTTTTATCTTAACCATAATAAACTGTATATCTTTTGTCTTTATTCTTTACTCTATTCTCTTTCTTCTTTCTTCTTGCGTCTACCCTCTTTCTTCTTAAACTAAATCTCACTCGGCATTATCCCCGCAGTATGAAGCAATTCGTAATGTTTTAGAACGGCATCCAATCTTGTAGAAATCTTGTTGTATTTCGCCTGTAGTAAAGCATTATCAGCATCGACCATTTCGGTTATTAAAACCAGTTGATTAAGGTATTTTAGTTTTACGATTCGGTAATTTTCATTGGCCAAATCCAAAGCTTTATCAACCACCACAAATTTTTCAAGGATTTCCTGATATTGGGTATGCTCTTTAAACAGCTTATCCTGAATTTCATCTTTTGTAATTTCAGTCTGCATTTTCTGCCATTCTATTTGTGTCGTAGCTTGTTGTACTTTGGTTTTGTTTTTATACAAAGCCGAAATATCAAAATGTGCTTCGATACCAATTTGTCCTAAAGTGTACAAGTACGGATTTGGCGGAAAAAATTTATAGTTTGGATAATAAAAACCATAATTCCCGAAGAAGTTTACCGTTGGCAGATAGTTTCCTTTAACCAGTTTCAGTTCGGTTTTTTTGATGTTTAATTCCTGACTGGCGATTCGCATTTCTTCGTTCTGAAAAGCTTTTTCCAAATAGAAATCATACGGATCCAAACCGTTCATGTTATCGATAGCAGCTGTAGTATCAATGGCTATTTCTTCGTTTTCCGGAAGCTGAATCAACGTTTTTAAATCGTGCAGTGCGATTTTTATATTTTTGGAGTTTGTCAGCGAGTTTAATTCTCTGTCCGAAAGCTGCAATTCGGCCCTGATGACTTCGTTTTTAGTCACCGTTCCGTGTTTTTGCAGGGACTGCACTTCTTTCAATCGGCTTTTTTCTTCTTTGATGTTTTCTTCAAAAATCTTCTGAAGCTCCATCATTTTGTAAATCGCCAGATAATTGGCCACCACTTCAAGCTCAATATCATTTTCAGTCTTTTCGGTTTTTATTTTGGCAATTTCGTTTTCCTGATTGGCAATTTTAATAGCGTTATTGATCTTATTACCCGCATAAATTGGCATTTTAAAGGTTGAATTCACCTCATAAATTTCAGGAATCGCCTTTGTCACTTCTTTGTCTTTCAGGAAACCGCTTCCTTTGAATTCCGTAATATTGGTAATTCTCGAATACACACCGTTTAATTCGATATCCGGTAAACGGAGTTCTTTTCTTTCTTTGATGTTTTGCTCTGAGAGCGTCGTCTCTAATTGAGATCTAAGGATTTTTTTATTGTTTTCTTTCGCCAGTTTCACCGCTTCGCTTAACGAAACCGAGTGAATTTCCTGTGCTTGCAAACTATTAAATGTCAATATGATTAAAAATATCAACACGATTTTGAGAAAACAATCTTCTGTAGAATTTGTTATTTTAAGGAACATGAATATTTTAAGATTTTAATACTGCAAAGTTCCTTCATTTTTTTGGTGACTGATAATTCTAAAAAGTCAATAACGTATTCATTTCGGACAAATGTTAAAATTTTAATTTCCGAAAACGTTATATTAAAATATTGAATAATAGCAGGTTAAAAAAAAATATACGATTGAAAGGTTTCACGCAGATTTAAAAAGATTTAGGCAGATACGCACAGATTATTTTAATTTGAAGTAAAAATCTATCGCAGATTTAGCAAATCAAGCAGATAAATTACATTTTAAATAAAAATCTGCCGAATCTGCTAAATCTGCAAGAGAATAATTTCGTCTGTTTTATAAAATATTCTCTCCGTTAAAGTAATCAGAAGGTCTTTGTCCAAGGAATTTAAAGAAAGTATTACTGAATGTCGGTACACTACTATACCCTACTTCCAGGGCCACTTCTTTGACCGAAAGTTTTCTGTCAAGCAGAAGTTCGATGGCTTTTAAAATTCTTCGAATGGTATAATATTGAATGAATGACATATTAAGGTCTCTCTGAAACAAGCGATACAAAGAGCGTTCGCTGTACCCAAATTCATGTGCAACCTCAGCAAACAGAATCGTTTCTCCCAGATTATTCTCGATATGTCTAAGAATTTTACTCAAACGCGGATCTTTTGGCTGTGGTAATTCTAAAGGTAAATTGGTCAGGCAAATTTGAGGCAGTATTGCTTTAATGGCTTTGGCAATCGTAAAATTCGGGCTTCCTTTTTTAAGATCACCATTCCAACGATTTGTAAAAAGCATCATTTGAAGCAGCAAATTATTCACCGGATAAATACCTTCGCTTTTATAAAAAACATCTTCGTCTTTTTCAACCGGAAAATACAAGTTACGCATTGTTACGCTTTCAGATTTTGGTTCAATACTGTGCGCCACCCCACTCGGAATCCAGATAAAATGTCTTGCGGGCAAAAAATAGGATTTGGTTTCCGTCGTTACAAAAACCACATCACCTTCGGCATATAACAATTGCGCTTTGTCGTGTTTATGTGTGGGCACAAACAATTCTCCCATCAAATCGTGGTGGCAATAAATGCTTTTTTTATCGGCATCTACTTTTTTGATATAGTATCTATCTAGTTTCTGACCGGAATGTTCCATTGAAGTAATAGTGACATATAAATATAAGAAGAAATAAATAGTTTGAGGTGTAAAATAGCGATGATTTAACCGCAAAGTCCGCAAAGTTTTTAAAGTATGCTTTTTAGAAAACACAAAGTTCGCAAAGCTTTGTGTTGATCCAGCTTTGCGAACTTTGTGTTTTCTATGCGTAAAGTAAAATTAAATCTTAGCGCTCTTTGCGGTTAAAATTCAAATAGCTATAAAAAACAAAAAAGCCTTTCCGTTAAGAAAGGCTTCTCCCAATATTTGCGGTCTGGACGGGACTCGAACCCGCGACCCCATGCGTGACAGGCATGTATTCTAACCAACTGAACTACCAAACCAACTGCGTTATTGTGAGTGCAAAAATACAACAGAACTTGGATTATACAAGGGTTTTTATGAATTAAAATTAAAATATTTTTAACGAACTGATTTTAAATAAATTCCAATCTCATAATTTTCAAATTCCAGATCAAAAAAGCTAAAAAGCCGGGATTTAACCGCAAAGAGCGCAAAGTTAAAAGCACAAAGGTTCGCAAAGTTTATGTATAGCTTTGCGAACCTTGCGTAAATCTTAGTGACCTTTGCGGTAAAATTTAACCACAAAGTTCGCAAAGCTTTGTCATGAATCAACTTTGTGACCTTAGCAGTTAAAAAACATAAGTAAAAACAAAAAATCCGCAAAGCTTAAAAAAAACTTTGCGGACTTTGAGTAAATCTTAGCGCTCCTTGTGGTTAAATCAAAAGTGTCCTAAATCAAAAAAGCCATCCACAAAAGTGGAAAGCTTTTCATTGGTCTAACTACTAAACCAGCTACGAGTTACAAAGTCGTAGCAAAACAACACAACTAATCTTAGATACCGTATTTGGGCAAAAAAGCCTTTCTGTTAAGAAAGGCTTTCCCCAATATTGCGGTCTGGACGGGACTCGAACCCGCGACCCCATGCGTGACAGGCATGTATTCTAACCAACTGAACTACCAAACCTCTGCGTTATTGCGGTTGCAAAGATAGTACAGAATTTCATTTCTGCAAGCGTTTTGCTAAAAAAAATTAAATATATTTTTAAATTCTTAGCCAAAGTTTTGTTTTTCAACTAAATATGTAGTCAATATTTTTTCAAAATTATCTCCAACATTCACCGGAACGTACTTAATTTGGTTCTTTGCACAGGTCAAGGACAGTTTTTTAAAATACTCTTCTGCCCTTTTTTCATATGCTGCTTTTACATTATCGGCAAAAATAGATACTTCTTCGCCTGATTCCAGGTCAATAAACTTTCTTGGCGTATTATCAAAATCAAATTTGAGCTCTGTTTTATCATCAACCACATGAAACAACACTACTTTGTGTTTGTTGTGTTTAAGATGCTGTAAGGCATTAAACAGCTTCTCATCATCTTCTGACTGAAACATATCCGTAAATATGATGATCATCGAACGGCGGTGCATTTTCTCTGCAATTTGGTGCAGATAGGTAATCGTATCAGTAGTTTTTTTGACTTTTGGCTGTTGTAATAATTCTTCCAGTTTATTCAAAAGCATCCTATGATGGCGATCACTTCCTTTTTCCGGGGCATAATATTCGTAACTGTCTGAGAAAACGCTTAAACCCACGGCATCGCGTTGTTTCTTTAAGATATTCATTAAAACTGCCGACGCCAAAACGGCAAAACCAATCTTCTTTTCATAAAAAGGCTGACCCGATTTTAGTTCCGGATAATGCATCGACGACGAATTATCAACTATAAGATGACATCGTAAATTGGTTTCCTCTTCGTAGCGTTTGGTGTACAAACGATCTGTTTTGGCAAATAATTTCCAGTCGATATGTTTGGTACTTTCTCCTGCATTGTAGACTTTATGCTCGGCAAATTCAGCCGAAAATCCATGAAACGGACTCTTGTGCATTCCGGATATAAAACCTTCTACCACCTGATTGGCCAGCATTTCGAGATGCTGAAAACTGGATACCTTCTCTATTTCCGATTCGATTTTCATTCGGTTTCTTTTTTAATATTTTGTGCGCGGTACAAACCGTCTGTCGCCTGCAACAGTTTTCGTTTTAATATCGGACTAAAATTAGGGTTTTCTTTTAAGAATCGCTGTACTTCATCAAAAGCATATTTCGATGAATATTTTCCAATCGTATTATTTAGCCAGTCTTTTGGAAAGAAAATATCTCCCGTACGCTGAATTTCCTCCACCAAATCTAATGAAAACCGGATATACTTTTGAGCACTTTCCTGACGTAACGGATGATTGATATTCGCCAAACCTACCCCAACCCAGGATTCTTTCTCTCTGTTTTCATCGTCTTTTAATGATTTCACAAAAGCATCACGAACCAATTCATCTTTTGATAAAGAAGGCAGCAAAAACTCAAATCGCTTTTGTTTGTCCGGATTTGTGATGGTTGTTCTGGCTTTATTCAGGATTTCATCGGCATTAGCATGTTTAAATATTGCCAGATTCATGGCCATATTCGTATAATCGTCTTCGTTTAATTTTAAACCCGGGATCACTTTTTCTTTGTTCCAAATCGAATACAACTTTGCTTTACCAGAATCTGAATACGCAATAGAGCTGAATAAATTAAACAATGTCTTTTTGATATTGCCTGGCAAATTAGCCTGCAAACGTTCGTATAAAACGTCTTCTAATTGTTTTTGGGCTTTATTTTGTTGCTTTTGGGTTAAGAATTTCCAAAAAACATTACTCGTTTGACTGGTAATTATCTTTAAAACCAATTCGTTTTCTTCCTGCTGGATTCCTTTTACAAAACAATCAAAAGCTTTGTTTGGCGCAACATTTCCGATTAAGGTGTTTTCGTAAATATTAATATACGTTGAAGCTCTCGCCACCTCATCTTTCAAGGATAAAACAGTTGCTGCAGTATTTCCGTCAAGCGGAAAAACACCGTAACCAAAACCATTATAATTATAAATAACAGCAATAGGTTTTACAAGCCCAATTGCTTCTTTTACCAGTAAGTTTTTATCTTTGATCGTAACATTGATCACTTTTACCTGATCCGGATAAACCAAACCAATATCAAAAATCTGAGGCCATACATTCGTTGATTTATCTTCGGCCTGTTGGATTATTTCTAACTTTTTGATACGGTTTTGGGTATCATATTCTATTTTATCTGTAAAAATGGCCCTGCCGGATTTATTTACCCAGACTTCACTCCATTTTTGCATATCCAGTGGCGTTTCGGCATCCAGAATTTCGACCAGATTATTCCAGTCGGCATTGTCATAAGCGTATTTTTTTATGTATTTTTCGATTCCTTTCTGGAAAGCTGCCGCCCCCATCGAAGCTTCTAACTGGCGCATCATTATGGGTGCTTTGTTGTAAATAATGGCTCCATAAAGCGAACCGGCATCTTTCAAATTGGCCAAATTTTGTTTTATCGGGTGTGTACCTAATGAACGATCTTCCGCGTAAGCGTTAGGATAATGAGCTGTCAGAAATTGTAGATTATGATTGACTTTCGGGAAAATCGGGTTCATAATTTTATCTGCCATAAAATTGGCAAATACTTCTTTCATCCAGACATCATCAAACCATTTCATGGTCACCAAATCGCCAAACCACATATGCGAGGTTTCATGTGCAATGAGCTTTGCACGATCTAGTTTCTCACTGTTTGTTGAACTGTTATCTAAAAACAAAGTCGATTCCCGGTACTGAATCGCGCCAACATGTTCCATTCCGCCATATTGAAAAACCGGAATTGAAGCAAAATCCAGCTTCTGAAAAGGGAATTTATAATGAGTATATTTTTCCAAAAAGTCTACTGATTGCTGGTGTAAATTAAAAATAGTGTCGGTACTTACGCGAATCTTTTC
Source organism: Flavobacterium sp. FlaQc-48 (assembly GCF_044007335.1). Taxonomy (NCBI): domain Bacteria; kingdom Pseudomonadati; phylum Bacteroidota; class Flavobacteriia; order Flavobacteriales; family Flavobacteriaceae; genus Flavobacterium; species Flavobacterium sp. FlaQc-48. The sequence goes on along the minus strand of NZ_JBIPCR010000003.1, from coordinate 228,384 downwards.
TGCATTGTTTTCGCGATACAACATTGTCATTTCTCTATTTGCGGGTTTCTGCGTCGCAGTTTTAAATTTTCCGGCAACGAATGAAAACAAATAGGTGCTCATTTTGTCTGATTCTCCAAAACTATAACTTGTAAAATCTCCTTTTTCCAGTTTCTCTTTTACATCGGCTCCGGCCAAAACTGTCCAGTCTTTAGGAACCGACAAACTCAATTTATAAGTCGCTTTGATATCGGGCTGATCTAAACAAGGGAATAATGTACTGGCGCGATCCGGCACTAATAAAGTATATAGAAAATCATCATTTCGGTTTAAAGATAAATTTCCTGCTATAAACGAAATCGTAACTGCATTTTTTCCTGAAATCAAATCTTTCGCAGCAATAACAATATGGCCTTTTTCATGAACAATGGCAATACTTTTGCCGTTAACCTGAATTGATTTTATGTTTGCCGTTTTCTCTTTAAAATCTAAATATAAGGGCTGGCTCAAATCTGATATTGTCAGGTTTAAAGTAAGACCTGAATTGATTTCCTGCTGTTTTAGCTGTGGAATTTCAAACGAAAGCCCGTAAGTAACATTAGAGATTTGATGTTTGCGGAAAATAGCCAATTGTTCTGAAACACCATTTTCTAAAAGAAGATTTTCTTTTTGTATCGATTGAGAAAAACCAATTGTAGTAAATGCCAGAACACAAAGAAAGCTGTAGAAAATTTTCATTTTTAAAGGAATGTTAGATTTGTAAAAATAAAAAAAAGTTAGCCACGAATTTCACGAATTAGCACGAATTAAAATTCTTTTTTGCCACTCCCGATAGCTATCGGGATCACAGATTAAAATGATTTTTTTTAATCTATGAGAATCATTTTATTCGACGAAAAATTATTAAACACATAGAGACATAGCTTTACATTCCGGAAAAAAAAGAATGCATAAAGAAACCTATGTCTTTCACATAGCTATGTGTGTTTAAACAAATGAAATGTCTTTATTTTAAGTTAGAAAAACGATATCTCTATGTGTTTAAAAATTATGTTCAATTTATTCCAATAAAAAAAGTCTGACTATTGCCAGACCTTTTCCAAACATACTAATTCTAACTATCCAAAAATAAAATTATTCAGTTCGTTGAAATTTAAAACTTATATCTCCCGCATAATAGGTGTTACGCGCATTTGTTGGAAAAATTGTTTCGGTAGCCGTACTCGAAATATACGCATAACCTGTAATGGTAATATTTCCTGCTACAATTGGGTAAGTTGCTGCTGATCCGTCAGTTTTTGTTCTGTTGATCCAGTCGTCGCTATTAACACTGAAAAAATACTCTTTGTCTTTCACTAACTGAATTGGAAGAATGGTTTTTTCGAAAGCCATATTGGCCACAGATATATTCATCGTCTCTGATTTTATAACCGTTTTGGTCGCTACATCCCATAAAGTGATTCTTAGAGCGGTATTTACATCTGGAATTTTAGCAAAAAAGGAGCTTATCTTACCCGTTACAGTTGGCTTAAAACTGAAACCGTATTCGTAGATTCCTGAATTTTTTACATCTACAGCTTTTTGGCTAAATCCAGATGCGGCCATATATAAGTCTAAGGGATTTTCGTAGTCATAAGTAACAGAATCTTTATCGTCGTCGCTGCTGCATGAAATGGTTAGTAATGCAACTGATAAAATGGTAAAAATGGTTTTTAAGGTTTTCATAATAATTTTAATTTATTTGGTTCTTCTTCTTTCGTTTAACAGATTGTTTTGTATTCTTCCAAAAATTACGGCTGAATGTTAAAACGTGCACAAACTTCTTCGTAGCTCATTTTAGCATAATCTGGTTTTGCTGTTTTTGCTGTTGCAGCCGCAACGCCTCCGGGAATCAAAATATAGCGCCAGCTAAGCGTTGTTGGCAGATTTACGGTTCCTGCTCCTGAATGTACAAACCTGAACAATTTGATTTTCTTTAGAGTAGAAATAGCACTAATAGTATTAGCCGTTGCACCTGCAAATGATGTATAAGGCAATGTATATGTTCCAGCCCCAAAAGACATATAAACCAATATGGTCCCTTTTGCGAGAATATCTTCTGACAGTTCAGGCGCATTAATAGAAGTAGACATTCCCGAAGTACCATCTATAGTTTCTGCAACTGCCGTTGGAGCTGTTAACCATGCGCTATAAATAACATTGGCTGTTCCGGTGGCGCCTGTTGCACCTGTTGCCCCTGCTGCGCCGTCTACTCCGTCTTTTCCGTCATCACTGCTGCAGGAAATTGTAGAAAGGGCAACTAATAAAATGGCAAAAATGGTTTTTAAAGTTTTCATAATAATTTTGGTTTTAAATTTGGCTAAATGATTCTTATTTAATTCAATAACATTATTTTTGCAAAAGTCAACTGATAGTGAAAGAACGTTTCTTTTTATCTGAAGACTGAATTACAAGACAAATTTGCAGGATTAAAATGGGCGGAAAAACCACTAATAGACAGACGACATTTTAAATAGACAGACGACATAAAACCGAATTAAATGACTAATAAATACACCTGCATTATTATCGACGATGACGAAATAGACAGACTTACCGTGTTATCGTTTGCCAAAAAATTTCCTGTTCTGGATATTTTGGGTGTTTTTGAATCGGCAGAAGAGGCGCTTCCGTTTATCGAAAAAGAAAAAGTCGACATTCTATTTCTGGATATTGATATGCCGGGTTTAAGCGGAATCGAGTTCAGAAAAAAAGCGTTGGAAATTCCGGTTTGTATTTTTATAACTGCACATCCTGAACATGCTGTAGAAAGTTTCGAAATAGAAACGCTTGATTTTATTGTAAAACCATTAAAACTGGATCGTTTTACACAAACGGTAAGCCGTATCGAAGAGTTTATGGAAATTAAACTAAAAGCCTCTCTTTTTGAAGCCAGTATTGGCGGTGATACGATTTATATCAAAGAAGGCCACGAACAAACAAAAGTCAAATTGCATGAAATTCTATATCTCGAAGCGCTAAAAGATTATACTCTTGTTATTACCGATAAAAAAAGACATTGCGTTTTATCAAGTATTGGTAATCTTTTAAAAGAAGAGCATTTTCAGTCTTTCATTAGGATTCACAGAAGTTTTGCCGTCCAGAAACAATTTATTCAGAAAATCAATTCCACAGAAATTATTTTGAATAATAATATTACCATTCCAGTTGGAAGAAGCTACAAAGAAAACCTAAACTTGTTCTAGATGAAAAAAGTCTGGTTTTTACTGCTGCTTTTCAACATTGTTTCTGTATTTGCGCAGCAGGAACCTAATTTAGCACGATATCAAAGCCCTGATGAAAAACTAAAATTCTGGCTAAAATATACCAATGAAGTATTAGATTCCGAAGATTATCCAAAACTTCTAATCGCCGCACAAAAAGGAATTGAACTTTCTAAAAATCATCTCGCCTATAAATCAAGATTTTATTTCTTAAAAGGAAATGCTTACGAATTCAATAATAACCAAAATAAAGATGCAGCGATTAATTACGAGCTTGCATTAAAATATGCACAACAGGCCAGACACCTTAGAAACGAAACATCTGCTTTGATGCGTCTCAGTTATGCCTATTATGCGCTTAATGAAACTTTAAAAAGAAAACAACTCGTAGCATATATTAAACAGGTTGTTGACACCACAAAAAATACTAATACCAAATCTGTTCTTTACGGAAGCCTTGGCGAATATTATCTTGACAATGCCCAATATGAAACCTTTATTAGTTATCAGCTTAAAGCGATTAGTTATAAAAAACTACTTAAAAAAACAGTGGCCAACGATGAGACAATTGGCGTGTCCTACAGTCAAATTGCAGCCGCATATACTAAAATGAAGCAATACAATAAAGCTATTGAATATTTAAATTATGCCCGGCCTTATATCAAAACCTCACCTTATATTAGTGCTTTTTCATGCAATTATTACCTACAGTGTTTTGTTCCCTTAAAAAATCTGGACAGCATTCAAAAATATTACAACTTAATCTACACTTATCCTTCTAAAAAAGATTCCTTATTTCTTAATCTTAGTTTTGCCAATCGAAGCGTATCTGAATATTACGCCAATACAGGTAAAATAAACACTGCATTTAATTATGCTAAAAAAGCGGTTTTACTTGGAGAAAAATCCAATTATGAAGATATTATTATGGAAGCAAATGCCGTAATGGGAAGGATTTTATATGAAAAAGGAGAATACAAAAAAGCAATAGAAACCCTCAACAAAGCTTCAAAAAACGCTTTGACCTACGATAAAGAATCGTTTGTAAACATTAATAAAAAACTGTCTCAAAGTTATGCCGCATTAGGTCTTTGGAAAAAAGCTTTTTATTATAATGAAATTTACACCAAGTCGAATGACGAAATGATGCAGGAATCGGCCAAACAAAGTATTGCCAATGCCGAAGCGCGTTATCAAAATAAAACCAAAGGACAGGAAATCAAAAACCTTTCAACTCAAAATACACTTAAAAACATTCAGATTCAGGAAGCTAAAAAACAACGTATTTTTTTAATTTCAGGATTAATTCTCGTGGGTATCATCGGATTATTATTGTTCCAACAAAACCAAAACCGTAAAAAAACCAATCAGAAATTACAGCTTTTGAATCAGGAACTGGACGAAGCCAATAAAATAAAAGCGCGTTTCTTTAGTATTCTGAACCATGATTTAAGAAGTCCGGTTTCGAATTTAATTCACTTTTTGCATCTTCAAAAAGAAAATCCCGAACTCATTGATGAAGAAATGGCAGCAAGAATGCAAACCAAAGTCATTACCGGAGCAGAAAATCTCTTATCCTCGATGGAAGATATTCTATTATGGAGCAAAGGCCAAATGGAAAACTTTAAACCTCATTTTAAAGAAATTCCGATCACGGTTTTATTCGAAGAAACCCAAAAGCATTTTTCAGGCATAGAGAATATTCAGATTTCATTTGAAGATCCTGAAAACATCACCCTAAATACCGACGAAAATTACCTTAAAACCATCATTAGAAACCTGACCGGAAACGCCATAAAAGCCCTGGACAAAACCCCAAACGGAAAAATAATCTGGAAAGCCTGGCAGGAAAATGAAGTTCAATACCTCTCCATTACGGATAACGGCCCCGGCGGTACTCAGGAACAATTCAAAGCCTTATACGACGATTCAGAAGTTATCGGAATCAAATCAGGTTTAGGATTACACCTCATTCGGGATTTGGCTACGGCTATAAATTGCAAAATCGAAGTAAGCTCTCAGGAAGATTCAGGAACTACTTTTACGCTTGTATTTGGGTAAAAAATAAAATACACCGATAACTAATCATGAAAAAATATAGTGTCATTATAATGGTATTAATACTCTTTGCTTGTAAGTCAGACAAAGAAAAAATTGCAGCAGAAACTTTCTATATGCCGGCAGAATGGGAGGAACAAGAAGCTGTTTGGTTAGGATGGAGTAAAGCTATAGAAACAGGCTATTACTCTTTGACTCCTACAATTATAAAAACGTTATCATCGCAAGTTTGTGTCAAAATTGCTTTTAACAGCAATAACATGAAAGAAAAAGCAGTGAGATATCTACAATCAAGAGGGATTGATTCCACAATGTACAAATCATATATTATTCCAGGAGAACGTTACTGGATTCGTGACATTGGTGCAACTTTTTTAGTCAATAAAAAAGGTGAATTAGGAGCAGTTGATTTTGAGTGGGATGACATAGGCTTACTTCTTACATTAAAACAGGCAAACAAAAATAATATGGATACTATAAAAAAGTATTATGCAGAAGATTTAAAAGGAATAAAAAGAGGCTCTCTTGTTGACAGCATGATCGCCCAAACAGAACATGCAAAAATGATCAAAACAAAAATAGTACATGAAGGTGGTGCTATTGAAGTTAATGGAAAAGGTACTTTAATATTATGCGAAGCAACTGTTTTACCTAGAAATCCTAACTGGACGAAAAAACAATTAGAGTTGGAATTCAAAAAAACTTTAGGAGTTTCAAATATAATTTGGCTAAAACAAGGTCTGGCTGAAGATCCTTTTGGCTTAAGATTAATAAGTAAAACTTACGCAGGTTATGGTGTTGGCGGCCACACTGATGAGTTTGTGCGTTTCGCAAATTCTAATACAATCCTTCTTGCCTGGGTAGATGAAAAAGAAAAAGATATCAATCCTGTAAATAAAATCAACTACCTAAGAATGAAAGAGAATTACGATATTTTGAAAAATGCTAAGGATCAAGATGGAAAACCTTTTTCAATTATTAAAATTCCTCAGCCTGATATAATAGTAAAAAAAATGATTGTTACAGAAAAAATCAAAAAGACCAAGAGCAATCAAGCTTCTTCAAAAGAAATTTCAGTAACTGATTTTCTTCCCGCTGAAAGGCCGAATATTGGAGATACAATCCGTATTATTCCGTGTACAAGTTATATGAATTATTTTGTTACCAACAATATAGTTCTTGTACCAACCTACATTCCGGCAGGTTCTTCCAGAATAAAAGAAATGAATGTCAAAAAGATTTTAAAAAAACAGTTCCCTAATAGAAAAATTATTTTTTTAAACGCAATTTCTGAAAATTGGGATGGAGGAGGTATACATTGTATAACACAACAACAACCAAAATTAAACTAAAAATAATATTTAAACCTTCTAATAAAAGTAGTAATCTTAAGAAAAGGATATCATTTTATAAATAATATCCTTTTCCATAATTTGTGAATTTACATTTGACCTCCTCCTCCTGTAGCTTCTTTTTTACGCTTAGGAATTGCTTCATCTTCAGCAGAAGCATTAACATTTTTAATCTCTTCTTTCTTTAACGTAGGCGTCTTTGCTACAGGTGCATTTTGAGCATCCTCACCTTCAGTACATGATAGTACCAAAGAAGTTAAGGCTAAAAATACAATTGATTTTGTAATGATCTTCATAATTAATTGGTTTTAAGATTAATAGCCATAAACATACGTTTTTTTTATAAAACTAAAACAATAAAAAGGAAGAATTATCTCCACAAAATTACCTCTGTTATACATTTGAAAAACCAAAATAAAATTCCTTACCGGATCCAATAAAAAAGGCCTGACTTTCGCCAAACCTATTGTTTGTGCCAATATATTTAAACACATAGAGACACAGCTTTACATTCCGAAAAAAAAGAATACAAAAAAGAAACACATTTCTTTCACATAGCTATGTGTGTTCAAACAAATGAAATGCCTTTTTTATTAAGCCAGAAAAGCTATGTCCCTATGTGTTTAAAATATACTCAATCCAATTTCATTCCAATAAAAAAGGCCTGACTTTCGCCAAAACTTCTTTAGCTATCTGGTTTATTGTTGTTGCCAATTCATTTAAACACATAGAGACATAGCTTTACATTCCGAAAAAAGAATACAAAAAAGAAACACGTTTCTCTCACATAGCTATGTGTGTTCAAACAAATGAAATGCCTTTTTTATTAAGCCAGAAAAGCTATGTTCCTATGTGTTTAAAATATGCTCAATTCAATTTTATTCCAATAAAAAAGGCTTGACTTTCGCCAAACCTCTTTTATATAAATCATAATCTTACGATTACAACAAAGCGTCTAAACTATCTGCGTAGGTTTGTTTCGGAGCAACTCCTACTTGTTTTCCTACTACTTCACCGTTATGAAAAACCAAAACGGTAGGTATGTTACGCACACCATATTTTGCAGCGAATTCCTGGTTAGCATCTACATCGACTTTACCAACAACTACTTTACCTGCGTATTCTTCGCTGATTTGGTCAATGATTGGACCAACCATTCTACAAGGACCGCACCATGCTGCCCAAAAATCTACCATTACTGGTTTATCTGATTTCAAAACTACTTCATCAAAAGTAGCATCTGTTATTGCTAATGCCATAATTTCTTTTCTTTTAAAATTATTGTCTGAATTGTTTCGTTTCAAACTAGAGTACAAATTTAAAAATTAAATACTAATCATACACCATTCTTAAATTAGTTTTAATTATAAATGCATTGTCATTTATTATACGATTCCCATGTTTTTAAAAAATAAGTTATAACTTACACATATTGAGAGCCATCTTTTTAAAATAACATCATTTTTTTAGCTTATCTTTAGTAATCAAGAAAATTCTTCGAGATGTCAGCAACTTTACTTCATATAAAAAACTTCTTTCAGTCGGTTCAATTTAAAAAATATGCCAAACGTTTTGGCTTTTTTGTTTTAGGACTAATCGGGCTGTTATTAATTGCTTGCGGCGGATTATCGATTTATTTCAATCAAAATAAAACCGAAATCATCGCCAGGATCAATTCCAAAATCAACGAAAATATTAACGGACAGTTTCATATTGGCGATTTCCATTATAAGTTTCTAACCGGTTTCCCTAATTTTACTTTGGCCTTAAAAGATGTCGAACTCAAAGACAACCAATGGGCAAAGCACCAACATACTTTACTAAAAGCTACCGAAGTCGAAGCACGTTTGAATGTTTGGAGTTTACTCCAAAACGAAATCAACATTCATAAAATCCTCATCAACGACGCCAATATCTATGTTTATAAAGCCGAAAACGGTTATTCGAACGCCGATATTTTTAAACCAAAAAAGAAAAAATCGCCCGAAAATAAATCCGACAGAGAAACGACCGTTGACCAAATCGACCTCAACAATGTTCATTTTATTCTGGACAATCGCCTTGGGCATAAATTGTTTGATTTTGATGTGGCGAGTTTAAAAACCAAAGTAGATTATGACGGAAGCGACTGGCAAACCGATGTTTTTCTGGATACGCAAATAAAAAGTTTAGCGTTTAATACCGTACACGGAAGTTTTGCCAAAGAAAAAGAACTGAAAGGAACTTTTAATGTTTCGTATTCTGCCGAAAAAGAAAAAATTGATGTCGTAACCCGCAATCTAAAAATAGGAACAGACTCTTTTGACATTACCGCTTTTTTTAATCTTGCGAAAGGAAAGGCCCTTTTCGGAATCAATATTGGGACATCTATTTTATGGCAAAATGCATCAAACGTACTGTCTGCCAATATCAGTTCGAAATTAAACCGATTCAATTTAAATAAACCCATCGATGTCAATTGCGACATAAAAGGCGATTTTAATGCCGAAGGAGACCCCAGAATTGTCGTTCAGGCGATCATAAAAGACAACGAATTGAGTATTCCCGACGGACTAATCAAAAAATGTAATTTTAAAGGGATTTTTACCAATAATTTCAAACCAAAAGACGGTTATAACGATGCCAACTCGGCCATTATATTAACGCGATTTACCGGCGAATACGAGAATATTCCGCTTACCATTCCGCAATTGGCCATTAATAACCTCGAAAAACCAGTCGCCACCGGAAACGTAAGTTCAGATTTTGATGTCGAAAGACTCAACGAAATTAGCAACGACAAATGGATTCAGTTTACGGCCGGTCACGCAAAAGCCAACCTGAAATTTCAGTTTGATATAGTCGATTTGTACATCACCAAACCGCGTTTTATTGGTAAAGTCGATGTCGATGATGCCTCATTTCATTATATCCCAAAGAATGTTCATGCCGTAAAAACCAACATACATCTTGATTTTACCGAGAAAGCGTTACTCATCAAACAAATTGCTTACAAACACAATAAGAATACAATTTTCATCGAAGGAAAAATTGATAATTTCCTGAACCTCTATTATGATGCGCCTGAAAAAATGATCGTAAACTGGAAAATCTATTGCCCCAATATTGATATAAAACAGTTTTTGGGCGTTTTAGCTACTTCTCAAAAAACGAAAGCCACAGCAAAAAATACCAAAAGAACCACCATTTCAAACCAAATACGAACTGCAATCGACAAATGTTCTGTAGTCATCGACATCAAAGCCGATAAAATCAATTATAACAAGTTAACGGCGACCAATACCACCGCAACCGTACAAATGATCGATTCGAGATTGGTCATAAAAAACGGTTCGCTGCAAACTTCCGGCGGAAGCATCACGTTTAACAGCGAAGTAAAACCAAGCGGAAAAAACTTTGCCTTTAGCTCCAACGCGCAGGTAAACCGGGTTGATATTGCGAGTTTCTTAAAGTCGTTCAACAACTTTGGCGTTACCTCATTTCATCCCGGCAACATCAAAGGCAGATTGAGCAGTAAGGCCAATGTAACCGGATTCATCAACAGCAATGGTGCGCTGATCACCAATTCTATGCATGGCAATCTAACGTTCAACGTCAATCAGGGCGCTTTGTTAAACTTTGAGCCTATCGTAAAAATTGGCAAGTTTGCTTTTCCGTTCCGCGATGTCGAGAATATCACGTTTAGCGATTTGTCCGGTAATCTCAAATTGCGCGGAGAGCAAATCGATGTTAATAATTTCACCATTAGTTCCAGCGTCTTAAACCTCGATGCCGAAGGTATTTATTCCTTTGGCCGAGGCACCAATCTCGCCCTCACCATCCCACTCCGAAACTCCAAAAACGACATCAAACTCGCCACCAAAGCCGAACGCGATGCCGTGCGCGACCGCGGAATTGTCCTGCATTTAATTGCACTGGACGACAAAGGAAAAATGAAAATTAAATGGGGGAAGAAGGGGAAGTAGTTTATTGCATATCCTAAAAACACGTATATATACTCTAATATACCCCTTTATTTATTGGTATACTTGCTAAATATTTTTTTCATTATATTACGGTTTTCCATAATAAATCTAATTATTTAATAAGGTATATTTGTTTTTAAATAATAGTTTCATTTTAGCTAACGCTATACAATAAAAGCAACTCTATTTATGAATATTTGACTATTATTTATAGTCTAAAATAAGTTTTTTTATAAAATTCTGAGGGCAAAACAGAAGCGATTTACTAATAATTATAGAAGCTTGCAAAAGCATTCAAAGTAAAAATTCAAACAATTATTAATTATGGAGAAAAAGGAAAGTATTTGTCCTTATTTAAACCAAAATTAATTTATAAATTAAGTAATCCAAATGGATGAAATACCAATTATAGATATCTTCGCAGGTCCAGGAGGTTTAGCAGAAGGTTTTTCATCTTTAACGAATGACAACGGAAATCGAATTTTCAAAATTTCCTTATCAATTGAAAAAGACGAACACGCTCACAAAACACTTAAACTACGAAGTTTTTACCGACAATTCCCAATTGGGCAAATACCTGGCGATTATTACAATTTCGTTAAAGGAGAGATCACAATAGATCAACTTTACAATAATCATCCGATCGAAGCAGATCAGGCAGATGAAGAAGCTTGGTGTGGAACACTGGGAGCACCAGATAAAAATGATTTAAATGGTGTAAGTGATGATGAAGTTGATGAAAGAATTGAACGAGCATTAAATGGAAACCAAAACTGGGTACTAATAGGTGGCCCGCCTTGCCAGGCTTATTCATTAGTTGGACGTGCCAGACGTCAGGAAATAATTCTTAACGAAGAAACGGATAAAAGAGTTGGTCTTTATAAAGAATACCTAAGGATACTTGCAAGACATAATCCTGCAGTTTTTGTTATGGAAAACGTTAAAGGTATATTATCCGCGGAAACAGAAAAAACTAATGTTTTCAATAAAATATTGAGTGATTTAAAAAATCCACTCGATGCTTGTATCTCTGAAGGAACATTTATTGATAATGAACAAAAAGTTCAATATCGCATTTATTCATTAACTGTTGCACCAAGAGGTTTTGATAACAATGGAAATCCAATATTTGAACCAAGAGATTACATAATTAAAGCAGAAGATTATGGCATACCTCAAAAAAGACATCGAGTTATTTTATTAGGTATTAGAGAAGATGTAAATGGCCCAATTAACATACTTCAAAACAAAAATCAGGTAACACTAGAATCCATTATAGAAAAGTTACCAATACTTAGAAGTGGCGTTACCAGAACATTCACTCACAGTGGAACTGTGTATGATAAAGATGGAAAAATAAAAAAGAAGCGTTTTTACGAAAAATTAGAAGATTCACCAAAAAACTGGCAAGATCATATTGCAGAATTTAACAGAGTTATAGACGAAATTATTCCTCAGGATAATAGTGTAGTTAAAAAACAACTCCCAACAAATCTTGGTGCGTCTTTCATTAAAACTTCGAAAAATAATATAGATGAAACACATCCATTATTTTCATGGTACAATGATAATCGCTTAGGAGGTGTTCTTCATCATATGTCAAGAAAACATCTACTACAAGATTTAAAAAGATATTTATTTGCTGCACGATACACTAAATTAAATAAAAATTTTCCTCGATTAGAAGACTACAAGCAAGCGGGAAGTGATCTACTACCAGATCATGAAAACGTAGAATCAGGAAAATTCACAGACAGATTTAGAGTACAATTGCCAAATATTCCAGCAACAACTGTTACTAGCCATATTTCAAAAGATGGTCATTACTTTATTCATTATGATCCTTTTCAATGTAGGAGTTTAACAGTAAGAGAAGCAGCGAGAATTCAAACATTTCCAGATAATTATTATTTCTGCGGAGAACGTACTAACCAATTTCATCAGGTTGGAAATGCGGTACCACCATATCTAGCATATCAAATTGCAGAAATAGTTCACAATGTCTTGAATCCGACACTTTTTGAAAATGAAATTTTACCTAACGAATTAGAAAGAATAAATGGATAGAGATAGAAAGTTAGCCCATATTGTGGCATATTATTTATCAAGATTCGATAAAGAAGCGGTTGAAAATCTTGGTTACAAATCCGATAAAGAAGCTTGGAATAAAGTTGGTGAAGCATTAAATGTAAAACCTAATTATATAAAGTTTAGACGTGATGAATTTGATGTTGTTCATCCATTTAGATTAGGATGGCATAAAAGACCAATGACATTAAGCATTATAAGAACCTTAGATGCATATGAGAGTTTTGATGAAATAACTTTAAGAGGCTTAATTCAGGATATAATCAATAATGCGCACAATCCTAATTTTGATGTAGAAATGCAAGTATTATCAAGCGTACTTCCGTCAGATAGTGAAAAGAAAAAGAGAAAGATTGGAGCCTACACAACAAGAGGAATTACAGGAAAAAAAGCAGAAAAAGAATTTGTCTGGCAATTGACTACACAAAAAATAAAATTCCCCGAAGAAGTAGAAATAAAAAATGTTACAGATGAAGGATGCGGATACGATTTCAAATTAATTGGAAAGAAAACCAATTATTATGTAGAAGTAAAAGGAATGTCTTCCGTTAGTGGTGGAATTTTATTTACTAATAAAGAATGGGAAACAGCACGTAAAAAGGGTGATAAATATTATGTAGCTATAGTAAGTAATATTGAAAATGAACCAAAGATCCGTTTAATTAAAAATCCTGCTGTAAGTATAAACCCAAAACGAAATATCTATTCAATTGTTCAGGTAAATTGGAGTATTACTGAAAAAGAGCTTAATAATATAGAATAGACCCCATAAAGTATAAACATGTCTGAACTATTATCTCATACAGTAAACACTTAAAGTCATTCTAATGCATTAAAATTAAAATGGATAAATACAAAGCTGAAATCGCAAAACCAAACCCAAAATCAACGATAAACTCATATCGCAGTTTTGGCTATAACCTTTCCACCGCAATAGCAGACATCATTGATAATAGTATTTCCGCAAACGCAGATAATATTGAAATTGATTTTCTTTGGAAAGGTAAAGATTCCGTTATTTCTATTCTTGATAATGGAAAAGGAATGAATTTAGAGGAGCTAATTATTGCTATGACTCCGGGAAGTAAAGATCCTGAAGATACGAGGGATGAAAAAGACTTGGGCAGGTTTGGTATGGGATTAAAAACAGCTTCATTTTCGCAATGTAAAAGACTTACAGTTATTACAAAGAAACAAGGTTTTAATACACTTAAACGTTGTTGGGATATTGATTTTATTAATAATGAAGAGGAATGGGTTTTATTAGATTATGTTTCAGATGAATCTTATTTAGATAAGATTGATAAGCTAAAAAGCGGAACTTTTATTGTTTGGGAATTGTTAGACAGAATCGTAGCCAATTCTAAAGCTGAAAATGAGGCTGTTAAAAATGCATTCTATCATGAAATGAGCACTGTAAATGAGCATTTAGGTTTAGTTTTTCATCGTTTTATTGAAAGTAAAAAAATCAAAATTTTCACAAATACCTATGAAATTGAACCGTGGAATCCTTTTCTTTTAAACCTTACTCCAAAGCCTGAAATGGGGCAATTAGAAGTGTTAATAAATAATGTTGAAGTAACATATTTTATTCTGCCACATATGTCAAAAATCAGCAATGGAGATTATGAAAAATCAGGAGGGCCTTTAGGATGGCATCAACAACAAGGTTTTTATATATATCGAGGAGATAGATTACTTGTATCTGGTGACTGGTTAGGAATTGAAAAAAAAAGAGAATATTCAAAATTAGCCAGAATTGCTATTAATTTTCCCAACGCAAATGATTTTGATTGGAATCTTGATATAAAAAAATCGACTGCAACACCACCTATTGAAATAAGAAAGGAATTAGCCAGAATTGCAAAAATGGCTGTTATGAAGTCGGCAAAAATATACAATTGGAGAGGGCAAAAAACGGTATCTTCAGATTATAATAGTCGATCTTTTGAGAGTTTGTGGAAAGACGAAACAAACAGAGAAAGTATAAAAAAATATAAAATAAATAAGAAACACCCAATAATAAAACAATTGCTTGATTCTGAAAAAGAAAATAAACTTTTTTCAAAAGCTTTAAAACTTATTGAGGAAAACATTCCATTGGAATTAATTTTATATAATCAAAATGAGAATCCATCTTTTCATGAGTTAGAAATCATTCCTGAAATTCCTAGCGATGATTTAATCCAGTTAGCAGTCGAGTTATATAAAATTTATATACTTCAAGGGATACCTGAACATTTGGCTAAACAGCAAATAATGAATTCAACACCATTTAATCTATTTCCATTAATAAATGATTATTTAATATGAACGATATAAAAAGCTCGGCTAGATTAATAGCACATACACTTTTATCACATGCAAAACAAAATGATGAAATTACTGATGAAATAATTTTGAGCATTATTGATAGAGTTGAATCAACAATGGCATCTGTTGGTCAAGTAATTGACAAAAGAGAATTATTTGAAGTATTAGTAGCAGATTTCAGTATCGGTAAAGGTTCAATTACTGAAATGAATGGAGACATTACACCTTGGCTTTATTCCAGAAAGGATGAAATTAATTGGGAATTGTGGAATAGATATAAATCATACATGCACGAAAAAGATCCTTCTTTTCCTATTAATGATTTAGATGATTTTACAGATAAAATATTAGATAAATGTTATAATCCTAAAGAATCAGGCTCTTGGGACAGGAGAGGTATGGTTGTAGGTCATGTACAATCAGGTAAGACATCAAATTATGTTGGTTTAATCAATAAAGCAACTGATGCTGGATATAAAGTTATAATAGTTATTGCAGGTACAATAAGCTCATTGAGAAGACAAACTCAAGAACGAATTGACGAGGGTTATATTGGAAAAAGTAGTTCTGCATATATTAATAATTATGGAGAAAATAAAATAATTGGAGTTGGTAAATATAAAGTTGATACAGATATATACTCATTAACATCGTCTTTTTACAGAACAGGGGACGAAGGAGATTTTAATCAAGGGATTGCAAATAGATTAAATATCCCAATCGGAAAAAATCCAGTTGTATTTGTAATTAAAAAGAATAAAAGTATTCTTGAAAATTTGATTGATTGGTTTTCAAAAGATTCTAATATTAGAGTTGTAAATGGTCAACCTAAATTATTTGATGTTCCCGTGTTGATAATAGATGATGAGGCTGATGCTGCGTCCGTTAATGCAACTAAAGACATAAATGACATCAAAACCATCAATAAGTTAATAAGAACATTATTAAATGTTTTTGATCAAAATACATTTGTTGGATATACTGCAACACCTTATGCAAACTTATTTATCCCACAAGATTTCAATGATGAATTAACCACAGTGGTAAAGGGTAAAACATACTTTATTGGTGAAGATTTATTTCCTAAAGATTTTATTATAAATATAATAGCACCAAAAAATTATATTGGAGCAGCTAAAATATTTGGTCTAGAGAATCCAATAACAGGAGAAAGTCACGAACCATTAAATGTGTTTAGAGTTATTGATGATTATGACCCACCATTTTTTAGGACAATAAATAGAAATAATAAAGAAGATTTACCTGAATATTTACCTCAAAGTCTTGAATTAGCTCTAAAATCATTTATTCTAACTTGTGCTATTAGAAGATTAAGGGGGCATGAGAAAAAACATAATTCGATGTTAGTTCATGTTGCCCTTTATGTTAAATGGATTGACAGAGTATCATACTTAGTTAATGATAGAATGAAAGATTTTAAAAATTACATAAATGCTAACGATACTAAATTTTTAAAGGAATTAGAAGAATTATTCATTAATGATTTTTTATCTACAACCGAAAATGTAATTGAAAATATAGATTATAAAGACAGTAGAATTGAACTACATGATTGGGAAAGTGTAAAAGCAGAATTAAAGAAAGCAACTTCAAAAATTGATGTTCGTGCAGTTCATGGAACTCGTTCAACAACAAATTTAGAATATCATAATATCGATGAGATTGATTACTCTAGGTATGAAGAGGGTTTGTCTATAATAGCAGTTGGTGGCGGTAGATTGGCCAGAGGAATAACTTTAGAAGGTTTATCAACTAGTTATTATTTAAGAACAACAAGAATGTATGATTCTTTGATGCAAATGGGAAGGTGGTTTGGTTATAGACCAGGTTATGTTGATTTATGTAGATTATACACAACAGAAACCATTTATGAATGGTTTAACCATATCACTATGGCTACTGAAGAAATGAGATATGATTTTGATGAAATGACTACTCGTAATTTAAAACCAAAAGATTTTACATTAAAAGTTAGAAATCATCATGGATTATTAGCAATTACAAGTGTTGCTAAACTTTTTTGGGCAAAAGATATTAAGATTTCATTTTCTGGTCAAAATCCACAAACTTATTTGTTATTTAAAGACCAAAAATCAATTCAAAATAATTTTAATAACCTTAAAAATTTATTTGAAAGATTAGGCTTTCCAACTAATGAAAACATAATAACAATTAGAAATAAAACCAAATATCTTTTATATAGAAATGTTCAAATTGAACCATTAATTGATTTTATTGAAAATTACAAAATAGATATTCCTTTGATAAATAATCATGTAATTTCAAATTATATAACTCTTCAAAAAGAACAGAATAACATTAGAGAATGGAATATATGTATTGTTTCTAATACTAATGAACAGGTTTTATTATATGAAAAAGGAGCTGACAGAAGAAGTGATAAAAGAAAAGAATTTGAACCACAAAAATATAAATTGGCTTCAGGTGGTCATGAAATAGAATTAATATGTAGTGTTAGAAATCAGACTGAACCAAATGATTTATATAAAATAACTAAAAATCAAATAGATGATGTTGTAGATCGTCAAGTGGATTTATCTGAAAATGGTGCTGGCAGTATAAAAGAGAGAAGAGCAAATGAAAGTAAAGGTTTGCTTTTAATTTACGCACTAGATGAAAGAGGTACTACAAATGTTGAAAATGGAATTCCAATAGTTGGATATAGTTTACATTTCCCTAAAATTGAAAATGAAGTTCAAGTTTCTTATTCTGCAACTATAAAAGAAGAATTAGATTTAGAGCCAATGGAAGATGATGATAATTATGATAACGAATAATTATGATAAGTATTAAATCTATTTGGGAAAGTCACGTTCCTACTGATGAAATTATTATAAAAACGCAACTTGAACATGTTAAACCGTTCAAATGTTTTGCAGCAACAAATCATATAACGGGTAATCACTTATACATATTTGAAACATCTAAAAATGCTAAATTTCCTGAATTTAAAAACTTTAAGTTCAAGGGTTTATTCATTGAAATATTTGAATTTGAAAATGCAAAAGAATTACATATTTACCTTTTAGACAATCATTTGAAAGATATTTTCAGTTTGTTTATTGAAAATATTGTTGAAGAAATTTCAAAAAGTGTTATTGAAAATGAAGCTTTAATTGAAACTTCTAATGTAGTTCTAAAATGGAAGAGATTATTTGATAAAATAAATTTTCAAGGGTTAACAGTTGAACGACAAAAAGGATTAATGGGAGAACTTTTAGTATTCAATTCTTTGTTGGATGAAGAATATACTATTGATGCTTTATTAGAAAGTTGGACTGGTCCAGATTATAATGATAAAGATTTCCATTTTGGTTCATTTGGGATCGAGGTAAAGTTAACTTCTTCAAAGGTTCCCAAAGTTAAAATATCAAGTGAAAGACAATTAGATAGTAAAAATTTAACTAAACTATATTTAATATTATATGTAGTTGAAGAAGTTAAGGACAAAGGGGTTTCATTAAATTCTATTATTGAGCAAGTCAGAACAAAAATTAATATTAATCAGAATGCATTAAAGATTTTCAATGAAAGACTTTTATTAGTAGGTTATTTTGATGAAGATTTTGAAAATTACAAGCGTCAGTATGCCTTTAGAAAAAGAAATTTTTATGAAGTTACTTGTGATTTCCCAAGATTGATAGCTTCAGATTTACCTATTGGTTTATTTGACACAAAATACAACATAGAGTTATCAGCAATAGAACAGTTTTTAGTAGATAACGAATCAATACTTGAGTTAATAAAATAATGGAGAGAGGTTTAAAAAATTACATTGAGTCTGTTAAGTCTGATGTCGCTGCATTAGTCTATTCTGACGGTGAAGGAGCAAGTTTCGAAGATAAATTTACAGAACATTGTATTGAAATCTTAGATCATATTGGTAAGTCAGAAGGTGCAAGAGTATTATCTTATATTAATCCAGATTCTCAAGGTCGAATTGACTGGAAAATAAATGGATATTGTCTGAAAGATGAATTTAAAGATGATTCTAATAAGGTTCATTTTGAAACCCTAGATTTATTTATTACTTTTTATAATCAAACATCCTACGATTTTAACATAGCAAAAGATGACTTTAATAAAAGTATAAATCAAATCAAAAAGTTTTTAAATGCAGCTCTCAAAGGACACATTAATTATGTGGATCCTGCTCAGACAGAACTGAATCAACTTTTAAAAATTATCATTAAACAAAAATCAAATTTTGATAGAATGAATATCTTTTTCTTTATTAATGGCAATTCAAATCATGATATGGAAAAAGTTACAATAAAAGGATTTGAAGATTTAGACATTTTTGTCCATGTATGGGATATTCCAAGATTTTATAAATTAAGTGAATCATCAAGTAACAGAGAACCAATTGAAATTGATTTTAAAAACTTGATTTCAGATAATAATATTGGCATTCAATGTCTGAAAATGCCAAACCTAAACGAATTATATGAGTGTTATTTAGCAATATTACCAGGAGAAGTTCTTTCAAAACTTTATAAAGAATATTCAAACGAATTACTTGAAAGTAATGTTAGAGCATTTTTAGGACAAACAGGAAAGTTTAACAAAGGTATCAGAGATACCATTAGAGAAAAACCTCAAATGTTCTTGCCATATAATAACGGAATTACGGCAACAGCCGAAAATGTGGAAACAACAGTTAACGACAATCAACTGTACTTAACAAAACTACTAGACTTTCAAATTGTTAATGGAGGTCAGACTACAGCATCATTATTCCATACTCAAAAGAAATTTAAAGATGTAGATTTGAGTAATGTGTTTGTCCAAATGAAACTAACCGTTATCAAAGATGTAGAACAGAAAAATATTGAGGTTCCAAACATCGCTCGTTATGCAAATAGCCAAAACAAAGTATCTGAATTGGATTTGTCTTCAAACAATCCTTATTTTGTTCAAATTGAATCTTTGTCAAGAAAAAAATATGTTGTTGATCCAGAGAATAGAAATTTATCCACTCTATGGTATTTCGAACGTGTGAATGGTCAATATAAAGAATCTTTAAATAAATTGACAACTCCTCCCCAACAAAGAAAATTTAAAGAACAGCATCCTACAAATCAAAAATTTGTTAAATCTGACGTTGCAAAATTTATCAATATTTGGGAATTAGAGCCTCATTATGTTTCGCAGGGGGCCCAGAAAAATTTTATTCATTATACTAAAAAAATAAATGAATTAGTTAAAAAGAATAAATTACCTGGTGAAAATTTTTATAAAAAGTTAATTGCAAATGCCATACTTTTTAAAACTGTAGACAAACTGTTTGGTAGAAAAAATATTGATGCAATTGGAGATACCAATTTAAAATCATTTACGGTTGCTTATACACTTTCTTATTTTTATTACCTAACCGATAATAGATTAGATTTATGGAAAATCTATGATGAGCAACGTGTTGATACCAGAATTATTAGTGAATTACAAAAACTGATTGTTATTGTTTACAATCACTTGGTTAAATCTTCAAATAACTCTTTAATATCGGAGTACGCAAAACGCGAATCTAGTTGGAAACTGTTAAAGGAAGAAAACTATAATATCAATGTAGAAAAATATTCAGAGTTCTTTATAAGTACCGACTTGGTTTTATCAAGGGAAGTTGAAACAGAAGAGTTAGACAATAAATCCGAAAACAATCTTATGAACATTACCAAAATATTAGGCTTTGGTAATAAATTTTGGGACGGAATATCAAAATACGCTTTGAATATTGACGAGCTCAAAGGAATATCTACTGATATTTGGGAAATTGCGAATAAAATCAAAAGATCAAAAAACCTCAATAGTAGAGATATAAGCATCGGAAACAAATGTTTGACATATATCGATGAGAACAATATCAGTCCTGATGATATAAGATCTTTATCAAATGAAGCAGAAATAGAAGTTATTGATGTAAAAGCAGTCTATGATAGATTAAAACTTATTTCTAAAGCTGATTGGACAAAAATATTTGATTTGGGAGAACAAACTCAAATATTTGATAATCTTGAATTTTTAAATCTAAAATCAGTGTACAAATCAATTTCAAAAAACGAAAGTATAAAGGAAGTCAATGTTGTCAAAGCCTTAAATTCAATTAAAAAATTATCTAAATTTGGTTTAAAATATTAAAGGATAACTTACTCCTTGTCTTTTGGATAATGCGATAAAAAAGTGTATTGAAGATTTGAACTAATTATAATTGTATTACAGTTTTGATAAATTTATAATAAATACATAGTGGTCTTTAAATATAATTTACATGGATGTCCATAATCCAGAACAACGCTCCAAAAACATGCGTGCCATTAAAAGCACTGCAACAAAATCCGAAGTAAGTTTGGCAAAAGCATTATGGAATCTTGGCTACAGATATCGTAAAAACAACAAAACAGTTTTCGGCAAACCGGATTTCACTTTCAAACAATTAAAAATTGCCATTTTCGTAGATTCAGAATTCTTTCACGGAAAAGATTGGGAAACCCGAAAAAAACCACAAACCAATCCTGAATTCTGGATCAAAAAAATCGAACGAAATATGCAACGAGATATAGAAGTCAATGCGTATTTAGAATCTCAAAACTGGAAGATTTTGCGTTTCTGGAGTAACGATATAAAGAAGAATTTGGATTCGTGTATTCTCGAAATTCAAAACGCAATAAACGAAAGAGAAACCACAAAATAAAAAAAGCCACTTCACAGTGGCTTTTCTCATTCTTACTTATTCAGCATCCAGATAAGGATTTAGAATTTCTGCTAATTCATTCAACCAATAAAAACCTTGTTCGAGGTTTGTTTTTTCGGTTTCTAGGGTTTCGCAATCCCGCATTATGCTTAAGGCGAGGATATAATTTAATTTTCTGATGGTTTTAGCCATTAGTTCAGGATCAATCGAATTGCTGAAGAAATCGGTTAACCTCAATTCGGTTTCTTTTGAAAGGGTGTTTGTACTCATAATCTCGAATTTTAGGAAATATAAAACCCGTATGGGTTAGCTGTCCTACGCCTTCGAGAACGCGTTGTGGTTGTTTCCAATACCGCCAGCGTACCATACGGGCAAAAAGTTTTGTTGTGTTCATAATCTCGATGTTTAGGACTGCGAAGATACCAAAAAGGCTTATGATTTGTATGTTTTTTCTTTATGAATCTAAAAGATTTTTGAATTTAGTTGGTTGGTGCGTGGGGGCTTCTCCCATCCCGAAGTTTCGGGATCGGGACGCTCAGCCTGACATATCGGATTCGATTAGCCTGACAAAAAATACAACAAAAAAATCTGTTTTTATCCGCGTTTTCACGAAGTGAATCCGTTAAATCCGTGTTAGATAATAACATTTCATAATCGCCAAGCCTAACAGAAAAATGGTCTTTAAATTTTCCAACATTTTTTCATAATGTTTTATTAACTCACTTGGCTTTTCATTCTAAAAAAGATAGCTTTGAGAATAATCATTAAATATAAACCGATATGAAAATTCAAATCAATACCGACAAGAACATCGAAGGACACGAAAGATTAGCAACTTATTTTTCTGAAGAATTAGAAAAAGGTTTAGCTCGTTTTGAAGAAAAAATAACCCGCATTGAAGTACATTTTGGAGATGAAAACGGAGAAAAATTCAGTTTAAACGATAAAAAATGCGTAATTGAAGTTCGTGTAGCCAATTTACAACCCTTAACCGTAACAGACCACTCCGAAACACTTGAAAAAGCGTTTAGCGGTGCTCTTGCCAAAGCAAAAAAATCACTTACTACGACTTTCGAAAAACAGAAATCGTTTTAATTTATATATATCAAATGCAAATGGCATTATCTCTAATCAGGATAATGCCATTTTTTATTTCAGCAAATTGGTCATTTCTTCCCACTGCAATATTTTGACTTTCTCATTCAGCTGGTTTGCGCTATTGACCATTGCTTTGGCGATATCGCTCGCCTCTATTCCTTTGTATTTATTCATTCCTCCCATAAACAAAGGATTGATGAATTTGAATATTCCGATGAATACTTTTTCCAGAGGCCGGCTTTCTTTTCGGTCTCCTAAAATCATCGAAGGTCGAAAGATATAGGTATGATCTAAATTCAAGTTGATAATATCCTGTTCGGTTTCGCCTTTCATCTTCGTATAAAATATCGACGACTTCGCATTTGCCCCAATTGCCGAAACCAGAAAAACTGCTTTTGCTACGTTTTCTTTGGCCAGTTTTGCCGCCAATATCGGATAATCATGATCAATTTGATAGTATAGTTTTTTATCAGGTGTTTTCTTTTGCGTGGTTCCGAGAGCTATAAAAACTTCATCGACTTCAATGCCTTTTACCACTTCGGGCAAGGAATTGAAATCACCAATCAAAGTTTTTAGTTTTGGATGCTTAATGTTTTGATCTTTTCTGACTACGATTATTACTTGTTCGTAATTGGCATTATTCAATAACGTTTCGAGAATATAAGATCCTACTAATCCGCTTGCTCCGTATACAATTGCTTTTTTCATAATAAGGCGATTTGTTTCCTCGAAGTTAGAAAATTAATAGCTAACTTTTTGGATTGAGTTGTTTAAACACATAGAGACATAGGATTTGTAAACTTAAAAAGGCATTTCATTTGTTTAAACAAACATAGCTATGTGTCAAATCTTGATTTGTGTTTAACTATCTTTTATTCATTTTTTGATCCTATGTTTCTATGTGTTTAAATATTTTTTTATGCAGATTAAGCAGATTGCTTCGCCTGTTCGTTATCGCTCGGGTGAGCAGATTTTATTTTCTAATCTTTTTATACGCGGATATTTTTTAAACACATAGAAACATAGATTTTGTAAACTTTAAAAAAGTCATTTCATTTGTTTAAAAACACATAGCTATGTGTCAAATCTTGATTTGTATTTAACTCTCTTTTATTCATTTTTTGATCCTATGTTTCTATGTGTTTAAAATATTTTTCACGCAGATTTTATCTTCTAATTTATAAGTGTTCGAAACCTTTTGCTCTGAAAGAGCTTTAGCAATAGCATGGTGCGAAGCACTATGAATGAAAACCGATAATTGTTTAAGCCCTGTAAGGGCAAAAGCCTAATTTAAAAGGAATATTTCTCTTATTTTACAATATGCTTTCTGAAAAAACACCTATTTGCTTTGAATCTATATGGTCTATTTGCTTTGGCTCTTTCAGGGCAATTTTTATTTTGATTTAATTCGTAGTGCGTTGCACTACGCTAGTGCTTTTAGGGCTTTCAGCCCATTTTAAAAGTTTTGTACACTCACAATCTTCTAGCAGATCAACAACAAAGAATGCAAAGAAAAACACGATTAACATAATAATAACGCTTTTTGGTATTGTAAGAAGTAATTTTGCAGTCCCAAAAAAGAAACTTGGTTTTTAAAATAAAACAAGCTTCTTAATTGAGATTATCCATTACAAATTATTTAAAATTACCCTCATGAAAAAGCAACTACTTGTATTATTAATTGCAATATTTATAGGTTTTGGTGCCAATGCGCAAACAAAATCATCAGAAACCAATGTGCTGGTTTTGATTTATTCTCAAAACGGCGGAACGTATAAAATGGCGAAAGCAATTGCCGAAGGGGTTCAGGAATATCCCAATACAAAAGCGACTTTAAAACGTGTTCCTTCGATAAATCCTAAAGAGAAACTAAATGCTGATGTAGAGAAATTACCTGTTGCAACGATCGAAGAATTGGCGAATTATGACGGAATCGCGTTTGGAAGTCCGGTGCATTTTGCGAATATTAGTGCTGATATGAATTACTTTTTCAACCAGAGTATTCCGCTTTGGACATCGAGAACTCTGGAAGGAAAACCGGCAACCGTATTCATGTCGGCAGGATCAGGCGCAGGAAAAGAAGCTGCGATTTTGTCTTTCTGGAATATTCTTGCCTCACACGGAATGGTGATTGTACCAACCGGAATTATGGGAACGGCTACTTTAGACAAAACGGTTCCTCAGGGAAATACGCCTTTTGGAGCAACTTCACTAGCGGGATCTACCGGAACTCGTCCGTCGCAAAGCGAATTGAATCTGGCTAAGGAACAAGGAAAAGCTTTGGCAAGAGTGGCTTCGGGATTGAAAAATACAGAGAATATAAAGTCTGTAAAAACGACTTCGGCAGAAACTAAAAGCGATATCAACAAAACATTAAAAGACAATAATATTGTACTTCCTGAAGCTCCTAAACCGGTTGGAAATTATGTTCCGTTTACGATTTCGGATCATAAAGTATACATTAATCAGGTGGCATTGAAAGACGGAAAGATTCTAAATCCGGGAAAAGTTGGCGCGACGGTTAGCGAAGATCAGGCGAAAGAAGCCACGTACCAAACGATGCTGAATGTAATTGCTGTTTTGAAAGAAGCTTGCGGAGGCGATTTGAACAAAGTAAAACAATGTGTGCAGCTTACAGGATATTTTAATACGACTCCGGAATATACACAACATGCGGGACTTATGAATTCGGCTTCGAATTTGACTGCTTTGGTTTTTGGTGAAAAAGGAAAACATGCAAGAGCAACTATTGGTGCGGCTTCGTTACCGATTAATTCGGCTGTTGAAATTCAGGCGATTTTTGAAATTGAATAAGGGTTTATTGGTTTACAAATGGAAATAAATTGGGGAACGTTTTTATGTTGTCCCTACGGGACAAAATTGTGATTCGCAAATTGTTTTTCTACCAACATGTAATCTCTACGAGATATTTTTTTATTGAATATATTATTAAAGAAGAGATTTCACATTTTATAAACATTCCCAACGTTTTCAATCGCTCGAACACAATACATTTTTCACGATTCTTATCCCACGCCTGAAACCGTAGGTAATAATTGAAAATATTGATATTCTAAATAATAACTCCGCTAGGAGTTAAATATTGGTAGAAAAAAATTATACAGTAAGTATTAATGTCCCGTAAGGGACTACACCTATATTTGTTATAACACAATCGATGTTTTTCGCGTGAGGGATAGAAGCTGGCTACCGAAGTAGCGCGGATAGCCCGACAGCAATAAAAAAAGGGGCCGACTAAGCGATTTGCATAGTTGGCCCCTTTTTTTATTGGTGGCACGCCCAGATTATTGACGTAAATATTATGATTTTGGCAATGGAGCTCCAACGGCAACATCACATCTGTGACCGGGTTTTCCGTGTGCAGGGTTCATTCCGTCTGCTACTGCTGTTTCTTCGGTACTTAATAAGGCCGGAACTGCATTATTTGCAGGTGGTGGCGTTACGGTAAATTTTTGTGATACGCTTCCGCTTTGATCTGTATTGGCAACGGGCTGTTTTGCTACAGGAGAATTTAAAGGTGCTCCAACCGGAATATCACATCTGTGTCCGGGTTGTCCGTGCGCAGGATTCATTCCTTTGGCTACTTTTGTTGGTACTGTGGTGGTGGTTACCACTTGTTGCTGGCCTCCATTTACTTGTACCGTTTGCGGTTGCTGCGTAGTTGTGGCTTGTCCTTGTGTTGGAGCGGAATTTAATGGCGCACCAACAGCAATATCGCAACGATGTCCGGGTTGTCCGTGTGCAGGATTTATTCCTTTTGTATCACTCAATACGGTATTCGGATTCGTTGCCGGCATTTGAACTACAGATTGTGTTTTTGTGGTATCTTTTGCTAATCCTAGTTTGACCAATTCAGATGCTGGTGTACTTGCCTGTGGTTCCAGTTCTTTCTTGCAAGAGGTAAAAACCAGAGAAGTAACAAATATTGAGGTGATAAGTATTTTTGAATTCATGATGTATCGATTTTAAAGCAATCAAATATACTAAGATTTCACCATATAAGTAATATAAGATTTTCTCGTTATGCCGATTTAATGGCTGGGCCGAAAATTTCGCGCAAAGACGCAGAGGCGCTAAGTTCTAAACTTACAAAGAAAAAACTCTGCGTCTTTGTGCGATTAAACGAATCCCAACAAAAAAACTCTGCACCTTTGAACCTGTATACCTTTGCACCTTTGAAAAAAATATTTGCTAACTTTAAACCAAAACAAAACCTTTTATGAAAAAATCAATCCTTCTTTTATTATTCGTTGCGACTTTTGCAAATGCACAAACTTCTGAAAAAGACAAAGTCAATCAAACTCTGGACACCTGGCACAAAGCGGCTGGTGAGGTAAAATTTGATGCTTACTTTGATTTAATTGCCGAAGACGGAATTTTTATTGGAACCGATGCTACCGAAAACTGGACCAAAAAAGACTTTAAAGTTTGGGCAAAACCATTTTTTGACAAAGGGAAAACCTGGAATTTTACCGCTCTTGAACGTCATATCTTTTTTGATAAAACCGGAAAAATTGCGTGGTTTGATGAATTGCTGAATACGCAGATGAAAATTTGCCGCGGTTCTGGTGTTTTGGTTAAGGTTGGCAAAGAATGGAAAATTCAGCATTATGTTTTATCGATGA
The DNA here is from genome assembly GCF_044007335.1 of Flavobacterium sp. FlaQc-48. Classification (NCBI taxonomy): domain Bacteria; kingdom Pseudomonadati; phylum Bacteroidota; class Flavobacteriia; order Flavobacteriales; family Flavobacteriaceae; genus Flavobacterium; species Flavobacterium sp. FlaQc-48. The sequence continues at coordinate 200,889 of NZ_JBIPCR010000003.1, read as the reverse complement.
CCATCCCGAATGACGAGGTGGATGCGGTTACGAAGATAAAAGCACCTATCGAAGACGTTTTGATTGCTAAGCTTCAAAAAAAATAAACATTTTTGAACTTTGTTCTTATAATCCTAACTTTTCTAGCGCTTTACAGCATTAGATATCAAATTAATTATAATACAATTGGCAATTTTATCCTTAATTTAGAAGTTCAAAATAAGATTGTCTCAAAAAAACAGATCGAATTTTACAAAATTGACTAAAATAAAAGCACCACCTCTATTTTAACAGCCCTGAAAATCAAAATCTTTATTTTTTTTTAACTTTGACCCCAAAAAAAATAGGGTTAAATAAAGTATTTGAAAAATGAAAATAGAAAAACGCTGGATCATTTCCTTTATTATTATAAGTATTGTTTGTATTACCGGTGCATTCTGGCCAACTGTTACCACAAATAGTTATGTATTGTCTGAATTTGGAACAACCGATCATATTGTTCCTGCCGATGTCGCCTGGATGTTAACTTCGTGTTGTCTGGTTTTGATCATGACTCCCGGATTATCTTTTTTCTATGGCGGAATGGTGGGCCGCAAAAATGTGATCTCGACCATGTTGCAAAGTTTTATTTGTTTGGGTGTTGTAACACTTTTATGGGTTGTAGTGGGTTTTAGTCTGGCTTTTGGCGATCCTGTAGGTTTTGGTTCCGGAGAACACTTTTATAGTTTTTTTGGAAACCCCACGACTTTTGCTTTTATGGATTATGTGGGCGTTTTGCCTCATAAAAAATTGGCAAGTACGATTCCGTTTATGTTGTTTGCCTTGTTTCAAATGAAGTTTGCGATTATTGCTCCGGCAATTATTACGGGTTCGTTCGCAGAACGTGTTCGTTTTATATCATATTTATTGTTCATCAGTTTGTTTACCATCTTTATTTATGCGCCTTTGTGCCATTCGGTTTGGTATCCTACGGGGGTTTTAGGAAGTTATTTTGGTGTGAAAGATTTCGCCGGAGGAACTGTAGTACACATGAGCTCCGGATTTGCTGCTTTGGCAGGGGTTATCGTTTTAGGAAAAAGAAAAAATAGTGCTCATATACCAACCAATATTCCGTTTGTATTATTAGGAACGGGAATGTTATGGTTTGGATGGTTCGGTTTCAACGCTGGTTCAGCCCTTGCTGCCAACGGAACTGCCGCAATGGCTTTTGCCACAACCACAACTTCATCTGCCGCTGCGATGTTAACCTGGGTTTTCTTTGACCGCATGAACGGAAGAAAAGTTTCGGCCTTAGGTGCTTGTATCGGGGCTGTTGTAGGTTTAGTAGCTATTACTCCAGCCGCAGGGTTTGTATCGGTTCCTGAAAGTATGTTTTTTGGGTTTATTACCGCTTTGGTTTCGAATTCAGTGGTAAACTGTCGTTTCTCGAAAAGATTTGATGATACACTTGACGTTTTTGCCTGTCACGGTGTAGGCGGAATCATGGGAATGATCCTGACTGCTATTTTTGCTCACGGCGAAGATGCTAGTTTATTACACGGCGGATGGAACGTTTTTGGTCACCATATGATGGCATTGGTTCTGGTTTCGATCTTTACGTTCTTCGGCGCTTATTTCTTATTCAAGGTAACTAACTTTATAATTCCGCTTCGTGTTTCTGAAGAAAACGAACATATTGGTCTTGATTTATCGCAACATGATGAAACGCTGGATCCAAAATTAAAACCTATTACTGAAGCGCATTACGGGTAAAAATAAATTTGCCACAGATTGCACGGATTAAAATGTTTTTTTTTAATTAAAACATATGTAGTCCCTACGGGACAATATTTAGCGTGGTAATAATCGTTTTCTCCCAATATTTAACTCCTAAAGAAGTATATCTCGCAGAGATTATATGTTGGTAGAAAAATAGACAAAGCCCCATATTGATGTCCCGTAGGGACTATACCGGATTAGATAATCTACATTAAAAAATCTTTTTAATCCGGGATTCCGATAGCTATCGGGAGTGGCAAAAAAAATTAGCGAAAATTCGTGTAATTCACAGCAAAAAACTTTAAACACCGTTGCGCTATTTTCATTCGTTTATATTCCTTAATTTTGCTGAAAATTTTTGTAAAAGTGGGAAGTAAAAATAAACTAAAAAGATTCAGGGAAAACGAAACATTTGAAAACGTTTTTCAACCAACCAGAGAAGAAGTTGTAGGCGATTTAATGCCTTTGAAAGGGAAATGGAACTCTGATTTCTTTAAAAATGATAATCCATTAGTTTTAGAATTAGGATGTGGAAAAGGTGAATATTCTGTTGGATTAGCAGAAAGATATCCTGACAAAAATTTTATCGGAATTGATATTAAAGGTGCGCGTTTCTGGAGAGGTGCTAAAACTGCTGTAGAAAACGGACTTCATAACGTTGCTTTTATTCGTACTCAAATCGAATTGATCGACCATATTTTTAATGAAAATGAAGTGGATGAAATCTGGATTACTTTTCCGGATCCGCAAATCAAGTACAAAAGAACCAAACACAGAATGACCAACTCTGAGTTTTTGAAATTGTATAAAAAAATCCTTAAAAAAGACGGTGTTGTAAACCTTAAAACCGATAGCGAATTCATGCACGGTTACACACTCGGATTGCTTCACGGTGAAGGACATGAGGTTTTATATGCAAATCATAACGTGTATACAAACGAAGGAAGCCCTGAGGAAGTTACTGCTTTTCAGACTTTTTACGAGAAACAATATTTAGAAATTAATAAGGCAATTACGTATATTCGCTTTAAAATTAAAGACTAATTTAATTTTAAGAACGTTTTTCCAACCCATTAAATAACTGAATGGCATTACTTACCCCATTACTTTCAGGTTTTATTGCCGCTTTCATTGGGATTATTCCGCCTGGTCTAATCAATATGACAGCTGCTAAAGTGAACATGAAAGAGGGAAAAAAGAACGCCTTATGGTTTGTTGCCGGTGCGGTTTTAGTGATCTTTTTTCAGGTTTCCCTTGCGGTATTATTCGCTCAGGTAATTGACAATCGCCCTGATGTAGTGACATTATTACGCGAAGTTGGGTTTGCTATTTTTTCGATTTTAACGATTTACTTTTTGTTTATAGCGAAAGAACCAAAAGCCAAAAAATCTAAGATTAAAAAGAGCAGTAAAAAAAGCCGTTTCTTTTTAGGGATGTTACTGTCAGCCCTGAACTTTTTCCCGATTCCGTATTATGTTGTGGTGAGTGTAACCTTAGCTTCTTATCATCTTTTTGCATTCGAAAACAACATTATTTTTACTTTTGTATTTGGATCTGTTTTAGGATCTTTTGCGGCTCTATACAGCTACATTGGTTTCTTTGGAAGAATCGAAAAGAAAACCGATTACATCATGCGAAATATGAATACCATTATAGGAAGCATTACGGGTTTAATCGCTGTTATAACACTTTTTAATATTCTGAATTACTATTTTAGTTAACAATATTTTCTAAAGATTAAAAATTCAGGTTTTATAAAATTGAACCATTAAGAAAAATTAAGCCCGCTTTATAAAACTTCACTTTCTTCATTATTTTTCAATAAAAAGTTAAGCTTTCTCTTAATGAACCTTAATATCTTAATGGTAAAATAATTTAAACATATGGCTGAAGATAATTTTTTTGAGAGAGTTTATGCGATCGCCAGACAAATTCCGTACGGAAAAGTAACTTCTTATGGCGCTATTGCAAAAGCTTTAGGAACCGCCCGTTCTGCCCGAATGGTGGGCTGGGCAATGAATGCCTGCCATAATATGGAAGATGTTCCCGCGCACAGAGTCGTGAACAGAAAAGGTCTCCTGACCGGAAAACACCATTTTGACGGAACTAATTTAATGCAGCAACTTCTCGAAAGTGAAGGTATTGAAGTAGTCGACAATCAAATTATAGATTTAGAGAAACACTTTTGGACGCCGGAAATTGAACTTTAAAGGTTTAGCTTTTTTATTCTCATTTTTTGTCATCCCGAGGTACGACAAAAATACGGGCTTTAACTTTGACAAAGATCCTGAAACGTTTTTAAGTCAAAGCTAATATGAACTTACATCACTTATATGGTTCAAAAAAACTCAAATCAAACAAATCACAAAACTCGTTTTATCTTCATCAGTCTGGTAGCTTAAATAGCCGCCGTGCGCTTCGATGATGTTTTTAGAAAGTGTTAATCCAATTCCGGCGCCGTCTTTTCTGGTCGTGAAGAAAGGCAGAAATACTTTATCCCGAATCTCATGGTCGATTCCTTTTCCGTTGTCTGAGATAGTGATAAAAAAACGGTTGTTCTCTGTATAACTGGACAAAAACATTTTCTTTTCGGCCTTTTCTTTCAAAGCATAGACACTATTCGTTATTAGATTAATAATCACTTGTTCGATCTGGCTTTTATCAATCAAAATAGAACGGGAACTATTAATTTCGTTTACCAGTTCGATATTTTCTGCTTTTAGAATCGGGCTCATAATGCGCATACAATCCTCTAAAAGTACATTTATTGGCGTCATTTGTTTTGTTGGAGTCGGAAGCATGGCTAGTTTCCGGTAATTTTCGACAAATACCTGCAAGTGATCACTTCGATTGATAATGGTCGAAATGCTGCTTTTGATGTCATCGAAATCATCTTCTTCGAGTTTTTCCTGATCTACGATCTGCAATAAATTCTGCGAAAGCGCGCGAATTGGCGTCAAAGAATTCATTAATTCGTGTGAAATAATTTTCATCAGATTTATCCAGGCTTCCTTTTCTTTTTTCTCAATGACACGCTGAATACTATCCAATAAAATAATGAAATATTCTTTTTCATACGTTTTGGTATAGGATGTTTGCAGCATAAAAGTCTGTAAGTCCTGCTCTTCTATCTTAATCGAAATTGCCGATTTTAATTCGGTGAAATCCGTTTTTTCTATTTCATTACATAACGATGGCAAATAATTTCTTAGATACTTCCAATGACTTACTTTTGGCACTTTAAATAAACGCGAAAAACAATCGTTCATTAAAAAAATATTCCAGTCTTCGTTTTCTTTTTCAAGAATTAAAGTCGCAGTATCTATGTTATTTAATATCGATTTATAAATAAGTTCTTTTGAAGTCTGATCCTGTTGCTGGTATTTTAAGGTATCGTATAAAAGATATAAGTTGCTAAATTTCTGCTCTTTATACTCTTCCGGAAAATTGGTCGAAAAATCCTTCTGCAAAATAGAAAGCAATATTTTATCGTAAAACAAAGCATGGTTTTTGATATAAAAATACATCTCAAACAACAGTAAGCATATAAAAAAACCAACCAGAATAGCATTGTAATAAAGCGTTTTATAAATCAAAAAAACGCAAAAGAAAAAGGGTATCATCATAAAGAGAACCCTTATAAACAATGCATTATAGAATTTCCAGTTTTTCATGATTTTACTTTTTTTATGCTTAATAATGCTGAAAAATTTAATCGCAAAGGTCGCAAAGGGTTTACGCAAGGTTCGCATCAACAGCTTTGCGAACTTAATAAAGCCAACTGCAAACACAGCAAAAAAATACTTTGCGTGCTTTGCGGTTAAATCACACTGTGTTTAAATATTTTTTAAATCGTATTTCTCGATTCTTCTGTACAATGCGGCTCTTGACAATCCAAGCTCCTCAGCTGTTTTACTGATGTTTCCGTTGTATTTAAAAAGTGTTTTTTCGATAGCACTTTTTTCCATTTCAGATAAAGGATTTTCATCGTTTTCCTGAATTTCTTCGAAATCCAGAATATCCAGATTGGTGACAGAAATGGTATTATTATCGGCCAGAATCAAAGCACGTTCTATTTTGTTTTCCAGCTCACGAATATTTCCTTTCCAGGGGTATTTCTCTAAATATGGCGCTACATTATCTTCAAAGTGCCAATTTTCCTGATTGTATTTTTCGGCAATCTTATCCAGGATAAAATGCGCCATTGGTACAATATCATCTTTTCGTTCGCGTAACGAAGGCAAATGAATTTCCATTGTATTAATGCGGTACAGCAAATCTTCGCGGAACGTTTTGTTTTTAACCTCAGCTTTTATATCACTATTCGTGGCTGCAATTACACGAACATTCAAAGGTCTTGCCTTACTTTCTCCCAAACGCGTAACGGTTTTCGTTTGCAAAACGTGTAATAATTTAGATTGCAAATGCAACGGAATATTCCCAATTTCATCCAGAAAAATAGTGCCGCCGGAAGCAATTTCAAATCTTCCGGCTGTATCTGTTTTAGCGTCTGTAAAAGCACCTTTAGCATAACCAAAAAGTTCACTTTCGAATAAATTATCACTTAAAGATCCTAAATCAACATGCACAAAAGGCTGTGCTTTCCTTTCTGAATTAAGGTGAATAAACTCAGCAAAAACATATTTTCCGGTTCCGTTTTCTCCCAGAATCAAAACATTGGCATCTGTTCTGGCTACTCTTTCAGCAATAGAATAGGCTTGTTTAATTTTTAAGGAACTTCCAACAAAATAGTTTTTCGCTGTTTTTTCGGTTACATTTTTTTTAGTATTCTTTCTACTTTCGGCTACAGCCTTATCAATTGTTTCCAGCAATTTTTCGTTGTTCCAGGGTTTTAAAACATAATCAAAAGCACCAATTTTTATCCCCTCGACGGCAGTATCAATTTTACCAAAAGCGGTCATTAAAATCACGACTGTGTGTGGCGAAAGCGTTTTAATTTCTTTTAGCCAATGAATCCCTTCCCGCCCATCTTCAAAACCAATTCGATAATTCATGTCTAATAAAACCACATTTATTTCATTTTCATTCAAAATAGAAATGATTTTTTTGGGGCTGTTTGCCGTAAAAATGGTTTCAAAATGCTTTTTGAGAATCATTTTTGCCGAAAAAAGAATTTCTTCCTGGTCGTCAACGATTAATATTTGGGCTTGTTTTTTTCGCATGATGTCTTTTTTTGTTCGATAACGAACGGTCAACTGTTCATTATCGAACACTTCTTTTTTGGATGGTTTTTAAAGCTTCTTTAAAATCAATACTTTACAAATAATAATTTTTATGGCACAGTATTTACCTATTGGTAATCAGTAAATTATTAAAGAAATGGACAAAGTAATTCCTCGTAAAAATAGAAAATTTAGATATCTCACAATAGCAATTGGAGTTTTTTTAGTTTTGGCAACCATCGTATTTTTTTCGTTTAATACTAAAAGAAGCTTAAATGTAAAAGCAGCAGAACTAAGTATCCAGAAAGTTGAAAAAGCTTTTTTTGAAGATTTTGTAGTTTTTCAGGCCAAAGTAGAACCCCTGAACGTAATGCTGGTGAATGTGACAGAAGGAGGATCTGTAAAAGAAATTTTTGTCGAAAATGGCGCCATGGTGACCAAAGGTCAATCGCTGGCCCGTTTGTACAACCCAAACACAGAACTGAATTACCTGACTCAGGAAACGGCAATTATTGAACAAATCAACAATTTGAACACAGGAAAACTGAATATTAGAAATCAGGAATTAAATTTGAATAAAGATTTGGTATTAATCGAACATGACTATAATGACGCTAAAAGATTATACGACATGAATGCCAGATTATATGAAAAAGAGGTGATTTCAAAAAATGACTGGAATACATTTAAAGAAAGTTTACGTTTTCAGGAAGAACGAAAAAGAACCATTCAACAGAGTATTCAAAAAGAGAAACAAACCAATCAGATTCAGATTTCACAAATCAACCATTCGATTCAGACTATGGAAAAAAGTCTGGATATTTTAAGAAACAACAAAAAGAACTTTTTGATTATCGCTCCGGAATCCGGCAGATTAACTTCTTTTCAGCCTGTTTTAGGAAAGACGTTTCAGGCTGGCGAAAGCATTGGAAAAATAGACTCTAAACAAGGTTATAAGCTGACTGCCGATGTAGATGAATTTTATCTGGAAAAAGTACGTGAAGGTTTAAAAGGGCAAGTAGAATTTAAAGGACAAAATCTTGAAGTGATCGTAAGCAAAGTAATTCCTGAAGTAAAAGGGGGACATTTTATTGTAGAACTGGCTTTTACCTCTAAAGAAAATATCGTGCTGCAGGACGGACTTAGTTTTGGCGTAAAACTTATTTTATCCGAAAAAAGCAAAACCCTTGTCGTTCAAAAAGGAAGTTTTAATCAGGAAACAGCAGGAAAATGGATCTTTGTTGTAAAAGGAAACAAAGCCGTAAGAAGAAACATAAAATTAGGAAGAGAAAATCCTTCGTATTATGAAGTGCTGGAAGGTTTAAAAGAAGGTGAATCTGTGATTACCTCATCTTATACTGACTATAAAGACATCGAGGAGCTGGCTATTAATTCTCAGTAACAGTTTGCAGTCTCAGTTTACAACTTACATTTTACATTTTACAATCAATAAAGTTTCAATCATCAATCAAAAAACACAATCAACAACACCTAAACATTTTAAAGCTATGATAACAATCCAAAATTTAACCAAAGTTTTTAGAACAGAAGAAGTAGAAACAGCTGCTTTAAGCGGCATTACTTTAGAAATAAAAAAAGGAGATTTCCTGACTATTATGGGACCTTCGGGTTGTGGAAAATCGACTTTACTAAATATTATCGGGCTTTTAGACGGTGCCAGCGGTGGAAGCTACAAACTATTAGATCAGGAAATGGCAGGGTTAAAAGAAAAAGGAAGAGCGAATGTTCGAAAAGAGAATATTGGGTTTATTTTTCAGAATTTCAACTTAATCGATGAGCTTTCGGTTTATGATAATATCGAATTGCCTTTGCTTTATAATAATGTAAAAGCAGCGGACAGAAAACAAAAAATTGAAGCCATTGCTGAAAAACTAAATATCTCACACCGACTGAAGCATTTTCCGCAGCAGCTTTCGGGCGGGCAGCAACAAAGGGTTGCCGTGGCAAGGGCTCTGGTAAACGATCCTAAAATTATTCTGGCTGATGAACCTACCGGAAATCTGGATAGTAAAAACGGTAATGAAGTAATGGAACTTTTAACGGATCTACACGCTAAAGGCGCTACCATTTTGATGGTTACACACTCTGATTATGATGCTTCTTTTTCGCAAAGAACCATTCACATGAAAGATGGTGTTATATTTTCTGAAAAACTAAATCAGAGAAATGTTGATGTTTTTATGGACGCTAAATAATTTCAAAATGATAAAATTTATTGTAACTGCAATTGTAATTCTGGTGGGATTTGTTTGCAAAATATTAGCTATGATTTAAAACTAAATGGTTCTGAAAAACTTTTAGTTTATCCAAAACGACTATAAATAACTATAAAAAGTAAAGCATGATTTTTAACTGGTTTAAAATTTTTATATATCATTTAAAGCAAAACAAACTGTTTTCGTTTTTAAATGTTCTCGGATTAAGTATTGGAATTGCCGGGGTAATTTTCGCCATTTTGTATTGGGACAACGAGAACTCTTACGATAAATGGAATCCTGAAAAAGAAAACATTTATCAGGTTTTTAATGAAATTGGAGCAACAGGTGATATCTGGGCTTCTTGCAGTATTCCTTACGGAAGAACCTGTAAAGCAACAATTCCCGAAATTGAACAAATTAGTTTTTTTTACACCTGGTACAATGAATCACTGATTAAATATCAAGGACAGAAATTTTTTCATAAAAATATAAGCGTATCAGATAATGGCTTTTTTGATATGTTTCCTTTTCCAATTGTAAAAGGAGCCAAAACCAATATTTTGAAAGAAAAAAATAGTGTCGCAATATCTGAAGAAACAGCAAAAGAACTTTTTAAAAATGAAGACCCAATTGGCAAATCAATTAATTACAGCTATAAGGATTACATCGTAAAAGCTGTTTATAAAATTGTAAGGCCATCTTCTTTCGAGCCTAATTATGTTTTTGGCTCTGTTGCAAACGAAAAAGACGAACAAAGCTGGGGGAACTTTAACTATGGTTTAATGATCAAAGTTAAAAAAGGATCAGACATGGCCGCTGTTTTAAAGAAGATGCAACACGTAAATTATGTCAACAGAACCCTTAAAGATGCTAAAGAAAACGGACAAACTCCGGAACAGTATATAAAAGAAAACGGCGAAATAAAGGTAATGCTGAATCAATTAAAAACGTCTCGTTTGTATGGTATAAAACCTTCGCAGGGACAAAATTATCCCGAAGGCAAAGGAAATCTGCAGTTGCTTTACATCATGGTGGGTTTATCTGTTTTAATACTGACCTTATCTTTAGTAAATTACATTAATCTGGCCACGGCATCTGCCATAAAACGGGCAAAAGAAGTTGGCGTACGCAAAGTTGTGGGAGCAACTAAAAAACAAATAATTGCCCAGTTTATTTTTGAAACAGCCATAATCGTTGTTTTAGCCATTCTTTTTGCTTTGGCCATTGTAGAACTTTCCCTCCCCTATTACAACAACTTTCTGAAGAAATCTTTGACTATGAATGGCAGTGAATTTTACCTGCAGCTTATTTTTATTTTTGGATTAGTAATCATTCTTGCGGGTATATTCCCTGCCATTTATATCTCAAATTTTGAAACGTTAAAGGTTTTAAAAGGAAACTTCTCCAGAAGCAAAAGCGGTATCTGGATTCGTAATTCTATGCTTATTTTTCAGTTTGGCATTGCTGCATTTTTTATTATTGGTGCCGTGATTGTGAATTCACAGGTTAATTATATGATGAATAAAGATCTTGGCTTTACCGGAAATCAGGTGATCAGAATTCAGTTTGATTATCCGGATTACACTAAAAAAACAGAAAAATATCTAACGGCGAAGCAGGAAATTCTTAAAATGTCCGGAGTTAAAGATGTTTCTACTTTTGCCGGTTCTTTCGGATACAGTACCAACTCCAGTTCCGGACTTACACATAAAGGTATTTTTGTGCAGCCAAGAAACGTCGAAATGGATTTTGGTTTTCTTGATATGATGAAAATTAAAATTGTAAAAGGCCGGGATTTATCTCCAAAATTTGCTTCGGATACCGTTAACAATTGGCTGATAAATGAAACTCTGGCTAAAACATGGAATCTTAAAGATCCTATAAATACGATTATTACTTCCGGCTGGACCGATGGGAAAAATGGAAATATGAAATTTAAAATTGTAGGTGTAGTTAAGGATTTTAATATTACCGGTTTACAGGATAAGGTTCCTCCAATGGTTTTTATCAATCTTAAAACTTTAAAATGGAATAACTTTGACAATATTTATGTGAAAATTTCTCCTGAAAATTTAACCGAAACATTGTCTAAACTAAAAGCCTACTGGGAGAAAAACATTAATCAGGATTATCCTTTTGATTATGAATTTGTTGATAAAGGTTTTGCTAAGACCTATCAGCAGCAGGTAAAACAAAAAGATTTGTTTTTTATATTAAATCTTGTGGTAATTATTATTGCGATTTTCGGGTTATTTGCTCTGGCTTCTTTTTCGATGGAAAGAAGATTAAAAGAAATCGCCATCAGGAAAACATTAGGGGCAGAAACCGATGCCTTACTAAAAGAATTATCCAGACAATATATTGGCTTTTGTTTAATAGGATTTGTAATTGGCGTTATTCCGGCATACATTTTGCTACAGAAATGGCTGGAAAACTTTGCTTTCAGAATTGGAATTTCAGTAATACCTTTCACTATCGCTTTGGTTTCTTTGCTCGCTTTAACTTTAATCATAGTTTTATCAAAAGCGTATCAGGTAACCAAGATTGATATCTTAAAATATTTAAAATACGAATAAACTTGTAGACCATTTTTTTTAAGAAAGCCGACAGATTTTAAGAATTTGCCGGCTTTTTATTTATTTTGATGCAACAGCATCTGAATAAAGCAGTTTATCTAAACGCGGATCCCTATCATAAACATCCGGATAAAAACCAATTTCTCCATCATCGTTTACCCAGGCAGTAAAATAGCCAATATAAATTGGAATTTTATTTTTCAGCATACAGGTCGTTTCTTTTTCACCGCTCATGGCCTGATCTATTTTATCTGCCGGCCAATCCGGATTGTCTTTTAATATTGCAAGTGCTAAACCTTTTGCTTCTTTTACATTGATACAGCCGTGGCTAAAAATACGTTTTTCGAACTCAAACAAACTTTTGGCCGGCGTATCATGCAGGTAAATATCGTTTGGATTTGGAAACATAAATTTAACTAGTCCCAGGGAGTTTTTAGGTCCCGGTTTTTGCCGGACATTTCCACCGTTCCACTCCATATTATGATCTGCGAGATAGTTTTTATCTTCAGCCATTTTTAGTTTTAATTCATTTTTAATGATACTCTGTGGAACGTACCAATACGGACTAAAAACGATCCGGTCTATTTTACCGCTAAAAATTACCGTTTCAGTCATTCGGGTTCCAACAAAAACATCCGAAACCAATTCATATTTACCATTTTTTACATACACCAGTTTAAACGAAGGTATATTGACCATTACATATTCACTTGCCTTGGCCAGATCTGTTGGAATCCAGCGACAACGTTCCATGTTTAGCATTATGGTTTTGATGCGGTTACCAATGGGCTCATTCATTTGATCAATATGCTCACGGGTCAAAGTATAATTTAATTTGAGTCCGTATCTCTGTTTATACTTTAAAATACCGGCCATCATTTCTTCATCATAGACATTCCTTTTAGAATCCTGTGGTAAATCTCCAACCACAAACAAACGGTGTCTGATTTGCTGTACTGCAACACCACTGTCAAAAGGTTTTAAATCTTTGTAGTTGGCACTATCGATATCGATTTTACTCCATTGATTGTTTTTCTCAATAGTTCGGTATTTTTTTAATACTTTTTGAAGTTTATAATATTGTCCGTACAAGAGGTTTTCGTCTTTGTTTAATCGGTCCGGATCAACCATAAGAGAATCTAATATTTTCGTATACGAAATAGTTTTTGCAGGTAAAAACCAGCCTATTTGCTTTAAAGTGGCAGGATCAACCCCGGAATAAACGTTGCTCGCATAGAACACATACATATTAGACAATAAAAGCTCGGTATCAATCTGAGGCAGTTTATTTGATACATTTTCATTAAAAATATCATCTACTGCATCCATATAAGGCATGGTTGCCTTAATACCCTGATCATTCAGCAATCTGACTTTGTGATACAATAAAGATCCAAATTCGCTAATGTTCTTATCATCATACCAAATCGAACTGTATTCTTTCTTTTTATAAAGATCTAAAACGTCATTTTGGTATTTTTTTAATTTGGGATATTTTTTATAAAACTCGTTAATCGCTACAACATCAACACCAACTTTGGCATCATACGTTTTGGCTAAAAAAATATTCCCGGACTTCGCTGTTTTGCTTTTTATATGAATTTCTTTGGCAGAAGATCCAAAAGATAACATCATAAAACAAACGGCAGCAATTACAGATAGAGAAGTAAAATTTCGCATATTTTTCAGATTTAAATTAGAAAGGAAATTCTATTCAAAAAATACCGAAAACCCGTAATTTACCCAAATATAAGCTTTCATATATTTTTCAAAATAGTAGAAATCAAAAATTTAGGGTACTCAAATATAATTAACATTATCGATATTATAGTGATTTTATATTGAAAATTTATCTTAAAATTCGCATATTTTAACAGTAAAAGTGTTTCCGGAAGAAAATCTTAAATAAAACCTTCAGGACATTTTGCTGCTAAGAAAGCAAACGCAGGCAATCAGAATCATTTTGAACAATCTCAATATCAATAAATACAATTTAAAAGGGTTTGAATCCGAACATAATCTGTTATCTTTGTAGTCTGAAATCAGTTTAAATAAACACAATACCTTAAATTGATTTTTATCAATAGAAAACAGTACATTAAAATGAAATTAGACAGAAAAGAAATTCTTAAAGCTCTAGAAACAATCACTATAGCCGGAGAAGGAAAAAATATGGTTGAAAGTGGCGCTGTTGCTAATGTAATTACTTTTGGCGACGAAGTAGTAGTCGATTTAGTTTTACATACTCCGGCAATGCACATCAAAAAAAGAGCTGAAGATGATATCAAAAAAACAATTCTTGAGTTGGTATCTCCTGAGGCTAGAATTAAAGTAAATATTAAAGTTGAGGCGAAGGAAAATCCGAATGAAATAAAAGGAAAGGCTATTCCGGGAATTAAAAATATTATTGCCGTTGCTTCTGGTAAAGGCGGAGTTGGAAAATCGACTGTTACAGCAAATCTTGCCGTAACACTTGCCAAAATGGGATTTGCAGTTGGGGTTCTTGATGCCGATATTTATGGGCCTTCAATGCCAATTATGTTTGATGTTGAAAGCGAAAAACCAGTTTCGATTACCGTTGACGGAAAATCAAAAATGAAACCAATTGAAAACTACGGAATCAAAATTCTTTCTATTGGTTTTTTTACTGCTCCTAGTCAGGCTGTAATCTGGAGAGGTCCAATGGCTGCAAAAGCGCTAAACCAAATGATTTTTGATGCAGATTGGGGAGAACTTGATTTCATGCTAATCGATTTGCCTCCGGGAACAGGAGATATACATCTTTCGATTATGCAATCCTTACCTATTACAGGAGCTGTAGTAGTAAGCACTCCTCAGGCAGTGGCTCTGGCCGATGCTAAAAAAGGGGTTGCTATGTTTATGCAGGATAACATCAATGTTCCTGTTTTGGGAATTATCGAAAATATGGCGTACTTTACACCAGAAGAATTACCTGACAATAAATACTATATTTTTGGACAAGAGGGAGCAAAAAACCTGGCTGAAGACCTGGAAGTTCCATTTTTAGGAGAAGTTCCAATTGTACAATCTATTCGCGAAGCAGGAGATTACGGTCGTCCGGCAGCCTTACAAACGGCTTCAAAAATCGAAACTGTTTTTGAAGAAATAACCCGAAATGTGGTACAGGAAGTAGTAAACAGAAACGATAGCTTACCTGCAACAGAAGCCATTAAAATAACAACTATGGCAGGTTGTTCAGCAGTTAAAAAATAATTAGATAATTGAGATAATGAGAAAATCAGATCATTACGAATAAATGGTAATTTAAAGATTATCGGATTGACTAATGATCTAATTCACACATTGTCTAATTGACACATTAAATATTATGACAACAGAAGAATTAACAAGCAACGTATTATTAGCTCTTGACGAGATCAGACCTTTTTTAAATTCTGACGGAGGAGACATTACGCTAATTTCTATAGATGACGACAAACATGTTAAAGTTCGTCTTGAAGGAGCATGTATCAGCTGTAGTGTAAATCAAATGACACTAAAAGCAGGTGTTGAAACCACCATAAAAAAGTATGCACCACAAATTGAAACAGTGGTAAATATAATGTAAGTAAAAAGAAGATCTTTTACTTTTCTGAATTTTGTCCATTAACAAGAATAATAGCGCTTTGAGTAGTTTAATTGCTCTATTTTTACAAAAACAATAAAAACAAAGCACATTATTGCGGATTTAACAAAAAACAATGTAAAGATTTAAGAGTTTTAGCTAAGGAATTGTTGCATATTTAACTTAAATTTGCAACATAACCCCTAGATCTTAAATTTATGAAGAAGTATTACGCTTTATTTTTATTGTTCTTTTGCGTTTTTATAAACTATGCACAAACAACACAAACGCTAATTGTTGATAAAGCCTGGCTAAATGAAGCAGAAGAATGGTCAGATTTTCAGTATGCAGGTCAAATTGTATTTTCGACCAATGCAAATGAAGAAGAAGGCAGCTTAAGAATTGGAAATTATGATTTTTTGTATGATTTCTGCGACGGAAAAGCTAAATTTTCGAACAAAACAACTTATAGCGCTGCACAATTCGCACACCCAAGAAAATTGTCTGTTACAACAGATAAGCAAGGGGTAATGAATTCAACTTACGAAGGCACTTTAATATTTCAGTCCGAAAAAGATTATTACTCCGTTATCGCTGTAGTGACAATTTTAGAAAAAAACGGAAATGTCCTTGGTGTAAAAATGCGACCAAAAGAAGGCAACAAAAAAGAATACGCATTTAGTATCAAAAATAGTTAATATAATTAGGGATTTTTTCACGTTATAAAATCCTAACTGTAAAAATTCCACATAATTAAAATGGATGTATTAATAAAGATTAAAGATCGAGAAGGAGTTATACACGAGTTACAAGCTCCAACTGATATGGCAATGAATATAATGGAGTTATGCAAAGCATACGAACTACCTGTTGAAGGAACCTGTGGCGGAATGGCCATGTGTGCTTCCTGCCAGTGTTATGTTCTTAATGATGTTGCATTACCAGAAATGGGAGATGAAGAAGAAGCCATGCTGTCGGAAGCATTTTATGTTAAATCAAATAGCCGTTTGGGCTGTCAGATCCCTATTACTACTGAGCTAGAAGGATTAGAATTAGAATTAGCACCTGAATACTAAAAAAATAAATTCCAAATTTTAAAAATTCCAAATTCCAAAAATAGCAGCTGCTCTTTGGGATTTGGAATTTTTTTATTGTTTTCTTTTAGTTATTATCTAAATCACCCGGATCAAAAGGCTCAAATTCTCTTTCAGGAAATGCTTCGGTCAGGATTCCTGATGAACATAGCCAGGTTATAGTTTCCTCGAGTGTCTTTCCTGCTTTGTAAATCATTTCGCTATGTCTTGGCAAAATAAAATATTCATTTTTTAGAAGAATAATTTCATCGCCATCATAAGTATCTCCAATTCTAACTGAGCTGAGCACTTCTTCTTTCGACAGCACCTCCTTTCCTTCATCCCAAAACCAATATTCGGTAATACGGTTTCTCCATTCATCCATAGTTAGTATTATGGTTTCAGGAAGATAGATACGTACATAAGTTCCGCCAAGAATTCCGCTTCCGTAAGTCGAAACGTATTCTTTATAATCTTCATCAAAAGCAATATTCAATGTTTTTTCACAAGCCAGAATCTCTTCGTTTTCAGCAAGAAATAAATCTGTTTTATTGGTCTTGTAATTTGGAATTATTTTATAATTATCGAAGTTCATTTTATTTCTATTTCTTATTCAATTTATTTTCAATCTGTACCAATCTTTCTTCAGCAATTTTTAAATCTTCATCATGATCAATGCAAAAATAAACAAAATCTTTACTTTTAGGTATACTTTTGAAAGTTAGCGTATCTCTAAACTCTAATAGACATTCACAAAATAATTCCATTAAACTTTCTACAAATTCATTCCAGGATTTATCATCATCCTCATCAGGAAAGCCATTAAAAATATCATTCAGTTCATCATCTGATAAAATACTTATAGTCTCAAAACATTGATATTCCCAATCGCCCGTATTATATTTTAAATCTCTTATGTCTTCATCAGATTTGAAATTTTGACCAAACTGTCCATTTTGGTAATAGTCCAAAGTTTTTTCAAAATCAAATAATGTATTAAAGCACAGATTAATTTCGGCATACTCTGCATTACAATCATAAGCAAAAGCATAAAATTCAAGTTTACTATTCTTTTTTAGAAAAGAACTTACACCTTTAATTGTGAAGTCTAATATTTCTTGTTTTAATTTTACCCTATCCATAAATAATTTTTTTTCTATTAATCACAAAAGTAACTCAAACGGATTTTCAAAACTTCTTCTTTCGACAGCACCTCTTTTCCTTCATCCCAAAACCAATATTCGGTAATACGGTTTCTCCATTCATCCATAGTGAGTATTATGGTTTCAGGAAGATAGATACGCACGTAAGTTTCGCCAAGAATTCCGCTTCCGTAAGTCGAAACGTATTCTTTATAATCTTCATCTTGATTCTTTTTTTACTTCATTTTTCATACACTTAGCATATTCATTTTATAGTAATTCATATCTGCTTATCTCCCAATAGTTTTATGCCTCCAAATCCCTATTACATTTATAGAAGTATAGTGTTCTTGCGGATTGTTTTAGTTTTAAATTCAGCGATTTCAAAAACTAAAAATCATAAACTGTTACTGAAATACTTTTAGCTATCAATGTAGAATTTAGTATTGGTTCTATTTTATCCCAAGTTCCGCCAGCAAGTCCGCATCCAATTCTTGGCATATGCACAGAAGCTTCATTTTCAATTGCAAAACCTGCGACTTTTTCCAGACCATCTAAAACAGCTGAATAACGAATAGGAGGATTTACATCTTTATCTTTTTTAAGTTTATGTTGTCCAATTACATTTGCAATCCAAAGATCTTCTTCTACTCTGACAAATTGAACTTCTCCTAATTCAAAATTATCTTTTGTTGTAAACCATTCTTTATACTTTTTCTGAGGTTCTTTCCAGCGTTTAGAAATTGCTATTACAAATCCTTTTCCCCATGCTCCCAAATCATTACACAAATGGACTATTATTTTATTTCCCAGACCTATTGGTTTGGTAGCATCACCTTTGACATATTGTATCATTTCTTAAAATTTATATTATTACTTCAAAAGTATAAAAAATTAATTTTCTCCAATTCCACAATAAATTATAAAACTATCAGAATAAGACATTTATAAAAAAACCGTAATCACATTACTGCAATTACGGTCTTTCCTTTATAACAATTTTATTTAATCTCTGATTATACCAAACCAGCCTGAATTAAATATTCAGCGATTTGAATCGTGTTTGTTGCAGCACCTTTTCTCAGGTTATCAGCAACAATCCACATGTTTAAGGTGTTTTCCTGGCTTTCGTCACGACGGATTCTTCCAACAAAAACATCATTTTTACCTTCTGCATATAATGGCATTGGGTAGGTAAAAGTATCTAAATTATCCTGTACCACTACTCCATCTGTATGGTGTAAAATTTCACGCACTTCATTGACATCAAAATCATTCGTAAACTCAACGTTTACTGCTTCACTATGCCCGCCAACAACAGGCACACGAACTGCAGTAGCCGTAACTCTGATGGTATTATCACCAAGAATTTTTTGAGTTTCACGAACTAATTTCATTTCTTCTTTAGTATATCCGTTCTCTTCAAAACTATCGCAATGTGGAATCGCATTTCTGTGAATTGGATATTTATAAGCCATTTCTCCCTGAACTCCTGCATATTCGTTTTCTAACTGTCTAACCGCTTTTACACCTGTTCCGGTGATCGATTGGTAGGTAGAAACAATGATTCTCTTGATGTTGTATTTTCTATGCAACGGAGCCAAAGTCAATACCATTTGAATAGTAGAACAGTTTGGGTTTGCAATAATTTTATCTTCTTTGGTTAAAGTATCTGCATTGATTTCAGGAACGATCAACTTTTTTGTCGGGTCCATTCTCCATGCCGAAGAATTGTCAATAACAGTTGTTCCGGCAGCAGCAAATTTTGGTGCCCATTCTAAAGAAGTATCTCCTCCAGCTGAGAAAAGAGCAATATCAGCTTTCATATCAACAGCCGTTTGTAATCCTACAACTTTATATTTTTGACCTTTATATTCAATTTCTTTTCCTACTGATTTTTCAGAAGCAACAGGAATTAACTCAGTAACAGGAAAATTTCTTTCTGCTAAAACTTTAAGCATTATTTCGCCAACCATACCAGTGGCACCTACAACGGCTATTCTCATTTTTATATTTTTAGTATGAATTAATCTAATTTGTACAGTACAAAAGTATACATAATAAAAATCAAAACAAGGCGCTTCACAAAAAATAACAAAATGTTACAAATCAAACAGTGTTTAAAAATTAGCAAAATTAGATTTCATTTTCCTAATGGTCTTACTGTTCATCTTCTCCCCAAATCAATATCCTATCGATATTTGCAATATCAAGCTTTTTTCTTTCACTAATTAATCTAAGTCGATTGGCAAAAATCTCCAATACTTTATTTGTTTCTATAATTGCAAATTCCAGTTGAGCCTTTTCAAGTTCTATAATATCGTAAAGAAAAGGTGGTGCAAAATTTTCTCTAACTTCAATGTCAACAAAATTAAAACGAATTTTATTGTCCTCTTCCATTACTCTCGGAAAAGGATGACCTGGATAAAAAAACTTTGTCTTCCCAATTAGTAAATTTTCCCACTCCTTTATGTCAGCTAAGGCGCCACAACATTGCGGAAAATAAACAGAGTCATCGTCCAATTTTAAAACATAGCCTCCACTAAAAGAACAAACTAAATCTTCGACTCCATTATTTTCTTCTGTTTGTTGTATTATTATTTCCTTTTGAATAGCCTTTAACAAATCTTCATCTGATATTTCGTCGATTTTATATAATGAAGAACCTTTTAAATAAGGTTTTAGCTTATCTGAAAAACCAGCCTTAATATTACTTAAAAAATTATAACTTTCCCATTCGTCTTCATATTTCCAAAAGGGTCCCAAATCTGGTAATCTTATATCTTGATCACTGTTTGAGATTTCAATAACCGGTATTAATTCTACTTTCATAATGCATTTCTGTAAAAACTTATTATAAGCAAATATATTTATTTTTCCTACAAAATTCAATAGTATTTATAAAAAAACCGTCCCAATTAAGGAACGGTTAAATTAGACTTAGTGTAGCGGTATAGTATATTATTGTTTATTTTTTAGCAAATCTCTAATCTGAATAAGCAATTCTTCCTGAGTTGGTCCTGCTGGTGCAGCCGGTGGCGGAACTTCTTTCTTTTTTGCATGATTTATTCCTTTAATAATTAAGAATAATACAAAAGCAACAATTATAAAGTTAATGACTGCCGAAATGAACAAACCGTACTTGACTCCTCCAAAAGCCGTTAACTCCTCGATGGTGGATAAATGTGCCGCATCTAAGGCCGGTTTTAATATTAATGGCGTAATTACATTTTCAATTAATGAGCTTACAATTTTGCCAAAAGCAGCTCCAATGATCACACCGACAGCCAAATCGACTACGTTGCCTTTCATTGCAAATTCCTTAAATTCTGAAAATATCCCCATAATTGTTTGTTTTTAGTTTATTATTAATTCATATCGAAAATACGCAATTTTCTGTAAAATATCAAAAACTATCTGAAAAATACCCTTTTTACGCGTTGCGAAATGCTGGTCATTATCTCATACGGAATTGTTTTTAAGGCTGCTGCCATCTCCATAACCGTTGGGCTTTCTCCAAAAATAATAACAGAATCTCCTTCTTTACAATCAATATGACTTACATCAACCATTAACATATCCATACAAACACTGCCTACAATAGATGCTTTCTGATTTTTAATGACCACATAGCCTACCTGGTTTCCCCATAATCGGGAAATTCCGTCGGCATAACCAATGGGGATTGTTGCAATTTTAGTTTCTTTCTCCGCCATAAAACGACGGCCATAACCCACACTGTCACCGCCGGGAATAGTACGAACCTGGGAAATGATCGATTTTAAGGTTCCAACATTTTCCAGATATTTTTGTTCGGCAGGATCGTTTGAAACGCCATACAAACCAATTCCTAAGCGCACCATATTGTATTGTGCATTGGGGAAATTGCTTATTCCGGATGTGTTCAGAATATGACGGATTGGATTAATGTTTAATGCTGAAATTAATTTAGAAGATAATTTTTCGAATAAATTGATTTGCGAAATAACAAAATCAAAGTGTTTCACTTCATCGCTTGTGGCCAAATGTGACAATACACTTTTTACTTGTACTGTTGAATTTCCTTGTAAAGTCTGAATCAATTCGTCGAGTGTATTTTCCTCAAAACCCAGACGATGCATTCCGGTATCTAATTTAATGTGAATTGGAAAATCTTTTAAATTCTTTTCACGTGCAATTTTAAGGAAAGCTTTTAGTCCTTTCACACTATAAATTTCAGGTTCCAGATTATATTGAATAATCGAAGGAAAACTGGTCGATTCAGGGTTTAAAACCATAATTGGCAATTTTATTCCGCCATTTTTAAGCGAAATTCCTTCATCGGCGAAAGCCACACCTAAATAATCTACATTATGGTGTTCGAGCAATTTACCAATTTCTAATCCTCCGTTTCCATAACCAAAAGCTTTGACCATCACCATCAATTTGACATTATTGTCCAGTTTTGATTTGTAATAATTCAGGTTATGGCTAATGGAGTTCAGGTTGATTTCGAGAATTGTTTCATGTGTTTTCTCTTCCAGCAACGATACAATTTCTTCAAACTGAAATGATCTTGCGCCTTTTATTAAAATGGTTTCGTTTTCGAAATTTAAACTTTCGATCTGAGCAATAAATTCGGCTGTATTTTGAAAGGTAATACAATTTGGAAATTTAGCGGCAAAAGAAGAAATCGTCTCCCCTATGCCAATTACGCGATTTATTTTATTATCAGAAATTAACTGTGCTACTTTCGTATACAACTCTTCATTAGAAAATCCGCTTTGCACTATATCAGATAAAATGATGGTTTTTGAAGCATTCTTTTTTTGCTGGCTTTCCAGGAAATCCAAAGCAATTTTTAGCGACTCAAAATCGGAGCTGTAACTATCATCAATAATACTACAATTGTTAATTCCGTTTTTAACCTCCAGACGCATTTGTACCGGATACAAATGCTGAAATCTATTTTGAATCGTGCCTGAATCGTATTTAAAATAAAGCAATACCAGTAAACACGAAATAGCATTTTCTATAGAGGCCGAATCACTAAACGGAATTTCTAAATCGAAAACCCCGCCTTTGTATTGGTATTGAATAGCTGTTGCATCGCCTTTATTTTCTTTTTCCAGAATAAAAACAGCTGCGGACGGATCAGTAAAACTCCATGAAAAAAATTGTCTTTCCTGTAGCGGATATTCAGCGCCAAATGATTCCAGACACTGATCTACAAGTTCATTTTTCTGATAAATCAGTATTGCTGATTTTTTAAACAACAGTAATTTTTCTTTTATTTTTTGTTTTAGGTTTTCAAATCCTTCATCATGAGCAGAACCTATGTTGGTCAAAACTCCTATGGTAGGCCTAATGATTTTCTCAAGCTTCACCATTTCATTAATGGTTGAAATTCCGGCTTCGAAAATACCTAAATTGTGTTTTTCATTAATACCAATTACAGACAATGGAACTCCTACCTGAGAGTTGTAACTTTTAGGACTTCGGATAATATTGTAATCAGGACTTAATAAAAAATTCAGCCATTCTTTTACAATCGTTTTCCCGTTACTTCCGGTCAATCCGATAATAGGAAAATGAAATAAACCCCTGTAATAAGAGGCGAATTCCTGCAGTGCGCTTAAACTATTTTTAACCAGCAGGAAATTGGCTTTTCCTTTAGCATTTTCGGGAATATACTGTACCACAAAATTCTGAACGCCTTTTTCAATAAGTTCAGGAATATACAAATGAGCATCGTTGTTAACACCGGATAAGGCAATAAACAAGGTTTTTGATCCGTTTTGTAATGAACGGCTGTCAATCGAAATGTGATCAACAAAAATAGCAGTATCAGAACCAATCCATTCGGCATCAAGAACCGGGATAAGGTTTTTTAAATTTATACTCATTTAGAATTTCTTTTTGTCAAATTTAAAAAAAGGTTTGCCACTAATTTCACAAATTTTCACTAATTCTGTTGCTTCTAAATTTCAAGTTCAGGAATGATTCCTAATTTGAATTATAAAATTAAAAACACTTAATTTCTGAAATTTGCAGCAAAAAACATTATTTGTTTATATTTGTTTAACAGCACTAAATACAACGTTTTGAAAAGAATACTTCCTTTATTTTCCTACATCCTGCATCCGGTTTTTATCTCGATATATGCTACTTTATTTTACTTGTTTTGTAAAAATGAACTCTTTACGAATCAGGAAAAATATTATGTTTTATTTCAAATTCTAATCATTACTGTTTTGGTTCCTATATTGTTTTTCATGCTGCTTCGTTCAACAGGAAATGTAAAATCAATCATGCTGCCCGAAACGTCACAACGCAGGATTCCACTTGTTTTGCAGTGTTTTTTGTATATTTTACTGGTCAAAAGAAGCATCGTAATTACACGATACCCTGAACTTCATTTCTTTTTTCTTGGTGCTTTGTTTAGTACGATTTTAGCCGTGATATGCTCTTTGTTTAAAATAAAAGCAAGTTTACATATGCTGGCTATAAGCGGATTTACCATTTTTGCTATTGGATTGAATATTCATCTTCAATTGCATAATCCGTATTGGGCTGCTTTTTTAATTCTAATGACGGGTGTTGTGGCTTCATCACGCTTAGAAATGGATGCTCATACTCCTAAAGAATTATGTATCGGACTATTAATTGGTGTATTGCCGCAGCTGCTCTTTTTGTTTTTATGGTTATAAAATGTAGAAAATCAATCCCGCATTGAGCGTTTTCATATTAACTTTTTCACCATTTAACATTGTTACCGATTTAAACAACGGACTTAACCCATAAAACAAATACAGGTTCCATGTATTATATCCCGTAGAAAGATACGGGCCGTACTGAAATTCATTAATTGAAGGATTGTTATTTATTTTATATGTTTTTTCGCCATCGTCTAAGATAGAAGAATCTGAGAACACATAACTTAATTTTACTCCCGCATAAATTCGCCAAAATTTAGTGCTCTCATAAGTAGAATTACGCCATCTGAATTCTATTGGAAGATCGACAGAATATTGTCTGTACCGATTAGAAACAAACTCACTGGAATTATTTACACTGTAAACAGGAGCTCCTGAAGCATCTTGTGAGATGGTAAGGTTTTGGTAATAATTTTGATAACCTAATCCTAAACCAGCCGCAATAGCAATTGTTCTGTCTTTATTAATTGGCATATCGCGCAGAAAACCGCCCGAAAAACCAACTGAGAATTTCTTTTGTTTAAAATCCTGGGGAATATCAGTAAACATATTATAAGTCACCGAAAAATAAAACTGATCTTCACGATACAAAGAATCAATTTTAACAATAGGTTTTATCTCCGGTTTTACTTCTTGTGCAAAAGAATTGAAAAACGATACTAAAAACAAACAACTAAAAAGTAATCGCATATCGTATTTTGGTTTTAAAGAGTTTTTCAAGTAAACGTTTTTTAGAGTAGATTTATTTTACTTACAAATATAATATAATGCTAGTTCAGGATGCAATTAGATCGTAATTATTCTCTTTTTGATCAGGAATAAAATCATTTGTTGCTGTTTTTTCAACAAATAAGCAACAGAATTCAAAAAATGAATCCATTTTACTTTGATCTTTTATACCTTTGTACAAAATGAAAAGAAAGCAACTCATATTAAGTGTTTCTTTGGCTCTTACAGTATTGTTCTCAATATTGTTTCAGTCCATACACAGTTATGAGCATATTGTAAAGCAACTTTCAGAAAAACAATGCCATCACAATTATAATGATCCTAATGGTGAGATCACACATCAGCATCATGATTACGATGTCTGTTTTGTTTGCCATTTTGTTTTTGGAAGTTATATTGTGCCTGAACAGTTTACTTTCGAATTTCATACTTTCAATAACGAAATCCCTTATTTTTTCGCCCTTTCAGAAAAAATATTCTCCCTTTCAGAAAGTCCGTATTTATTGCGCGGACCTCCGGCTGTTATCGTTTCTTAATTTCGAAACCTTCGAAATAAAATTAAAATCTTTTACAATCTAATCAAAAAATTAGCACATTTCCCCGTCTTGAAACTTTCAGGACCGGTAAATTTTACTATTCTTTTTAGTTTTTGTTTTAGAAGATAAAAATCAATTAACTATAGCATCATTTCAATGAAAAAAATATTATTAGCCCTTATTTTAGGGTTTACGAGCATGCTTTCTGCTCAAAATTCAGTTTCAGGAACAGTAACAAATCTGGAAAACAAACCGTTATCAAATGTGTCCGTTTATGCACCGGAATTACACAAAGGAACAACTACCGATGAAAACGGAAAATATGAATTTAAGAATCTCCCAAACGGAAGTTTCCGGCTCACATTTACTTTTGTTGGATTTACCACCCAAAGTAAATCAATATCTAAGTTATTAAAAGAAAACACGATAGACATAACACTTACCGAATCTGTTTTTGAAATGGATGAAGTGGTGGTTTCAACTCCTTTCAATAAATTACAATCACAAAACGTAATGAAAGTCGAACATGAAAGCATCAAAACATTACAACAGAAAGGAACTTCAACTTTAATTGAAGGTTTGGCAACCATTCCGGGAGTTTCTCAGATTTCTACCGGAACCTCTATTGGGAAACCGGTAATTCGCGGATTGAGCGGAAACCGTGTTTTGGTGTATTCTCAGGGTGTGCGTATCGAAAACCAACAATTTGGAGACGAGCATGGTTTAGGTTTGAATGATGCCGGAGTCGAAAGTGTTGAAGTAATAAAAGGCCCCGCTTCTTTACTATACGGTTCTGATGCCCTTGGTGGTGTTTTATATTTTAACCCTGAAAAATTTGCGGATGCGAATACTTTTAAAGCTAATTTTAGCCAAAAATATTTCACGAACACACAAGGAAGCAATTCTTCGATTGGATTAAAAACTTCGACTGATAACTGGAAATTTTTAGTGCGCGGAAGCTACAATACACATTCTGACTATAAAATTGCCGATGGTGAACGCGTGACCAATACGCGCTATAACGAAACCGATTTTAAAACGGGAGTTGGATATAGCAATTCGAGTTTTTCAAGCGTTTTAAGGTACAATTACAACAAACTGGATCTTGGAATGCCGGATAATGGAATTGGGGAACAATCTTCAAGCAAAAACACAGAATTTCCCAGACAAGGTATTTTCAATCATTTACTGAGTTTAAACAATGTTATCTTTTTTCAGAATTCGAAATTAGATGTTGATTTAGGATATATCGCCAATGACAGAAGTGAATTTGAAGACAGCAACGAAGCATCACTTCACATGAAACTGAATACTTTTAATTATAATGCGAAGTACCATTTCCCGAAATTGGGAAAAATTGAAACCATTATAGGTGTTCAGGGAATGCATCAGACAAACAAAAATTCCGGAGAAGAATATTTGATTCCGGATGCGACTACAAATGATATTGGTGTTTTTGGAACCGCCAATTACGAATGGAACAACAGTGTTGTACAAGCCGGATTACGTTTTGACAACCGAAACATTACCTCTCAGGCTCATGGTACTGAAGGGGAAGAAGGTTATTTTTTACCTTTAGACCGGTCATTTGACAGCTTTAATGCTTCTTTAGGATATAAAACAAAACTGGCAGAACCGTTAACACTTCGACTGAATGTGGCAACCGGATTTAGAGCGCCAAATTTAGCCGAGCTAACTTCAAACGGGGTCCACGAAGGAACCAACCGATATGAAATTGGGAATGCTGCATTGAAAACAGAGCAAAACTTTCAGACTGATTTAAATTTAGAATATAAAAACACTCATTTTGAGTTTTTCGTTAACGGATTTTACAATCATGTAAACAATTACATCTACACTTCGCCAACCGGAGAAACACGTGATGATAATGATGTTTTTGCTTATATCCAGAATAATGCAAATTTATACGGTGGTGAAGTTGGTTTACACTTTCACCCGCATCCGTTGGACTGGTTGCATTTTGAAACCAGTTTTGAAACCGTAACCGGTAAAAAAGCCAACAACGATTATTTGCCTTTGATTCCCGCTAATAACTGGAACAATACTTTAAGAACTGAATTTAAAATCAAAGACTGGTTCGAAGAAGGATATGCCTCTTTAAACGTTTCTTCGACTTTTAGCCAGGATAATGTAAGCGGTTTTGAAACGGCTTCAAAAGGATACACGCTGGTTAACCTGGGTTTTGGCGGTACAGTAAAATTGGGTAAACACGCTTTTGATGTCAACCTGAACGGAAACAATTTATTCGATAAAAAGTACATTGCCCACCTTTCAAGACTAAAAACGGATGGCATACCAAACATTGGACGAAATATTGTTTTAGGAGTTAACTTCAATCTGTAACATTTTAAAACCCTATACGACCTATAACTAAAATTAGTTAAACTGTAACTAAATGAACGTATACATCTTATAGGGTTTAACTTTTTATCGTTATCATTTCACAACAAAAAAAGCTATTTTTGTTACAACCGTTAAACAAAAACTATGAAAAAAACATTTCTTCTAATGGCAATTACAACTGCAGGAATTTCGTTTGGGCAAAATAAAATCCAATATCCACAAACCAAAAAAGGCGAAACTGTTGACGTCTATTTTGACACAAAAGTTAACGATCCTTATCGTTGGCTTGAAGACGACAAATCAGCTGAAACCGGTGCATGGGTAAAAGCGCAAAATGAAGTTACTTATGGCTATTTAGATAAAATCCCTTTCCGTGATGAACTTAAAAAGCGCATGGAAAAATTATGGAACTATGAAAAAATCAGCGCTCCGTTTGTAGAAGGAAAATTTACTTATTACTATAAAAACAACGGACTTCAGAATCAATCTGTTATTTACAGAAAAGGACAAGATGGCAAAGAGGAAGTTTTCTTAGATCCGAATACCTTTTCTAAAGACGGAACAACTTCTCTTGGTGGTTTAAATTTTTCTAAAAACGGAAATAAAGCGGCCTACTCTATTTCTGAAGGCGGAAGCGACTGGAGAAAAGTAATCATTATTGATGCTTTGTCTAAAAAAGTACTGGAAGACACTTTAGTTGATGTAAAATTTAGCGGTATTGCATGGCATGGAAACGAAGGGTTTTATTACTCCAGCTATGACAAACCAAAGGGCAGTGAATTATCAGCAAAAACAGACCAGCATAAATTGTATTTCCACAAGTTAGGAACTTCTCAAAAAGAAGACAAAATTATTTTTGGGGCAGATGAAAAACGCAGGTATATTGGTGGTTATGTTACTGAAGATGATAAGTATCTGGTAATTTCAGCAGCCAATTCTACTTACGGAAACGAACTTTACATTAAAGATTTAACAAAACCAGACAGTCCAATTGTTACAATTGTAAACAATTTTAACAGCGACAATCAGGTTATCGAGAATGAAGGAAGTAAATTGTTTATTGAAACAGACTTAAACGCACCAAACAAAAGAGTTGTTACTGTTGATGTAAGCAATCCAAAACCTGAAAACTGGAAAGATTTCATCAAAGAAACTCAGGATATTTTATCTCCTTCAACTGGTGGCGGATACTTCTTTGCTAATTATACAAAAGATGCTGTTTCATTTGTACAACAATACGATTACAGCGGAAAATTAATTCGTGAAATCAAACTTCCGGCTGTAGGAACTGCGACTGGATTTGGTGCAAAAAAGAATGAAAAAACTTTATACTACAGCTTTACCAATTATACAACTCCGGGAACAATCTATTCATTAGAACCAAAATCAGGTAAATCTGCAATATATCAAAAACCTAAAGTTGATTTTAAAAGTGAAGATTACGAATCAAAACAAGTCTTCTATACTTCAAAAGACGGAACAAAAATCCCGATGATTATCACCTATAAAAAAGGAACAAAATTAGACGGTAAAAATCCAACCATTCTTTACGGTTACGGCGGATTCAACATTAGTTTAACACCAAGTTTTAGCATTGCCAATGCTGTCTGGTTAGAAAACGGAGGTGTTTATGCTGTTGCCAACTTAAGAGGCGGTGGTGAATATGGTAAAAAATGGCACGATGCCGGAACGAAATTGCAAAAGCAAAATGTATTTGATGATTTTATTGCTGCAGGCGAGTACTTAATCGCTCAAAAATATACTTCATCTGATTTCTTAGCCATTCGCGGAGGTTCTAACGGAGGTTTATTAGTTGGAGCAACTATGACACAACGTCCTGATTTAATGAAAGTGGCACTGCCGGCAGTTGGCGTAATGGATATGTTACGTTACCATACTTTTACCGCTGGTGCAGGTTGGGCTTACGATTACGGAACGTCTCAGGACAACAAAGAAATGTTTGAATACCTTAAAGGATATTCTCCTGTACAAAACGTAAAAAAAGGGGTTCAGTATCCTGCAACTATGGTTACAACAGGCGATCATGACGATCGTGTTGTTCCTGCGCACAGTTTTAAATTTGCTGCCGAATTACAGGAAAAACAAACAGGTCCTAATCCGGTTTTAATTCGTATTGATGTAAAAGCGGGTCACGGAGCAGGAAAATCTGTTGCTGCAACAATTCAGGAAAATGTAGACATTCAGGCATTCACACTTTACAATATGGGATTTAAAGCTTTGCCTAAAAAATAAAACTTTAGTCTTTTAATCTTTATTAGCCACGAATTCACAAATTATTTTTGTGAGTTCGTGGCTAATTTTTTGTACCCTTTTTTTGCCACAGATTAAAATGATTTTTATAATCTGTGCGTTTATTTTGCCAAGAACTTAATTTGATTTTACCGCAAAGTTTTTTATACAAAAGTATCTTTAGAAGATGCAAAGTTCGCAAAGCTTTGCATTGAACCAGCTTTGCGAACTTTGTGTTTTTTACAAAACCAGGCTGATACAAAAACTTTGCGTGCTTTGCGGTAAAATAAAATCTGTGTGCATCTGCTTAAATCTTTTAAAATCTGCGTGAAAAATAATTCGCAAAAATTAGTGCAATTCGTCGCAAACCTTTTTTAAATTTGAATGAACTAAAAAACCAGAAAAATGAAAATTGTAAAATGGGGAATTATTGGCTGCGGTAATGTAACCGAAGTAAAAAGCGGCCCGGCTTTTCAGAAAACGCCAAACTCAGCATTAGTGGCTGTTATGCGAAGAGATGCTGCACTTGCTGAGGATTATGCCAAACGCCATAATGTTTCTAAGTGGTATTCAAACGCTGCTGATTTAATCAATGATCCTGAAGTTGATGCTGTTTATATTGCTACACCTCCATCTTCTCATAAAGAATATACCATTTTATGTGCCAAAGCCGGAAAACCGGTTTATGTAGAAAAACCAATGGCTCTAAACTTTGAAGAATGCAACGAAATGATCAGTGTTTGCAAAGAACATAATGTCCCATTGTTTGTTGCTTATTACAGAAGAAGTTTACCGAGATTTCTAAAAATAAAAGAACTAATCGATCAGAACAAAATTGGGACTGTAAGACATGTAAATTGTGTTTTATACCATCCGTTTGAAGAAAGATATGACGATGAAATCAATTTACCCTGGACGGTTTTACCACACATTTCCGGAGGGGGGATTTTTGTAGATTTGGCTTGTCATACTTTAGACTTTCTTGATTTTGTATTGGGCCCAATTCAATCCGTTCGCGGACATGCAAGTTCACAACTTAAAGCATATCCGGCAGAAGACGCTGTTTCTATGTCCTTTTTATTCGAAAACGGAATTCATGGAACAGGTTTGTGGAATTTTGCCAGTTTTGAACGTTATGACAATACTGATATTGTAGGTGATAAAGGAAAAATTTCTTTTTCGACTTTTGGAAATGATCCCATACACATTCAATACACAAATGGAGAAAAAGAAAGCATTACGATCGAAAACCCACTTCATATTCAGCAACCTTTTATCGAAACTGTTGTTACAGAACTTTTAGGGAATGAAGGTTTTTCTCCATCAAAAGGGACATCGGCAGCCAGAACAACCTGGGTAATTGATGAAGTTTTGAAAGAGTTTAGGAGTTTGAATTCATAATAATTGGACACATTTTGTCATTTCGAGGAACGAGAAATCACACTCGTAAATCGACATAGACTGGCAATCTTCTTTTCAGAATTTCTTGTGTGATCCCTCGTTCCTCGGGATGACAAGATTGCACAAAACAAAAAAGAGGATACTCTAAACGAATATCCTCTTTTTTATAAAATATAATTCCTTAAATTATAGGCTGTATTTAAGACCGAAAGTAAGCCCTAAACCTGAAATACCAACAAAAGAACTGATATCATCAGTAGCTCTAGTACTGTCAAAACCTGCGGCATTAGTTACTTTACTATTCGAATCAGTATTGATTTGCTTCACATATTTTGTATGATTTGCAGAATATGAAGCATCTGGACGGAAAGTTGTTGGTGTATTTAATTTATCTACACCATTTTCAGTATACACTTCCGTTTCTTTAGTTTTACCATGCACAGTAAAATTACGATATTCCAGTTCAGCAAAAACAGAAATATGTGTACCTAATTTATAAGATGTACCTAAAGCTGCTAAAAATCCAACCGTTGGGTTTGGTTTTACAACATCTTTAGTATAGGTGTTTGTCACTCCTGCTGGATTTGTATAAGCTCTAGTAGTCTCGATCTCTAATGTACCATGAACAGGAACTATAACTCCAACTTTAGTATATGGCTCGAAACCATGAGATTCACCTAAAAATAATACGACTGCAGGTGCTACATCGAATGCCTCAATTTTACCTTCAGCTTTACCTGTTGCAAAAGTTGGTCCTGCAGCTACTAATCTATTGGTAGTTTCAACCATAGTTTTGCTGGCACTACTAAAATAATTGAATCCTAATTCAACTCCTAAACGAGGAGTAAAACGGTATCCAGCTGTTAATCCTGTTCGGAAGCCTTGTCCAAATGAACCATGATTTGTTTCTCTAGAAATTAAAGTAGTCCCATTTGCAGCATATACATCTGTATTAGGCAAGGCTCCTGATACAGTTGGAAATTCAGTAGCAGCAGTTTGAATAAAATAAGATCCACCTAATTTAAAATACCAACTTTCTGGTTTATCTGCTTTTTCTGTTTGCGCCATCGTGGCCATAGAGCAAACTAATAATCCTAATAAAAATAGGTTCTTTTTCATAATTCTGATTTAATTAATTTTTACAAACTTAGATTATTTTAACATAATCTTACAATTTGCATGTTAGACTTTGGAACGAAATCGTTGTAATTTTAGTCTAAATTACTAAAAAACTACTATGCATGCATAATTTTAACACTAAAAAAATGCATAGCCCAAAATTTTAACTGTTAAAATTTAGTTTAACTTAAAATTTACCTGCATTTTTTCCAATTCTATCAATAACTCTGTCGAAATTTTGACTTTTACCCTTCGGCTTGGCATCGATAATTTGGTTACTACTTTAATTTCCTCCACTTCATTTACTTCCTGAATTTTAGTTTCTTCTAGTGAAGCATCTGTATCTTCTGTCTCATTCTCATCTACAAAAACAGCATCATCCGCTTCCTCAAAATCAGTAGGAGTTTCTACCTCAACCAAACGTTTTACCTTCTCTAATTCCATGATTTCAAAAGCCACAGAGTTGTCTCCTTTATTCTCATTAAACAAATGACTTAATTTGTGTATAAACTCTGTTTGAAGATCTTTTATATTCAGTAATAAAATCAGTTTTTTAGCGAAAGCTTCCAAGATATCCTGCAATTGTCGAATCTCAACAAACTGCATTCTCGGATCAGACTTTTTACCTGTATCATGATTTACCCAACCATCTTTGATCAATATTTTCAGGAAAGCAAAATTATTCTGAATCAGGAAATGGCGGAATTTTAAGTATTCTTCACCAAAAATCTTAAACTCATAACTTTCATCATATCCTTCTAAATTAAATACGGCCCAGCCTTTTCCGTTTTTTGCCACACGGTGCTGCACGTTATTAATAATTCCGGCAAAATTTAGATTTTTACCCACATATTCATTCATGCTTTTCAGGGACTCTAATCGGGAATTACAGAAGTATTTCATCTCGAATCTAAAATCATCCAGAGGATGTCCTGAAATATAAATTCCAACGACTTCTTTTTCTTTGGCCAATTTTTCCATCGTGCTCCAGTCTTCGCATGGAGGCACAACAGGCTCCGCAATTTGAACTTCGCTGGCTTCACCAAATAAACTTACCTGTGATGAATTTTCATTTTCCTGAAATTTAGATCCGTAACGAATTGCTTTTTCATAAAACGTTATTCCGTCACCATCATCATGAAAATATTGTGCTCTTGTGGTTCCTTCAAACGAATCAAAACCACCTGCCAATGCCAGATTTTCTATTGCTTTTTTATTAGCCGCACGCAAATCAATACGCTTCGCCAAGTCAAAAATTGATTTATACTTACCGTCTTTCCTGCTTTCTACAATGGTTGCAACAGCTCCGGAACCCACTCCTTTGATAGCGCCCATTCCAAAACGCACTGCATATTCATCGTTTACAGTAAACTTGTAAAACGACTCATTTACATCCGGTCCTAAAACCTGTAATCCCATTCGTTTACATTCTTCCATAAAAAATGATACTTGTTTGATATCATTCATATTATTCGAAAGAACCGCAGCCATATATTCTGCCGGAAAATGTGCTTTTAGATACGCCGTTTGATAGGCAATCCACGCATAACAAGTCGAGTGTGATTTGTTGAAGGCATAACTCGCAAAGGCTTCCCAGTCTTTCCAGATTTTCTCCAGAACTTTTGCATCATGCCCTTTTTTTGCCGCTTGCTCGACAAATTTAGGCTTCATTTTATCCAGTACATCTTTTTGTTTCTTACCCATTGCCTTACGCAAAACGTCGGCCTCACCTTTTGTAAAGTCAGCCAGCGATTGCGACAAAAGCATTACCTGCTCCTGGTAAACCGTAATTCCGTAAGTTTCTCCTAAATATTCCTCGCAGGCATCTAAATCGTATTTGATTTCTTCTTCGCCATTTTTTCTTCTTACGAAAGACGGGATATACTCCAATGGTCCCGGACGATACAAGGCGTTCATGGCAATTAAATCTCCAAAAACCGTTGGCTTCAGGTCTTTCATGTATTTCTGCATTCCGGGTGACTCGTATTGGAAGATCCCAACCGTTTCTCCTCTCTGGAAAAGTGCATACGTTTCGACATCATCAATTGGGAATGTATCCGGGTCCAGATCAATTCCGTTTCTGTATTTCACTAGTTTAACGGTGTCTTTGATCAGCGTAAGGGTCTTCAGACCCAGGAAGTCCATCTTTAGCAATCCGGCACTTTCTGCAACCGAGTTATCGAACTGTGTTACATATAAATCAGAGTCTTTTGCTGTAGTAACGGGAACGAAATTCGTAATATCCGATGGCGTAATAATTACCCCACAGGCGTGAATTCCGGTATTTCGCATCGATCCTTCCAGGATTTTTGCCTGTTGAATCGTTTCTCCGGCCAAATCATCTTCATTGGCAATCGCGATCAATTCTTTTACATTATCAAATTCATCAGAACGAAGGGCTTTTTTAACTTCATCTTCGTTTTCAGAGATAAAACGCGCCAGATTCCACTTAGATGGCATCATGGCCGGAATCAGTTTTGCAATTCTATCGGCTTCAAACAATGGTAAATCCAGTACACGCGCTGTATCACGAATCGCTGATTTGGTTGCCATTTTACCATAAGTGATAATTTGCGCCACCTGATTTTTTCCGTATTTATTGATTACATAATCCATTACACGACCACGACCCTCGTCATCAAAGTCAATATCAATATCGGGCATGGATACACGATCCGGATTCAGGAAACGCTCAAAAAGCAAATCGTACTTAATCGGGTCAATGTTGGTAATTCCTAAACAATAAGCAACGGCAGATCCCGCTGCAGATCCACGACCGGGACCTACCGAAACGTCCATATTTCGGGCTTCAGCGATGAAATCCTGAACGATCAAAAAGTAACCCGGGTATCCGGAATTTGAAATGGTTAATAACTCAAAATCCAGACGTTCCTGAATCGATTCCGTTATTTCGCCATATCTCTTTTTAGCCCCCACCATGGTCAGGTGACGCAGGTATTTATTTTCACCCCGAACACCGCCATCGGCTTCATCTTCCGGAACCACAAACTCCTGAGGAATGTCAAATTTAGGAAGCAATACATCGCGATAAAGCGAATAAATCTCAACCTTATCTACGATTTCCTGAATATTGATAATGGCTTCAGGCAAATCCGCAAAGAGTTTTTTCATCTCTTCCTGCGACTTGTAATAGTATTCCTGATTAGGCAATCCGTAACGATATCCACGGCCACGACCAATTGGTGTAGCTTGTTTTTCACCATCTTTTACACACAACAAAATGTCGTGTGCATTGGCATCTTCTTTATTTAAATAATAGGTATTGTTTGTCGCAATTAATTTGACGTTGTGTTTTTGAGAAAATTCTATCAGGGTTTTGTTTACACGATTTTCGTCTTCCTGATTGTGGCGCATTACTTCCAGGTAAAAGTCATCACCAAATTGTTCTTTCCACCAAATCAAAGCTTCTTCGGCCTGATTTTCACCAACGTTCAGGATTTTACTCTGGATCTCTCCGTATAGATTCCCGGACAAAACCATGATATCTTCTTTGTATTGCTCGACAATTTTTCGATCAATTCTCGGAACATAATAAAATCCGTCAGTAAAAGCAATCGACGACATTTTCGCCAGATTGTGATACCCATTTTTGTTTTTGGCTAATAATACAACCTGATTTCCGTTGTCTTTTTTGCTTTTATCCAGGTGATTGTCGCAAACATTAAATTCGCACCCTACAATTGGTTTTATTTCGGTTTCTGTTGGTTCTTCGCCTGCCTCAACCAAAGCTTTATTTTTTCCGGAAGCCGCTTTGTTGTGGTTCATAACGGCGCTTACAAAGTGAAAAGCCCCCATCATGTTTCCCGTATCCGTCATGGCAACGGCAGGCATTCCGTTTTTGGCTGTAGCCGCTACAATATTCCCAATACCTATAGTCGATTGCAAAACCGAAAATTGGGTATGATTGTGTAGATGCGCGTATTTTGCTGCTTTAAAATCTTCTCTGTCAGAATGTGAAACTGTAGTTTCTTTACCAACAGATTCCAGAGCTTTTAGCTGCTCTCTGATTTTATCAGAAGCCGCTTTTAAGTTGATGTGTTTTAAACCAATTAATGGAAATTCCTGAGGATTTCTATTTTGAAATTCCTTAAAATAATCCTTTGGGACATCCAGTTCTTCTTTGGTAAAAACTTCTCTTCTGATTAACTCCAGGAAACAACGCGTAGTTGCCTCAACATCGGCAGTAGCGTTGTGGGCTTCTGCGAAAGGTTTATTAAAAAGATACTCGTGTAATTCTGTTAAGGTGGGTAATTTGAACCTTCCTCCACGACCTCCGGGAAGCTTTAGCAAGGAAGCCGTAACTTCGGTACAAGTATCCAAAACCGGCATTGAACTCATTGGCGAATCCACACCCATTCTATGAAACTCAGCCCCCATAATATTGACATCGAAACCTAAATTCTGCCCAACAATAAACTTCGTTTTGCTTAAAGCGATGTTAAATTTCTCTAAAACTTCAGCTAAGGTAATTCCATCGGCTTCTGCCAATTCAGTCGAGATTCCGTGAATACGTTCTGCATCATACGGAATATTAAATCCTTCAGGTTTAACCAAATAATCCTGATGTTCGATCAATTGCCCCATTTCGTCATGAAGCTGCCACGCGATCTGAATACAGCGGGGCCAGTTATCAGAATCGGTTATGGGAGCATCCCAGCGTTTTGGTAATCCGGTTGTTTCGGTATCGAATATTAAATACATAGGTTTTGTAAAAAGACAAATTAAAAAATTCCAAATCCCAAAGCCTTATGTCTCATAAATACCTGATTTAATGAGTTGTAAAAAAACTTAAAGTACACTTTGGAAGAAGTTCAAATTTACGCTTTTTTTAGAGATATAAAGAAGTGAAAGTTGTTAACAAAAGCATTAATTAAAACTCTATGAATGCAGTTCGCAAAAAAAATAAACACATAAAACATAGATTTTAATTTGATTAAAAAAAGGTTTAAAAAATCTGCATTTTACACATAGCTATGTGTGTTTAAATAAGTGAAACACCTTTTTACAGTCATAAATCTATGTTTCTGTGTGTTAAAAAAATACACGAAAAGTTTTTCAGCTGTTATATAAAAAGTCATATTCTGTTTGTCAACAGTAGATTTTCTTACTTCACAAATTAGCGTTTCTACTCATTATCTGAGTGATATGCTTCGAAATTTAACCGGCCAAAATGCGCAACAGCACATTCATTCCAAATTAATTGAAAAATCGAAAGATTTCCTGATCAGCACGAACCTATCAGTAGCAGAAATAGCCTATCAATTAGGTTTTGAATATCCTCAATCGTTCAGTAAACTATTCAAAAAGAAAACAAGCTTAACGCCATTAAAGTTTAAAAACTCACTGAATTAATATTCAGAACTCCTCTAAACCCCTCTCTTTAAAACCTCCGTTTTTATTTTAAAAACATATAAATTTAATAAAAATACACTTCTTGGATGTCGTAGTATTCAGATCCTTTATTGAATCTAAATAACAACCCAAAAACTCATTTAAAAGCTTTCCTAAACCAAAAAGACACCCTCTTCAAAAAGAAATTAAAACTAACAATTATTACTATTTTTATCCAATTTGTTACATTTTTTCAAAACAATCCTTATATTTTATAGTGATTTTAAGATAAATTTGCAAACTATTAAAACAAACAACAATCAGGGAAAATTAAAGCAAAAAAAGAAAAAAGAAATTAGTTTCTAAATCATTTTTCTTCCAAAATTGAGTCTACAAAAGCGGATTCGCAATTTGTATTTTAGTTTGGGTATCGTATATAATGAAATATTGAAATTGACCCCTTTGTATCTTTTTTTACTTTTGTTTTCCTATTATAATAAGCAGGAATTGCTGTGGCTATAGAATTACAATTAAAAAAAATAAAAAATGAGTAAGACATTATTTGACAAAGTATGGGATTCACATGTAGTGCGTAAAATTGAAGATGGACCAGATGTGTTTTTTATTGACCGTCATTTCATTCATGAGGTTACGAGTCCTGTTGCTTTTTTAGGATTAAAAGCCAGAGGCGTAAAGGTTTTATACCCGGAACGTACTTTTGCAACTGCAGATCACAATACACCAACCATAAACCAACATTTACCAGTTGAAGATGCCTTATCTGCCAATCAGCTTAAAGCACTTGAAGATAATGCTGCCGAATACGGAATTTCGCACTGGGGATTAGGTCACATTAAAAACGGAATTGTACACGTAGTTGGTCCTGAAAACGGAATTACTTTGCCAGGTGCTACTATTGTTTGTGGAGATTCTCACACGTCTACTCACGGTGCTTTTGGAGCTATTGCTTTTGGCATTGGAACTTCTGAGGTGGAGATGGTGCTTTCTACGCAATGTATCATGCAGCCAAAACCAAAGAAAATGCGTATTAACGTAAACGGTCAATTAAGTAAAGGTGTTGGGCCAAAAGATGTTGCTCTTTATATTATTGCTCAGTTAACTACTTCTGGAGGAACGGGTTATTTTGTTGAATACGCCGGAGATGTTTTTGAAAATATGACTATGGAAGGCCGTATGACCGTTTGTAACCTAAGTATCGAAATGGGTGCTCGTGGCGGTATGATCGCTCCTGACCAGACTACTTTTGATTTCCTTGAAGGTAGATTATACGCTCCTAAAGGTGAAGCATGGACAAAAGCTGTTGAATACTGGAAAACACTAAAAACGGATGCTGATGCTGTTTTTGATGCTGAATTAAACATCAAAGCTTCAGACATTGAACCAATGATTACTTATGGTACTAACCCGGGAATGGGAATTGGTATCTCAAAACATATTCCGAATGCCAACCAGGTTGAAGGCGGTGAGGAAACTTATAAAAAATCTTTAGCCTACATGGGCTTTCAGGAAGACGATGTGATGATTGGAAAGCCAATTGATTATGTTTTCTTAGGAAGTTGTACCAACGGACGTATTGAAGACTTTAGGGCTTTCGCCGAAATTGTAAAAGGAAGAAAAAAAGCAGATAATGTTACTGCCTGGTTAGTTCCGGGTTCTCACGTTGTTGAAGCTCAGATTAAAGAAGAAGGTATTTTGGATATTTTGACCGAAGCTGGTTTTGTATTACGTCAGCCGGGATGTTCTGCATGTTTGGCCATGAACGATGATAAAGTTCCTGCCGGAAAATATGCGGTAAGTACTTCAAACAGAAACTTTGAAGGCCGTCAGGGCCCTGGTTCAAGAACATTATTAGCAAGCCCAATTATGGCTGCCGCTGCTGCTGTTACCGGAAAACTAACAGATCCACGAGAGTTGTTCTAGTCAATGGCAATAACAATTTCGAAAATTCAATAAATTGTTTTCAGATTTAGATTCTCATTTTCAGAAAAATCTAAAATCTAAAATCCAAAAATCTAATTAAAATGGCATACGATAAATTTAATATACTTACCAGCAGCGCAGTGCCGTTGCCTATAGAGAACGTAGACACAGATCAAATCATTCCGGCTCGTTTCCTGAAAGCTACAAAACGTGAAGGTTTTGGAGACAATCTTTTTAGAGACTGGAGATATAACGGAGATGACACTCCAAAAGCTGATTTCGTTTTAAATGATTCAACTTATAGCGGAAAAATCCTTGTTGGAGGAAAAAACTTTGGTTCAGGATCTTCCAGAGAGCACGCTGCATGGGCAGTTTACGATTACGGTTTTAGAGCTGTAGTTTCAAGTTTCTTTGCAGATATCTTCAAAGGAAACTGTTTAAATATTGGTGTTTTACCTGTTCAGGTTAGTCCGGAATTTGCCGACACTATTTTTAAAGCGATCGAAGCTGATCCCAAAACTGAATTAGAGATCAACTTACCAAATCAAACGATTACTTTATTATCAACAGGTCAACACGAATCTTTTGCGATTAACGGGTACAAAAAGAACAATATGATTAATGGCTTTGATGACATTGATTATTTGCAAAATATTAAAGAAGATATCGTGGCTTTCGCCGATAAGCTTCCTTACTAACTAACAACCTAAAAAAATGCAG
Source organism: Flavobacterium sp. FlaQc-48 (assembly GCF_044007335.1). NCBI lineage: Bacteria > Pseudomonadati > Bacteroidota > Flavobacteriia > Flavobacteriales > Flavobacteriaceae > Flavobacterium > Flavobacterium sp. FlaQc-48. The sequence continues at coordinate 160,266 of NZ_JBIPCR010000003.1, read as the reverse complement.
TTACTCAAACTTCAGCTTTAGAGTTGGGTTTAGTAACTGCTTTATAATTTACAGAAACTGCATGATTAATTTTTATCAGGCAGTACTTTAAAGTGATATCATATTTGAAATGGAAAAAAGAAAAATTGAAATAATGGATACGACACTTCGTGATGGTGAACAAACCTCCGGAGTATCATTTTCTGCTGCAGAAAAACTGACCATTGCACAATTATTGTTGGAAGAATTAAATATTGATAGAATTGAAATTGCTTCTGCCCGCGTAAGCGAAGGAGAATTTCAGGCTGTAAAAGGCATTACATCCTGGGCCGAAGAACGAGGATATATTGACCGAATAGAAGTACTTTCGTTTGTAGACGGAGGCGTTTCGATAGAATGGATGAAAAAAGCAGGTGCCAAAGTGCAGAATTTATTGACCAAAGGCTCCATGAACCACCTGACACATCAATTAAAAAAAACACCGGAACAACACTTTTCTGAAATTGCGCAAATCATCGCCTCAGCAAAAGAAAATAATATCGAAACCAATGTTTACCTGGAAGACTGGAGCAACGGAATGCGAAATTCTCCTGAATATGTGTTTCAGTTTCTGGATTTTCTTTCTACTCAACCCGTAAAAAGAATTTTACTTCCTGATACTTTAGGCGTTTTAATTCCGTCTTTAACTTTTGAATTTATTTCTAAAATCAGAGCAAAATACCCTCAGATTCATTTCGATTTTCACGCTCATAACGATTACGATTTAAGTGTTGCCAATGTCATGGAAGCTATAAAAGCAGGTATAAACGGACTTCACGTAACCGTAAACGGAATGGGAGAACGCGCCGGAAACGCTCCGCTTGAAAGCACCGTAGCCGTAATAAACGATTATTTGCCGGAAGTTAGCATCAACATCAAAGAAACTTCCCTTTACACCGTAAGTAAATTGGTAGAAACTTTTACAGGATACAGAATCCCGGCCAATAAACCAATTGTTGGCGATAATGTTTTTACGCAAACGGCAGGAATCCACGCTGACGGAGATAATAAAAATAATTTATACTTTAATGATTTACTTCCGGAACGCTTCGGGAGAAAACGAAAATACGCTTTAGGAAAAACGTCCGGAAAAGCCAATATCGAAAAAAACCTTCAGGAATTAGGTTTAAAATTAAATCAGGAAGATTTAAAATTGGTTACTCAAAGAATCATTGAATTAGGCGACAAAAAAGAAACTGTTACCAAAGAAGACCTTCCCTATATCATTTCGGATGTTCTGGATAGTCATACTTATGAAGATAAAATCACCATAGAATCCTATGTATTAATGCATTCCAAAGGAATGCGCCCATCAACAACTTTGCTTTTAAAAATTGACGATGAAATCATTGAAGAAAGCGCTCAGGGAGACGGTCAGTTTGATGCTTTTATGAATGCTTTATCCAAAATTTACAAAAGCAAGAAACTAGCACTTCCAAAATTGATTGATTACGCCGTGAGAATTCCACCAGGAAGTAGTTCAGACGCTTTATGCGAAACGATCATCACCTGGGTAAACAACGGAAAAGAATTTAAAACACGAGGGTTAGATTCAGATCAGACAGTTGCCGCGATTATCGCCACTCAAAAAATGCTGAATGTAATTACTTAATATAGTTGCAAAGGTTGAGAGATACAAAGGCACAAAGGTTTTTCAACCTGCTTTTAAAACTTTGAACCTTTGTCACTTTGTCACTTTGAACCTTAAAATAAATAAAAACTAAAAAGAATGAAATTTAACATAGCCCTTTTAGCAGGAGACGGAATTGGTCCTGAGGTAATTAATGAAGCCGTAAAAGTATCTGATGCTATTGCAAAAAAATTCAATCATGAAATAACATGGACACCTGCTCTTACCGGAGCCGCTGCAATTGATGCTGTTGGAGTTCCTTACCCTGATGAAACGCATGAAGTTTGTATGAAAGCTGATGCTGTTTTATTTGGAGCAATTGGTCATCCTAAATACGATAACGATCCAAGTGCACCAGTTCGTCCGGAGCAGGGATTATTATTGATGCGTAAAAAATTAGGCTTATTTGCCAATGTGCGTCCTACTTTTACATTCCCTTCTTTAATCGATAATTCCCCTTTAAAAAGAGAAAGAATCGAAGGAACTGATTTAGTTTTCTTAAGAGAATTAACCGGAGGAATCTATTTTGGAGAAAAAGGAAGAAGAGACGACGGAGAAACTGCTTTTGATAATTGCGTTTACACAAGAGCCGAAGTACAGCGTTTAGCTAAAAAAGGTTTTGAACTTGCGATGACCCGTAGCAAAAAATTATGTTGTGTTGATAAGGCAAACGTATTAGAAACTTCACGTTTGTGGAGAGAAACGGTTCAGGCAATGGAAAAAGAGTATCCTGAAGTTACCGTTTCATACGAGTTTGTTGATGCCGTTGCCATGCGTTTGGTGCAATGGCCAAACTCTTATGATGTATTGATTACTGAGAATTTATTTGGAGATATTTTAACTGATGAAGCTTCTGTAATCTCTGGTTCAATGGGATTGATGCCTTCAGCCTCTGTGGGAGAACATACTTCTTTATACGAACCAATTCACGGATCTTATCCACAAGCAACAGGTTTAAACATTGCAAATCCTTTAGCCACTATTTTATCAGCAGCTATGATGTTCGAAGATGCTTTTGGATTAAAAGACGAAGCTGAAGCAATCAGAGCCGTTGTAAACAAATCATTAGAACAAGGAGTTGTAACGGAAGATTTAGCAACAAAAGGATCTAAAGCATACAAAACCAGCGAAGTTGGAGACTGGCTTGTAGCTAACTTATAGTTTATTTTGTTTCAGGTATCACGTTTCAGATTGTTGTAACGTGATACCTGAAACTTGAAACAAAAAAACCTGAAACAAAAAAAAGGGATCAACTTTCGTTGATCCCTTTTATATATTTAGAAAAAAATATTAATATCCTCCTCTGTTACCACCACGGTCATTTCCACCACGGCTGTTTCCTCCACCATAACCTCCGCGTGAATCTCCACCACGGCTGTTATTGTTGAAGCTTCTTCTTTCACCTTCAGGTTTCGGTTCAGATTTATTAACTACAATTGCACGACCTTGAACAGTAGCTCCGTTCAATTCATCAATTGCTTTTTGAGCTTCAGCGTCGTTTGGCATCTCAACAAAACCAAAACCTTTGCTTCTTCCTGTAAATTTATCAGTAATAATTTTAACTGAATCTACTGCTCCGTAAGCCTCGAAAGACTCTCTTAAATCTGCTTCCTCAATACTGAATGGAAGGCTTCCAACAAAAATGTTCATATGTACTTATTTATAATAATGTAGCAAATGTAGTCTTATTTTTCTGTAATCTACTATATATTAGTTTATTTATGTTTTTATTTTGATTTAAAAAAGAATAAACCAATAAAACCAAACAATTGTAAATTAAAAACTTAAACATTAGTACTCTAAATTTGGTGTAATCGGGATTTTATAAAAAACACCTTCTGTAAAAGTTACACTTGGTTTTTCAGGATTTCCTTCAGTCACATTTACTGCATTAAATCTAAAAGTCCCCGAAACAGTCTGATTTTGAGTATCATATTCCGTAATTACAATTTGGCCACTCCCCTTATTTGCCCCGGTAGTAAATTCAGGAGAAGTATTTGAAAAAATATTTGAACAGGAAGCTGTTTTTATATCATCAACACCCAAGATATAAGTTGCCGGCTCCCGGGAAGGCAGTCGAAAAGTTACAATCTCGGCGCCTAACTGGCCTTCAATAACAAAAGACCCGGTTCTGTTATAAGCTGAATAACTTTTAGCCCTCCAAAAAACATTGTTTTTTAAACCCTGAAAAGCAGGAGTATTGAATCTAACATCCTCAGTACAAGATGCCACGATAAAAACAAGTAATAATAAACAGAAATATTTTTTCATGCAGAATAAATTGGATTCAAAAAGAACCTTGAATGGCTATAAAACTTTAAATTTCAATTCAAAAATACTAAAAAAACAAGAAAAAGTGATCCGAAATAGATTTAATACCATTTGGAACACGTAATTCACAAAAAAATTATATCTTTGCGCCCTTAATTAACAGAGGTCGAGTACCTCAAAATTTAATCATAAGATTATGTCAGTAAAAATTAGATTACAAAGACACGGTAAAAAAGGAAAACCTTTTTACTGGGTTGTAGCTGCAGATGCACGCTCAAAAAGAGATGGTAAATACTTAGAGAAAATCGGTACTTACAATCCAAACACAAACCCAGCAACTATCGAATTAAACCTTGATAGTGCAGTTAAATGGTTACACAATGGTGCACAACCAACTGATACTGCTAAAGCAATTCTTTCTTACAAAGGAGCTTTATTGAAACACCACCTTGATGGAGGTATTCGTAAAGGTGCTTTAACTCAAGAGCAGGCTGATGCTAAATTATCTGCCTGGTTAGACGCTAAAGCTGGAAAAGTTGATGCTAAAAAAGACGGTTTAACAAAAGCGCAAGCTGATGCTAAAGCTAAAGCTTTCAAAGCAGAACAAGAAGTTAATGCTAAACGTTTAGCTGCTGCAGCTCAGGCTGAAGCTGATGCTATCGCTGCTGCAACTCCTGCAGTTGAAGAAGAAGAAGAAGTTGCTGAAACTGCAACTGAAGAAGCTCCTGCTGCTGAAGAAAATAACGAAACAACTGAAGCATAATTATATTTAGCGAGAATGCGTAAAGAAGAATGTTTTTATTTAGGTAAAATCGCTAAAAAATTTAGTTTCAAAGGTGAAGTTCTGGCTTATTTAGACACAGACGAACCTGAGTTATACGAAAATCTGGAATCAGTGTTTATTGAATGCAATAAACACCTGGTTCCTTTTTTTATTGAAAAAAGCTCATTGCACAAAAACGATTTTCTTAGAATTCGTTTTGAAGATATGAATACTGAAGAGGATGCAGACGCCATTATGGGCAATGCCATCTATCTTCCATTAAGCATGTTACCAAAACTTTCCGGTAACAAATTTTATTTCCATGAAGTTATTGGTTTTGAAATAGAAGATCAACGCTTAGGTGTTTTCGGAAAAATTGTTGCCGTTAACGATACTACTGCACAACCTCTTTTTGAAGTACTAAATGGCGAAGTCGAAATACTAATCCCGATGATAGATCATTTCCTTGTAAAAATTGATCGTGAAAATAAAAAAGTCATCATGAACCTTCCCGAAGGATTGGTGGAGATGTACCTTTAATTAGATCTTTAGACTTTTTAGATTGTTGGATTTTTAGATTATATTTAATCTCTAAAAAATCCAATTGTTAACCAATAATCATAAACCAAAATGTTTCAGTTTAAGCAATTTTCTGTAAAACAAGATAAAACTGCTATGAAAGTAGGAACAGATGGCGTTTTATTAGGCTCCTGGGCTCCAGTTTATCACCATCCGTTTAGTGTATTAGACATTGGTGCAGGAACCGGCATTATTGCTTTGATGCTTGCTCAGCGAACTCATGCGGAACAAATTGATGCCCTTGAAATTGATGAAGATGCTTACGAACAAGCCGTTGATAATTTCGAAAATTCCCCTTGGGGTGATCGTTTATTTTGTTTTCATGCCGGTTTAGATGAATTTATAGAAGAACCGGAAGACGAATACGACTTAATTGTTTCAAATCCTCCTTTTTATTCTGAAGATTATAAAACAGAAAATGAACAACGAGACCTGGCACGTTTTCAGGATGCAATGCCGTTCGAAGAACTAGTCGAGGCTGCCGCTTTATTACTTTCTGAAAATGGAATATTTGCCGTGATTCTTCCATTCAAAGAAGAACAAAATTTTATCGCTTTAGCTAAAGAATCAGAACTATATCCCATCAAAATCACACGTGTAAAAGGAACGCCAACATCTTCTGTAAAACGCAGCTTATTAGCCTTTAACCGAAATGAAAATTCAATAACGGAAGCAGATGAATTAACGATCGAAATCGACAGGCATGTTTATACTCCCGAATATATTGAACTTACGAAAGATTTTTATTTAAAGATGTGAAAAAATATTTGTCAAAATTTTGAACTTCACCAAAATATATGATTTATTGTTTCTCCTCGTTTGCAAAAAGAATTGCCCAGCCAAGAAACTCATCTTTACCTTGCTGAATGCCTGAAATGGTTGGTCTTACTTCAATATCAGGGACAATCCCAATACGTTGTGTGTTTTTTTATTAGGGTAAAAAACACCGTAAGTCGTAAACGAAGACCAAATACATTCCCTTTATAATAATCAGGATTGATTTTCCCGCAAAGCCCATACTTTTTTCTATAATATTTGAGAATTCTATATCTGTTTTTGCTTCTTCTACTTTGGGCAATATTCTGAAAAGCTGTTCATCCCAATCAAAATTTCCATTAGCGACATTTGTGTGGTAATATTTTAAAAAATCCCCAAACTTGCAGGTCACAACTAATTTTTGAGTTTTGGTTATGGGTTTTGAAAATGAATATTGAAAGAGCAAAACAAAAACAATCAGTACCGTTTTTTTTCATTTAGACATATAGGTTTCGTGGGTTAGGCAGTAACTAGTGATGTGTCTAAACCTGCTCAAAAATGCTTTTAAACTGATATAAAACACGTTCAATTAATCGCAAGTCTTCGGTTACAATTTCAGCACTTCCTTTCATTTCCTGCTGAAATATGATTTGTTTTTTATAGGACGTTTCTAATCCGTTGGGAAGGGCAACATCCAGTAGCAAATTCCCGTCTTTATCCGGCACAAGGGAAATATTTCTAATTTTGCCTCTTAGTACGCCAAATTCCCTGTCCGGAAAATTAGCCAATCTGATATTTACAGTCTGCCCAACCTTAATTTTTCCGGAATTTAAGGCCGGCGCTTTTACTTTTCCTACAAAACCATTTTTAGTATCCGGAATAATAGAGAAAACATTATCCCCTACATTTATGGTCTGATTCTCTGTCCAAACCTGTAAAAATGTTACTACACCGCTTACAGAAGACTTTAAAGTATAAGCCAGCTCCCAGTCTCTCATCACTTTTTTTAGCTGATAAAAGGATTGCGCCATGTTTCTGCCTAAAGTAACTTCTTCTTTAGTGCCGCTTATTTGCGTATTCTGACTCAATTTTGAGTTATCAATCAAAGAAGACTTCAATTGAGAAATTGAAGTTAAAAGACTTTTATAACTTTTTTGAGCCTGAAGATAACTTAGCTTCTTGACTTCCATTTCCTGAGCCGAAATAATTCCTTTGTTGAATAAGGTTTCAAAACGCGCAATTTCGTTCTTCTGAAGTTGTAATTCGCTTTCGTTAATCACTTTCTGTTGCTGCAGAATATCCAATCTTTCTTTAATTTGAACTTTTTCAGAAATCTGAGCCCGGTTTTCGACTTCAAAAGGCTGCAGGTTTTTATTGAGCTGTTCGGCCTGGTAGTCTTTTTGAAAAACAGCAAAAGCACTTTCTATTTCGCCTAATTGTGCATTTTTTAGCAAAGCAAAAGGAAACGCCTTTTTGGGGTCATTGATATTATATTGGTCCACAATACTTTTTAGTAAAAAAACATCTTTGTAATTGGCCGTATTTTCGATAATTGCCAGTGTACTGTTTTTCGACACAACCGATTTGTCTTTAACTAAAATAGCCTCAATTCTGCCTGATGATTTCGAAACTACCTTCTCTGGCGGAATATTGGTTGTAATTACAATTTGGGTATTTACGACATCCGGGTATTTAATAAACCAGGAGACAAAAAACAGCATAAAAATAATGACAAATATTAACATCGTCCCCCAGCGGATCATCCAATGTGGCACTTTGGTAAGAATGTCCTGAACTTCTTCACTTCTTAATTCGAATGTAGTATCTTCAGTCATAACTTAATTTCCTAATTGTAATTGATTTTTAACCAACTCAAAATAATTCCCTTTTTGCTCTACTAAAGCAGCATGATTTCCTATCTCAATAATTCTTCCTTTATCCAGAACCACAATCTGATCGGCATTCATTACCGTACTTAGTCGATGTGCAATAACCACAACGGTTTTGTCTTTAAAGAAAATATCCAGTTTTCGCATAATTTCTTTTTCATTATTGGCATCTAAAGCAGATGTTGCTTCATCAAAAAATAATATTTCAGGATTTTTGTAAACCGCTCTCGCAATTAACAATCTTTGTTTTTGCCCCGTGCTCATTCCCAGTCCCTCAGTACCGATTTTTGTATTGTAGCCAAGAGGAAGCTCACTAATATATTCCTTGATATTGGCCACATCAGCAGCATATACCAACCGTTCTTTATCAACCTTATCAACACCAATAGCAATATTGTTGGCAATCGTATCGCTAAAGATAAATCCCTCCTGCATTACAGCACCAATATTAGAACGCCATGCTTTTTGTGAGATGTTTCTCAATTGTGCGTTTCCAATGGTAATTTCCCCTTTTTCGGGTTCATAAAACTTAAGCAGCAATTTCATTAAAGTAGTCTTTCCGCTTCCGCTAACCCCCACAATTGCAGTTATTTTATTGGCCGGTATTTTTAAAGTCAAATCATCCAGGACCGGCATATCTGACCCAAGATAACGATACGAAAGGTTCTTCACATCAATATCCGAATCATACGGAACATCATGGGTTTGATGTTCTTCCTGTTGTGTTTCATCTTCTTTTTCGTGAATTTCAGACAATCTTGCCAATGATATTTTAGCATCCTGAAGTTCACGAACAAACTGAATAAGCTGCGCAATAGGTCCGTTTAAACTTCCAACAATCGAGTTGATAGCCAACATCATCCCCAATGTAATCGAACCATCTATTACTAATTTGGCAGACAAAAATGTGATAAAAATATTCTTAAGTTCATTTATTACTGAAGATCCTGTAGACTGTGTCTGTTCTAAAACCAATCCTTTTATCGAAACTCTGAACAATCTTGCCTGAACATACTCCCAACCCCAGCGTTTTTGTTTCTCGGCATTGTGAAGTTTAATTTCCTGCATTCCGTTAATAAGTTCCATGACCTTACTTTGCTCCTGAGAAACTTCGGCAAAACGTTTATAATCGAGTACTTCCCTTCGTTTTAGAAATAAGGTTATCCATCCAAAATAAAGTATACTACCGGCAAAAAAAACAAAGAATATCTGCAAATTGAAATAAGCCAAAACACCACCCAGAACAAACATGTTTATGACAGAAAATAAAACATTTAAAGATGACGTCGTTAAAATTTTCTCGACCCTGTGATGGTCATTAATCCGTTGCATGATATCACCGGTCATTCGAACATCAAAAAACGAAATGGGAAGATTCATTAATTTAATAAAGAAATCTGAAATAAGCGAAATACTTATCCGGGTAGAAAGATGAAGCAATATCCAGCTTCTTATAAGTTCTAATCCGGTTCTTCCTGCAAAAAGAAATAATTGGGCAAAAAGAATTAAATAAATAAAGCGGATATTTTGGTTTTGTATTCCAACGTCGACAATACTCTGTGTTAAAAACGGAAAAATAAGCTGCAATAAACTGCCCGCCAGCAAACCTACGCTAAGTTGTATCAAAAATGACTTGTATCTTAATACATATTGTGAGAGCAGGCTAAACCCTAATCCTTTATTTTCTTCCTTATCAAAATCAGACTGAAAAAACTTTGGTGTAGCTTCAATCAGTAAGGCGACTCCCTCCTCAGTAGATTCAATTGCATTATTTCCAATCCAGAATTTAAGAAACTCTTCTTTATTATATTCAATTAAACCAAAAGCAGGATCAGAAACATAATAGGTCCCTTTTTTAATTTTATAAAGTACTACATAATGATTTTTATTCCAATGCAGAATGGAAGGCAAAGGAGCTTCTTCTAACCTGTTAAGACTTAATTTTACTCCCAGCGTTCTAAATCCTATTTTCTCGGCAGCATCACTTAAAAAAAGCAAATTACTTCCTTCGCGAGTGGTTTCGCTTGCATCGCGCAGCTCCTGGATGTTAATTGTTTTACCGTAATGTTTTGCAATTATCTTTAAACAGGTAGGCCCGCAGTCTTTATGATCTGCTTGTTTGTAATGGGTAAATTTTTTCAATTCAATTTAAGAGTTAAATCATTATGCAAATAGCATTAATATCTTATATCTTACAAAAATATGATATTTACCTGCCAGAAGTTCGAAATTAATCATTTTTTCCTTTATATTTTAAATTGAAAAATTTATAAGTTTACCAATTAAAAAAGTGCATTTAAAAAAATCACCTATACTTCCACCAAAGTAACTGAATCCCATTAATTTACTAGTTTATACTTCTTGATATATTCCACACTCAATCTTGTACAGTACTCTTCAGAAGCCCATCTTGTATGTCTTTAACACAGTATTCCAATTTCTAATAATCTGTCAAGATTTAATTTCCCCTAATATTCTTCACCTCTGATTAAAGGTGCAAACCTTTCAATCTCTGTATTAAGGTCAAATACAGATTCCCTAAATATTAAATCATCTCACACAAAATTAAATTCGCCAAAGCAATATTTTTTTGGATCCGAAAGTAGTCTTTTAAAATCTTTGCTTCTGATGAAAAAAGTATTCATTGTCGCATTATTTTTATATATGCAAAAAAAATAGAGAGGAAATAATTTTCCTCTCTATTAAGTATTTAAAAACTTTATTATAAGAAATACAATTTCTGTAGGACATGGCACTGGTTAACCCTAACCAAATAAAATCAACTCAGTGACCAATTTTCCTAAGAATCCCAACACCAATCATCAATGTGGGGAAATTGCTCAATGTTCCACGATCGAGCGCCTACAAATTAAAAAAAACATGACTAAATTCTAAAAAAGGCTGTATTGTATTACTTTTAAAAAAGGTTAAAAATTAACAACAAAGACGGCTTGTATCACAAATACCTGGCATTGTATTTACAGGACAAGTGCCGCCTACAGGTACTAAAACACAACCGGTCTCGATTGCATATATCCAACATTCAGGAATTCCTCCTTTTATCGTTTTTTGCTCACTTTTACTTATTTGCTGAGCATTATCTAAATTCAAAATCTTCTTTAGCATACTTCTTTATTTAATGATAACAGAGAGACAAAAGTTCTCTGTTACCATTTTTAAAATGATCTAAATTAGCAAGCATACTCTTTATCAGTGGCGGGATTATTATTACAATCAAACTCAGGGGAATAAATCCCATTTATACTTTTTTGTTCTTCCACGCTCAACCTTTCTGTCCCTTCGTTTTTTAAAAATTTTTCTAACATAACTATGGTTTTTTTGTGTTAATAACTCTGAATAATTAATGACAGTCAAAAACTTCTGTCTATTTTTCAGATTATGCTGTTTTTTCTAAAACCTCAACTTCTTCTATAAAATCATTTAAGAAATATTTTAACTCACTTAAATCATATTCATTAGGAAACAATCTCTCATTTACAATTTTTACAGGAGTATAATTGAAATCATTTTTAGAACACCATTCATATTGCTTTTGTATTTCCTGATTAATCATCATACTTACCGAATCTACATGCCATTTTTTTAGCCATTTTTTCAGCCCTATATTTTTGATATGCCAGTCTGAAATTGCTTCAACCGTTTTTCCGGGACTTGATCTGTTTATCGTTAATAGTCTTTCAACCACGATTTTGTAAGGATTATCAATGTTTTCAGGATTAATATTAAATAAGACATTTAAATAAATCTTATCTGGAAATCTCAAAACTAAATCGAATGCTTCCTGAAATGTTTTATGACAATTTTCGCAACTCGGACTTATGATTACCGAAAGCTTAACCACCGCATTTCTGTTTCCAAAATTTAGGCCTCTTAAATCTTCAAGTCCTTTTATGTGAGGTACTTTTTTTGATAAAAAATTCAATAAAGAGTAATTTCTTTTAAATTTCTTCATCTCTTTAAGAGCGTTTTCACTACTTAAAACATTCTTTATTAAGGATCTTAAAACCAACCATGTCGGAACAAGAACAACTACAGACAACAGGAATGGAAAAATCTCTGTAAAACTAAAACTCAACGTAAACAAATCTGATGCAAACCAGATAGCACTCTGTACAAAAATCAAAGATGAAACCATTAAACACATCACGCACCATTTTTGAATTTCAAATTTTTGAATCCAAATGGATGACACTATAATGGGAATAGCCAGCAAGCTTAAAAAACCAACGAATATGGATGAGCTTAAAGGCTGAACCAAAATAGCAATCAAACTTGAGCTAAAAAATATTAATGGTAAATCCGGAAGGCTAATCCATTTATTCTCATTTGTCTGATTGTTATTAATCACTGAATTACATGATGAATTTGAACTAAGATTACAAAATTTTGATATTATACTATTTTTAAAACCTAATTTTTCCTGAACTATAAAAACACTTACTACAAATCCTAAAATTGAAGTGATTAAAAAAACAATACTAAACAAGTTATAGGTATTGTAGAAAAAAGATAATCCGGTTACTAATAAAAGAGGCAAACCATATTTTAACCAGCTGAATTCAACTTTTAAGTTCTCTCTGGCAATTACATTATTGGGTTCTATCGCCACAACAACTCCGTTCCAGTCCAGAAGAAATTTTTCATATGACATTTTTAAACTTCCTTTTTTAATAGTATTGATACGAACGAAATTTTTAGCCTTCTCTACCAATATAAGTTCTTCCTTAAAATAAGCTAAAAAATTCGATGGCAAATCTACTATTTGTTCCTTCGAAACTCTTACCGCAGCATTCTCAACAGATAGTAAATCAAGAGAATCTGTTATCGCAAATAAACTAGGATAATTTGGATGAGAAAGAAACAGATCCTTAAACTCATTTTTAATCTCCGAGTATCTATTTATTTGTAGAAATTTTTGGACAAGTTTTAACATCTTTTCGAATCTTTAAAATCACAATTACAATGCAAATATTGTTGTTTTTATTGGAAAAAAAGTGGCATATGCATACATTTTATTAATTATACTACATACAATTTATAAATTATATCAGTCTGAATAAAACATTTAATCAATTGCAAACCAGTTAATTACATTGATTTTATTTTCTCTAAAACGCTCAAAACCCTATTCTCGATTAAGGGTTTTTCTTTTTGTCTAGTTTTGATAAATCAATAACCCTAACATATAAAAACATGACAAATCAAGCATTAAAATTCGAAAATTTTGAGGGAGAAAAATTATCCAGACAACAACAAAAAACAGTTCGCGGAGGAGATGGAGAAGAGCCAACAAAAGGAAATGGTAATGGTAGTAACCAACCAGCAATAAAGTAAATTTATAATCGACTATAAATTAAAAACTGAAGCTTTTATAGTAGAAAAATTATCCTAAAACCAACAAGGATTTATTCTTGGAGACGGCGGAAATGATCCAAAAAAAAATAAATAATAATAGAATTAATCAACAAATAACAAAATAAACATGAAAGATTGTAAAGTAAAATTCGAAGATTTTAAAGTAGAACAATTATCAAAAAATCAACAAAAAGCTGTTCGCGGTGGCGATGATGATGATGAGCCTACAAAAGGACAAGGAAATGGAAATGGTTAAAAATCAATTTCCTTCATAAAAGATTCATCAGGTAGATTTTATTAAATATTATTCGCAAACTGAGCTGGAGATACTCCAGTTCTTTTGCGAAATGATTTGGCAAAAGAAACAGCATTTTTAAATCCAACACTTTCTGCTATAGCCTGCGTTGAATATTTACGATACATATGATTTGTAATCATTTCATTAATTACGTAATTAATCTTAAGTTCGTTCGAGTATTCTCCAAACGATTTACCAAATCTCTTATTTACAACATAGGATAAATAGGTCGTATTTGTTTTTATTTTTTTAGCGACATAAGGCAAAGTAAAATCAGCATGCAGGTACTCCAGTTTATTTTCTAAAGCTAGTAACTTCTCTACTATCTTATTTTCTTTAGCTTCATCAATACTTAGGTTAACATTTTCTTTTTTAAGCTGAACCTCTTCCGGTTCGGGTATTATTTCTTCAATTTCAGGGTTATTTTTCTTCTCTAAATTAGCCTTAAACTCTTCAATTAAAGCATTCATCTTTTTATGTGCCTTGTTTTTATCCCTTATATTCTTGATTAATAAAAACACGATGGTCACAAATAAAATGACATAAAAAACTTTCAAAGCTTTATTTAAAAAAACTTCATATTTATATTTTTCCTGAATGGTAACCATCTCATCGGTTAAATCTCCAACACCCAATTTGTAATTTACTTCTAAAACCTGATCATTTAATTTTGCTTCCGATTTTTCATAATTATCCAAATAAATCTTTGAGTGCTTATAAGCCAAATCCGGCTCCTTAAGAATATTGTAAATTTTTGCCTGATAATAATTCGATTTTAAGTAATCTACCTGATTTGTCTTGGTTATAGCACCAATGGAGTCTGATTTTTTAAAAAAGACCAATGCTTTATCGTATTTTTTTGTGGTAAAATATAAATCTCCTAAGTTATAATTTGCTGAGCAAAGCAATTCAGGTGTATTGTTTTGATGGGCCAAAAACACTATATCATAATACGTTTTTTCGGCATTTTTATAATCTTTCACAAAAGTATAGATGTTACCCAGACTTAATTTTGCGACGATCTTATTGTTTGTGAAATTTTGCGAATAACTAATTGTTTTTTTGTAAAAATATTCAGCTGAGTCCAATAGGAATTTCTGCTGCAAATTTTTTACATAATAGCTTTCATAGGAACTGGCTAAACTCAGGTTAATATTACTTTTATTATTTAAGAATTGTTCCCGGGTGTAAACATTTTCATTTTTATCAACAAAATCATTTAATTGTCTTAAATTTTTAATAGCCAGCCTGTAATTCCCAACAGCATCATTTATTGAAGCAATATTATTTTTAAATTTTACAATTTGAATGATGTCTCCAATTTCTATCGAAAGTTTCATGCCTTGCTGATAATTTTCTATCGCTGCACTAAAATTACCTCTCTTCCATTCTGCCAATCCTCCATAATTATATAGATAAGACTTAAGCTGTACTTTATCTCTTGATTCCGGCATTTTATCCAAATACTGAAATGCCAGCTTGTATTTTTCTTTAGATTTTTTAGAATCTCTTCTTAGCTGATATAAATACGACAATGCCCCATTTGAAAAAACCAAATGTTTGTAATTATTAGATTTTGCCATTTTATTGGCATATACAAAAGCGCTATCGACATTTACGTTAATATTTAATCGTATTTTATCTTGTAATACTACATATTCCTGTTCTGTTAAAGCACTTTTTTGTTGCGAAAAGGCACTATTCAGAACAAAAAAAAGTAAAAAAGAGATGATCAGCCTCATTTAGTTTATTTTTTGAATCTCAAAAATAGCTTATAAATTTTCAATAAACTAAAATTAATTTGTGTTTATACTATTTTTCTTTATTAACACTTATAAAAATATAACATTTTAACATTGTTTTGTTATATTTTTATTACGTAAATTTGTTTTGTAAAACTATCAAAAATGAAACCAGATTTATTTCAAGCCCCGGATTATTACAACCTTGACGATTTATTGACAGATGAACACAAATTAGTTCGTGAGTCTGCCCGTGCCTGGGTTAAGAGAGAAGTCTCTCCAATTATTGAAGAATTTGCTCAAAAAGCAGAATTCCCAAAACAAATTATAAAAGGATTAGGAGAAATTGGAGGTTTCGGACCTTATATTCCGGTTGAATATGGAGGTGCCGGATTAGACCAAATATCTTATGGATTAATTATGCAGGAAATTGAAAGGGGTGATTCTGGTGTAAGATCAACCTCCTCTGTTCAGTCTTCCTTAGTAATGTATCCGATATGGAAATACGGAAATGAGGAACAACGTATAAAATATTTACCAAAGCTTGCTACAGGAGAATTTATGGGCTGTTTTGGTTTGACCGAACCTGATCACGGTTCTGATCCGGGAAGCATGATTACTAATTTTAAAGATATGGGTGATCATTATCTTTTAAATGGAGCAAAAATGTGGATTTCTAATGCCCCATTTGCTGATATTGCTGTTGTTTGGGCAAAAAATGAAGAAGGACGAATTCATGGTTTAATTGTAGAACGTGGTATGGAAGGGTTTACAACTCCTGAAACACATAACAAATGGTCGCTTCGCGCATCATCAACCGGAGAACTGATTTTTGATAATGTTAAAGTCCCAAAAGAGAATCTTTTACCTAATAAATCAGGATTAGGCGCTCCGCTTGGCTGTTTAGATTCAGCAAGATACGGAATTGCATGGGGAGCAATAGGAGCCGCAATGGACTGTTACGATACCGCTTTGCGTTATGCCAAAGAAAGAATCCAGTTTGGAAAACCAATTGGAGGTACTCAATTACAACAAAAGAAATTAGCCGAAATGATTACCGAAATCACCAAAGCACAATTACTCACCTGGCGTTTAGGCGTTTTGAGAAACGAAGGTAAAGCAACCACTGCACAAATTTCGATGGCAAAACGTAATAATGTTGATATGGCTATTCATATCGCACGCGAAGCCAGACAAATGTTGGGCGGAATGGGAATTACAGGCGAATACTCGATTATGCGCCACATGATGAATCTTGAAAGTGTTATTACTTATGAAGGAACTCATGACATTCATTTATTGATTACGGGAATGGATGTAACTGGGATTCCAGCTTTTAAATAGTAAACAACTATTAAAATATATACAAAAACAATATAAAAAGCTTCTTCTAACCGAGAAGCTTTTTATATTTGCACAAAATTTACGAAAATGAACATTGAAACTATCAACAATAGCATTCAACCTCAAAAAGACCAACTTTTACAACATTCTTTATACAATAAAATCCGAAGCATTGATGACTTGCATATTTTCCTGGAAAGCCATGTATTTGCTGTTTGGGATTTTATGTCATTATTAAAAGCTTTACAAGCCAAACTTACCTGTACTACAACGCCTTGGTTTGCAACAAAAAATCCCGAAACAAGATATTTAATCAACGAAATTGTTCTTGCCGAAGAAACAGATTTGACTATTGACGGAAGAAGACAAAGTCATTACGAAATGTATATTGAAGCAATGGAAGATTGTGGCGCAGATACAAACGGAATCACTGCCTTTTTATCTGAAGTAAATTCGCTGCATAATATTTTTGTAGCCATAAAACAAAGCTCATTACATCCTGACGTAAAAGCATTTTTAGATTTTACCTTTAGAGTTATTGAAGAAGGAAAACCTCATCAGATTGCTGCTGCGTTTACTTTTGGAAGAGAAGACCTGATTCCGAGTATGTTCACCGCCATTCTGAAAAACTTTCAAAAAAATCTTCCTGAAACGGATCTGAGTAAATTACTTTATTATTTCGAAAGACATATTGAACTGGATGCTGACGAACATGGACCAATGGCCATGCAAATGATCGCTGATTTATGTGAAGAGGATGCTCAAAAATGGAAGGAAGTTGAAGAAATTTCGATTTTGGCATTAGAAAAACGAATCGGACTCTGGAATGCTATTGAAGAAGAAATTCTGATGAAAACAGAAATGGTATAAAAACCAAAACAAGCTATTCAACGTAACTATTTGTTTAGAATGAACCGAAATTTAATTTTTATAAATTATGAAACCTCATTTCAAACAAATAGTTATCGTTATCCTTTCTATATTCCTTTTAAGCTGCAGTTCTGAAGAAACGACTTCAGAAACTCCTATTCCTCCAGCGACACAGCTTCCTAATACCCCACTTGCGGGCACAATAAATTATTTAGCCTTAGGTGATAGTTACACTATTGGTCAAAGCGTTTGTGAAACGTGTCGTTATCCTGAACAATTAAAAGCAAGTTTAAAAGCAATTTATGCTCAAACTAACTTTTCATTAAAAGTAATAGCTACCACTGGCTGGACTACTTCTAATTTGATTGCAGCAATAAATAATCAAAATCCAGATCCTAATTATGATTTGGTTACACTTTTAATTGGGGTTAACAATCAATATCAGGGAAAAGATTTTTCTGTTTATGAAAAAGAATTTCCCGAATTAGTAAAAAAAGCAATCACACTTGCGAAGGGTGATAGGAAAAATGTACTCGTTATTTCAATTCCTGATTATGCTTATACTCCTTTTGGAACTACACAAATGCAAGGTCAGGGTACCAGAATTTCAACTGAAATCAATCGTTACAATTCTTTTGCAGAAAATTATTGTACAGTCAACGGCGTAACTTTTGTCTCCATTACAGATATTACCCAAAAAGGTCTTGAAAATCCAAATTTAGTCGCTACCGATGGCTTACATCCTTCAGCAGCTGCTTATGCTTTATTTGTAGACCGTATTTTACCTAAAGTAAAAGTGATTTTACAGGATTAATATCTCTAAATTTGTATAAATGCTTTTCGAGATTTATTATAGAATATCTTTATGCAGATCATACCCTCAAAAGAATTATCGCCATACATTAAACATTATCTGTTTTTAGATCATAATGAAACTGCTATACAGAAACTTCGTTTATTTTCTGATGGCAATACCGGTCTTGTATTCTCCTTGAAAAGTAAACTTATTTCGGGCCTTGATAATTATGAAGTAAAAAATTATTTACCCGCTTCTTTTATATATGGGCAACTCGATGGCTTTAAGGATATTTACTCTGACAATGAAATCTCGTTAATAATTGTAGTTTTTCAGCCCAACGGAATTCATCAATTATTAGGAATTCCAGCCAATGAATTTCAGGATTCTATTATTCCGGTTGAAGATGTATTTGGTCGAAAAATTGGTATACTTCAGGAAAAATTATCAGAACAAAATAATCAGGAAAGAGTTAAACTTTTAAATCAGTTTTTCAGCGCTTTAATCGTGACAAAACCAGTTTTAAATCAGTTTATCATCAATCATTCGTTGGATTTTATTGTGGCCCATAAAGGAGATTTCACTCTAAAACAATTGGTAGATTATACAGGTTATACTGAAAGACATTTGGAAAGAAAGTTCAAAGAATGCATTGGGTTAAACCCAAAAAAATTTGGAAACGTTATACGGCTACATTATTTCTTAAAACTACTAAAAGATAAATCCGATGAAACCAATCTAACAACGATTTGTTACGATGCAGGATTCTCTGATCAATCTCATTTGATAAAAGAATTTAGAAAACATACCGGAATAACTCCTAAGGAATATTTAGTTAGTACCGGAAAATTAACCAACAACCTCATCAAAACTTCGCCTGCATTCATACTTTAAAAATGTCGGTTTTATACAATTTACAGCACATGGTGTACACTAATTTTGACTTTCATTAATAGCGTACAATATGAAAAATCTAAAAATAGCCACGGCTCAGTTCGAGAATAAAAGCGGTGACAAAAATTATAATTTATCGGTAATCGAAAAACTTTCTGCAAAAGCAGCAAATGAAGGCTGTGATGTCATTTCGTTTCATGAATGTTCTATCACCGGATATACATTTGCAAGGCATTTATCGCAAGAACAAATGCTGGATTTAGCTGAAATTATTCCAACGGGAGAAAGCATTCTAAAACTTACTGAAATTGCCAAAAATAATGATATTGTAATTTTGGCCGGACTTTTTGAAAAGGATAAAAATGACAATCTTTTCAAAGCTTATGTTTGTGTCGACAAAAATGGTCTGGTGGCTAAATACAGAAAACTGCATCCGTTTATAAATCCTTATTTAACGCCTGGAGATCGTTATTGTGTTTTTGAAATTAAAGGCTGGAAATGCGGAATTTTAATTTGCTACGACAATAACATTATCGAAAACGTGCGTGCCACAAAACTTCTGGGTGCTGATATTATTTTCATGCCACACGTTACCATGTGTACGCCTTCGACCCGACCTGGTGCCGGTTTTGTGGCACCTGAACTTTGGGAAAACCGAGAAGCAGATCCCACTTCCTTACGATTAGAGTTTGATGGAATGAAAGGGCGTGACTGGCTAATGAAATGGTTACCGGCAAGAGCGTATGACAATGCCATTTATGCTGTATTTTCAAACCCGATTGGTATGGACGATGATCAATTAAAAAATGGCTGTTCGATGATTGTGGATCCTTTTGGAGATATTTTAGCCGAATGCCGCTCTTTTGATGACTCTTTTGCAACTGCGATAATTACTCCTGAAAAATGTGTGCAGGCCGGAGGAAGTCGCTATATAAAGGCTAGAAGACCAGAACTATACCGCGATATTATTGGACAAAATCACGTATCAGAGCAAAATGTGGTTTGGCTGAACGAGGATAAAAAAAGTTAAATCTAAAATTTTTACCCGCTTTAAGTCAATGAAAAATTACCTTTGTAAGATTGATTAATCTACAGAATACCCTTTATAATGGAATTTTTTAAAACTACAAAAGAAGATATCGATGCTGTTTTCGACATCTATAATGAAGCCACATCGTATCAAAAAACTGTCAACAATAAAAGCTGGAGAGGTTTTGAAAGAGCCCTAATAGAAAAAGAAATCGCAGAAAACCGTCATTTTATCATCAAAGAAGGAAATGAAGTTGCCTGTACCTTTGTGCTTACTTTTAATGATTTAATTATCTGGAAAGAAGCCAGTGCAGATCCGGCAGTATATCTTCATCGTATTGCTACAAATCCAAAATTCAGGGGACAATCCTATGTTAAGAAAATCATCGAATGGGTGAAAACATACGCCAGAGAAAACAATAAGGAATACATTCGTCTTGACACACATAGCGGAAACGAAAGAATAAACCAATATTACACAAGTTGTGGCTTTGACTATAAAGGAATCAGTACTATCGAATGGACAAGCGAATTACCGGAGCATTATAAAGAAGGTTCTTTTAGTCTGTTTGAGATTAAGCTTTAAATGACATTTTAAAAACTTATTAAAGTAATACAAATAAAGGAGAGGTATTACTTTTGTTTTCTAAAAAAACAAACCAATGAAGAATGTTTGTCAATTTGAAATAAGAAAAATTCAAACCATAAGAAACAACATCCTATTTGATTTTTTTATCAATGATGTACAATTATCTAAATTATTAAATATTGATCGTTTACAAGATCTTCGATTCTCTTATTTTGACTTAGATCTTATAGAAATTGATAAATTAAAATTTCCTCAATATGATGTTTTAAAATTCAAAAAACGAGCTATTAATATATATTTATGCAATGAAAAACCTAATAATCAATTTGAAACAGATCGAATAGTATTATATCGATGTCATTGTGGAAGCGATTATTGCGGCGTTATTTCCTGTGAAATAGATTTTGATAGTGATTATTTTTACTGGTCTGATATTCGATTTGAAGATGATAACAACAATACTCATCCAGATACAAAATTAATAAAAATGCTAAAATTTAAGCGTAAAAATTATGAAGCAGCATTTAAAAATTTCTTAAAAAAATATTATACTTGATAACATGTGTGTGTTTTAAAATATTGAAATGGACAAACTAAATTATTTAATAAAAAATGTTTTTATTGGACTTGAAAATCTTAACAACGGATTTGATTCTGAATCAATATATTATTTCTCTCAAGATGATTTTGAAATACTTCTCGATAGAATAGAAAAACTTGGTATTGAAATTTTAGGAATTGAACCCTGGAAAAATGGAGCGTTTTATGATGTCATGACAGCCGAAGATTTTAACTCAGATCCGAAATGGTATCGAAAAGCATTCTTAAAATTCAAAGAAAGTGGCGAAAATCTCCAGTATTCGGCTAGTTACGAAATATCCTCTGATTTATTAACTAGGTAAAAAACTCTATTCCTATACAAACAAACCCCTTATGAATTCTGCACAAGGGGTTTTTATTTATCAAAACAATAATTAAAATACAAGAAAAAACCTATAATAAAAATTGTATGTTATGAGCAATTCCACCAATTATCTCTTATAAATCCAGTTATTATATTTAAATCAAAGACATTTAGCTCAGTTAGGTTATATTTGGATAAATGCGTGAGAAAACATGAGTGAAAAAAAGATTATTCCGCCTGACAGCAATACTTCTCCAGAACGGAAAACAAATCATCACGACGAACTGTTGCTTGTTAATAAAAGACTTGCGCAACAAATAGAAGAGCGAAAAAAACGTGCCGCAGAGCTCATTATTGCCAATACAGAGCTTGCCTATCAAAACAAAGAAAAAGAAAAACGTGCTGCTGAACTGGTTATAGCCAATGCCGAACTGGCTTATCAAAATCAGGAAAAAGAAAATCGTGCTGCCGAACTTGTGATTGCTAACAGGGAATTGGCTTATCAAAATAATGAAAAACAAAAACGTGCAGATGAACTCAGTATTGCCAATTCTGAGCTTCTCTTTCAAAATAAAGAAAAAGAAAAACGTGCCGCTGAACTTGTTATTGCGAATGCAGAACTTGCTTACCAAAACAAAGAAAAAGAAGATCGTGCTGCTGAATTGGTTATTGCAAACAAAGAATTGACCTTTCAGAATAAAGAAAAAGAAAAACGCGCTGCTGAACTCGTTATTGCAAATGCAGAACTGGCCTATCAAAATAAGGAAAAAGAAAAACGTGCCGCTGAACTTCTTATCGCAAATACAGAACTTACGTTTCAAAACAATGAAAAAGAAAAACGAGCGGCTGAACTTGTTATTGCAAATGCAGAACTCGCTTATCAAAATCAGGAAAAAGAAAAACGTGCCGCTGAACTTCTTATAGCCAATACAGAACTTACGTTTCAAAACAATGAAAAAGAAAAACGCGCAGCCGAATTAATTCTTGCCAACAACGAACTCCAGGCATTTACTTATATATCCAGTCATCATCTTCAGGAACCTTTACGAAAAATACAGGTTTTTTCGAACCGGATCACTACAGATGAACATCAAAATCTAACAGAAAAAGGAAAATATTATTTTGACCGCATCGAAGTTGCTGCCTTTCACATGCAGGCCCTTATTAACGATTTATTGAACTATTCGCGAACCAGTGTAACCGAAAAGAAATTTGAAAATATCAAAGTCAATGATGTTATAAATAAAGTCCTGGAAGATTTAAAAACAGAAATAAATTTAAAAAAAGCAGTTATCGAAATATCAGGAGATTGTAGCGCTTATATCATTCCGTCACAGTTTCACCAATTAATAGGCAACTTAATCAGTAATTCTCTAAAATTTTCTATAAAAGAAAAAGCACCTCATATTACCGTAGAAAGTCTTTATACAAAACCTAAAACGAAGAGAAATAAATCTTCGACAGATTATTGCCATATTATTATTAGCGATAATGGTATTGGATTTGATCCGCAGTTTGAAAGCCGTGTTTTCGAAATGTTTCAGCAACTTAATAATAAAGCTGATTATAAAGGAACAGGAATTGGTCTTGCCATTGCAAAAAAAATTATCGAAAACCACAACGGAGTAATTACAGCAACCGGCAAATTGCATCACGGAGCCAAATTTGATATTTATATTCCGGTGGTATAATAATGAAAACCGTATCTTACAAAAACAAGCCTGTTTTTTACTAAAATTTATTTTTCTCTAAAATTTTAAATATCTTTGATTTATGAGCGCAACAACCAAACCATATCATATAGGGCGAAAAATAAGCCGTATTCGTGAACTTAAAGACATGAAACAAGAAGCACTTGCACAGGCTTTAGGTATATCTCAGCAATCCGTTTCTGCTATAGAAAACAGTGAAAACATAGAAGAAGATAAACTTAAAGAAGTGGCAAAAGCACTTGGAATGACTGTTGAAGCAATTAAAAATTTTTCGGAAGAAGCTGTAATCAATTATTTTAATAACATTTACGATCATGGAGCTTTTAACAAACATTATAATGATTGTACTTTTAATCCTTTAGATAAATTAATTGAGGTTTACGAAGAAAAAGAAAAGCTTTATGAGCGTTTGCTTCAGTCTGAAAAAGACAAAAACGAATATTTGGAGAAATTGTTAAAAGGGAAATAAGTCTATTATAAAATATAGTCTATTATAAAAAAAAGAGATTTCAAATTTGAAATCTCTTTTTTATTTTGCAGAGAGGAAGGGATTCGAACCCTCGATACAGTTACCCATATACTAGCTTTCCAGGCTAGCTCCTTCAACCACTCGGACACCTCTCTAAATTGGTCTGCAAATAACATAAAAAAATCTGACTTAGAAAAACAAAATCACACATTAGTTTACATACTTTTTCTAAATTCTTCCATAAAGAGCTTTACAGCCTTTTTTTGATACGCTCCTTCGATCGTTAACATAAACGAATCTCTTTGCGTAGGAACTCCTGTAATAGCGATTGCTTTTAAGTTATCCCAGCCTTTTAGGGCTTTTTCGGTTACAATGGTTACCCAATCGCTTTCTTCTACCAATTGCAAAAGCGCATGAACAGCATTTAATTCAATTGAAACTTTAGGCTTCATATTATTTTTTAAAAACAATTCATCCAGAAATTCGCGCGAACTAAATCCTCTTACAGGTAAAACAAGCGGATAATCGCCTATTTTTCTAAACGAAATTTTATCTAAAACTGCCAATGGATGTGTTTTTGCAACCGCCATTACCAGATTCGACCTAAATAATGGAATTTTCTGAATAGTTGGTTTTATTTCTTTGGACGAAATTACCAAAACCAGGTCTAATTCGTTATTGAGTAATTTAGTTTCTAGAGGTTCTGTTGAACCATACTCTACGACAATTTTTAAATTTGGATAGGTTTTGGCAAATAAATTGACAATGGGCAAAACCAAAAGCCCAAAAATATAGGTCACGCCAATTCGCAGTTCTCCGCCAATCATTTGGTTTAAATCATCAATCGCCTGCTTACCACTTTGTACATTTTCGATAATTTGTTTGGCATGAATGAGAAAAACAGATCCGGCTTCGGTGAGCTGAACTTTTTTGCCAATCCTTATAAACAAAGGCATTCCGAGTTCTTCTTCCAGTTTTTTTATTTGTTGTGACAAACCGGATTGCGTTACAAAACACAACTCAGCAGCTTTTGTAAAATGCAGCACTTCAGCGGTTTTAATAAAATATTCTAATTGATAAATTTCCATATTGATAAGTTTAAATACTTATTATCAGTAAAATTATTAATTTTTCTAATGAAATCATAATCCCGAACTTTGTAAAAAAATATCAGGCATCATGTTTAAAGCGCTAAAATCAAAAAATTTCAAGTTATTCTTTTACGGACAATCTGTTTCTGTAATTGGAACCTGGCTTCAAAAAACGGCTGTAAGCTGGATGGTTTACAGCATTACGGGATCTGTTTTCTTACTAGGACTAGCGACTTTTTTAAGCATGATTCCGTCTTTATTTCTGGCACCTTTGGCCGGAAGCATTATTGGCCGATATGACCGACACAAAGCCATGATTTTATTACAATCTCTGGCCATGTTTCAGGCAGGAGCCTTGGCTTTATTAATTTATCTGAAAATTTACAATATCAATTTTATTCTGGCATTAAGCCTTTTTCAGGGAATTATAAATTCTTTTGATATGACTTGCCGACAAACGATGATGATTGATATTGTCGATAATAAAGAAGACTTGCCCAATGCGGTAGCGCTAAATTCGACCTTAAACAATTTCGCCCGAATTGCAGGTCCCGCTCTGGCAGGAATTATTCTGCATCAATATGGTGAAGACATTTGTTTTATTGGAAACTTCTTAAGCTACATCCCCGTTTTAATCTCCTTATTCATGATGAAAATCACTCCGCATATTAAAGCTACCGATAAACTTAAAATGTATGATGATTTTATTGAAGGTTTAGATTACGTTAGAAAAGAAAGTGAAATGGCAAAAATGCTTTTGATGTTAATGTGCAGCAGTTTATTCGTGATTTCTTTCAATACTTTAATGCCTGTTTTTGCCAAAGATATTTTTAGCGGAAACGCCCAAACGTTCAGCTGGTTCGAAAGTGCCGCAGGAATTGGTTCTATTTTATCTGCGATTTACCTGGCCAATCTTAAAAAATCTGACAACATGGGCAAAATAATGATCGCTGCGAGTTTATTATTAGGTTTTAGTATCATTATACTGGCTTATTCAAATAGTCTGACTGTCGCGCTTATTTGCATGGCATTGAGCGGTGTAGGCATGATGGCCCAAACCTCATCTATAAACATTTATGTTCAGACACAAAGTACTGTAACGATGAGATCCCGAAGTATTAGTTATTATATGATGGCCTATCAGGGAATGATTCCTGTGGGAAGCTTGATTATTGGTTATGTTTCCCATATAATAGGAACCAGAAATACGGTTGCGATTCAGGGCGTAATCTCTATCATTTCTGTAATTGTGTATGTGTACTACAAAAATCGTAGTTCTCAGGAAGAGTTTGAAACTTGTGAGGTTCGATATAAAAATTAATTCGCCATCTTGTCCTCCTGAAGTACGAAGGATTACACAAGTAGCTCCGCAATCAAAATCGACAATCTTTGTCTCGTTTCTAGTGTGATCCTTCGTGCCTCAGGATGACAAAGCGATATCTATCTACTTTTTGTTTTAAATGAACGCACATCACTTATATATGTTGAAAAATTTTAAAGCGAAATCTCCCCGCGTAGCGCCGTTTCAAAAATGGTTTTAAAGTCTTCTTTTGGAATATTATGCCCCAACAAATACATTAGTTTTGTAATGGCAGCTTCTGTAGTAATATCTTTTCCTGAAATAACACCAAGAGATTTTAAGACTGTACTGGTTTCATATTGTCCCATATTGACACTTCCGCCGGAACATTGCGTTACGTTTACGATGTGTAAACCAGACTGAATGGCTTTCTGAATCAAATTCAAAAACCAATCCTCGGTTGGGGCATTTCCTGAACCGTAAGTTTCTAATACAATTCCTTTTAAATCTTTAATAGCCAGAATCGAAGACAAAACAACTTCGCTCATTCCGGGAAACATTTTTATAATGGCAACATGATTGTCTAAGTCTTTATGAACAATCAAATTCGCGTTTTCTTTTATAGGAAGAAATAAATGTCTGTTTAGTTTAAGATGAACGCCAGATTCTACCAATTCAGGATAATTTGGCGCTGTAAAAGCTTTAAAATGTTCAGCATTTACTTTTGAAGTTCGGTTTCCGCGGTACAGTTTATATTCAAAATACAAACAAACTTCGGTGATAACCGGTTTTCCGTTTTCTTGTAACGATGCAATCTGAATTGCTGTAATCAGGTTTTCTTTGGCATCGGTACGTAAATCACCTATTGGCAACTGAGAACCTGTAAACACTACTGGTTTTGCCAGATTCTCGAGCATAAAACTCAATGCTGACGCCGAGTAAGACATGGTATCTGAACCATGAAGCACTACAAAACCATCATATGTAAGATAATTTTGCTCGATGATTTCTGCAATTTTTGTCCATTCTCCGGGATTCATGTTCGATGAATCTATTGGTTCTTCGAATGAAACGGTTTCAATCTCACAATCTAATTGTTTGATTTCAGGAATTTTTTGCAATAATTTTCCAAAGTTGAACGCTTTGAGTGCGCCCGTCTCAAAATCTTTGCTCATACCAATGGTTCCACCGGTATAAATTAGCAGTATTTTAGCTTTAGATGACATCTTGGTATTTTAATTTATTGACTACAGGATTCGCATACATAGCCAGAAAACCTTGTCTTGTAACAGGATTATCGCTTCCGATACGCATTTCTAAACGACGCTCAAACAGTGATTTTTCATTTTCTTTATACAAATGAGAAAATTTATCTGTTTCGTTTAAAATGTCGTACGCAATAAAATTAGTTGGCCATAATTGGTAATTCTTCAAAATAGAATCATCGATAACTTGTGCAAGAGCCTGAATTTGTTTGTTTGCGTTGTCGTTTTCGGCTACAATCTGATCAATTTCAGTATCCAGAACATCTCCAACAGAAATGTGTATTCTTTTTTTAGTTCCCATGATACCACTTATTATGGTCATGAAATCTTCATTTTTATCTTTAACGTAAACTTCGTTGTTTGCTTCTGCCATTAATTGTGGCATTTTCAGCACATCTGTAGGATCGTATTCGTATGAAATAGAAACCGGAACGATCTTTAATTTCTTAAAATAATCCATCAAATTGGCTTCATCAGAACCCATTCCTATCATTTTTAAAACCCCGGGATTGGTTTCGTCGTTTCCGTCTTTTGTTCTTCCTTCTCTTTGTGCAATCCAAACCGAACGATTTTCACGAAGCAACAATTGCCCCATATATTCTGCCAGCAATTTCGAACTTTGCAACATTTCTCTTGGCGTTAAACCTCTTAAAACCAAAAAGTTTCGATTTAGTTTTGCCAAAGTGCTTAAAAACGCTTTTTTAACCAGATTATCACCAATCGCCGATGCGGTCATGACTAAACCATGCTCAAAAAGACAAACGTTTAATAAGGTTGTATCTAAAAGAATATCTCTGTGATTAGAGATAAACAAATAAGAAGTATTTTTTTCCAGTTTCTCAAATCCTGAAGTAGTAAGTCCTTCCGAGCTTTTCTCCAGAACCTTTTGTATGGTATTATAAATAAAGTTGCATTGAAAATCACGAATCGAATGTGTTTTCTTAAGCTGCTCTTTCCAAACCTCATCTTCTACTTCCGGAAAAGTAAAGTTCATCATGGTTTTCATCATCGGGTGATTGACAACATCATGAAGTGCTTCATTTATTTCAGAATCATAAAAAGGTCGAATGGCATCAAATTTCTGCATTATTTATATTGGTTTTAAGTGGGCAAAAGAACAAAAAAAAAATTAAACTATTGTAAGGTACAGATTAAATCCCAAAAACGTCTTTAGAATTCTGCGTTGTTTTTGTTGCAATTTCTTCTTCAGAAACATCATATATATCAGCCAATTTGCTAATAACATTTACCAAATAGCTACTCTCATTTCTTTTTCCGCGATACGGAATTGGTGCTAAATAAGGAGAATCGGTCTCCAAAACGATATGTTTCAGGTCAATTTGGTTCAAAAACTGATCGATTTTTCCGTTTTTAAACGTTACGACTCCTCCAATTCCCAATTTCATATTGTAAGATATTGCCTGAAGCGCCTGCTCATAGGTTCCGGAAAAACAATGAAAAATCCCAAACAAATCAGCTGATTTCTCTTCTTCCAGCACTTCAAAAATTTCATCAAAAGCCTCACGACAATGAATCACGATAGGCAATTTATAGTGTTTGGCTAACTGAATTTGTCTTTTAAAAGCGATTTGCTGTTCTTTAAGATGTGTTTTATCCCAATACAAATCAATTCCGATTTCGCCAACGGCATAAAACTTTCTTTTTGCCAGTTCGGTTTCTACATGTTTCAACTCGTCTTCGTAATTATCTTTCACGTAAGTGGGATGCAAACCCATCATGAGGAATACATAATCCGGATAATTTTGCTCTAAATCGTACATCGACTGTGTTGCAGCGGCATCGATAGCAGGAATAAAAAAGCGTGTTACTCCGGCATTTATGGCTCTTTGCATCATTTCGTCGCGATCCTGATCGAATTCTTCAGAATATAAATGGGTATGGGTATCAGTAATTATAGGTGTCAAAGTGAATCGTATTTTTTTTTAAAGGTTCAAAATTACGATAATATTAAACACTTTCCCAATGCGAATGTGATGGCACGCGGATGAAACGGATTCACTTCGTGAAAACACGGATTGAAACGGATTTTTTCTTATTTCTAAAATTGAACGCAATGGCACACGGATAACACGGATTCACTGCGTAAAAGTGCGGATGAACACGGATTTTTTTCTTTTTTGTCAGGATGATCTGAGTAGAAACCCGCAACAATAAGCAAATTAAAATGTAAGAATTAATTACCCATAACTTTTTTTAATTCATGCCTAAACACCACGTTTTTTGATATCTTTGCAGTCCTAAACACAGTGAATTATGACACAGAAAAAACTTTTGCCCGTTGTGGTATGGTGGCGGTATTGGAAACAACTGCAGCGCTCATTGTGGCGTAGGACATCTAAGCCACGCGGGCTTTTTACCTAAACACAGTGATTATGAGTACAAACACGCTTTCTAAAGAAGCCGAAACGAGGCTAATTGATTTTTTCAACAAATCAGTAGATCCTATAAGTATGGCAAAAACAATCCGAAGACAAAATTATGTTCTTGCCTTAGGTATGATGCGAGAATGTGAAACCATTTTGATCGAGAAAACAAATCTCGAAGATGGTTTTTATTGGCTGAATGAATTAGCCGAAATTTTAAATCCTTATTTAGATGTTGAATAACTAAATAGAAAAAGCGACTTATATGGTCGCTTTTTTTATGTGGCCCTATTTTATCAAAGTTTTAAGCTATGAAAGTTTGCTGCAAAAAAAATCCGCAAAGCATTTTACTTCTTTGCGAATCTCCCTGTCTTTTGTGGAATCCTCTTTTTAATCTAACTCATCCAAAAGATGCTCAACATCGTCATAGTTTTCATAATCCTGCGAAATGGTTTGCAAGACTTCCTTACATGCTGCATATTTTTTTTGTTTCAGTTTCGATAAGGCAAGGTTCCATTTTGCTTTTTCTTTATATACTGATGTTCCTGATATTAACCCAT
This sequence comes from Flavobacterium sp. FlaQc-48, assembly GCF_044007335.1. Lineage (NCBI taxonomy): Bacteria > Pseudomonadati > Bacteroidota > Flavobacteriia > Flavobacteriales > Flavobacteriaceae > Flavobacterium > Flavobacterium sp. FlaQc-48. The sequence goes on along the minus strand of NZ_JBIPCR010000003.1, from coordinate 129,737 downwards.
TAAAAACAGTTTCGGCCTTTGTGTATTTACTTTCTTCCAGTAAAGAAACTCCGTAAAAATATTGAATTTCGGGTGTATTGTTTTCTTTTAAAATTGCTTCAAAAAGCGGAATTGCTGTTGTGTATTTCCCATCATTAAAGGCTGTTTGCGCTTCTTTTAAAGCTGCATCTGAATCGCCTCTTTCTACAAATGAAGCTGTTTCCGGATTATTATAGTCATCAAAAGAAGGATTATTATAATCAAAAAAGAACAATCCAAATAAAATAATAATCGATGCGGCAGCGGCATAATACCAAGGTCGCATCAAGACTACTTTTGGTTTACTGGTATTAAAATGTTTGTCTGAAATGGCCGTTAGATTGGCTTTAAACGCTTCTCTTTCGTCTTCATGTTCAAATTTATTTTTAAGATGCGACTGTACTTCTTTGAAAGTTTCAAACTCTGAAGCCAATTCATGATCTTCAGACAATTGATTCTCAAAACTATTTCTTTCCTCAACAGTCATTTCTCCCTGAAGATATTGATCGAATAATATATAGCGTTCTTCGTTCATGACTAATTATTTTTTAGCGTTTTAAAATTTTTGGCTTCCTGAATCCACTGTGTTAACTGTCCCACACATAACGACTTCTTTTTACGAACATAGCCATACGTTACGTTAAGTTTCCCGGCCACCTCTTCCATTGTTTTGGTGGTGAAACTCAGTTTTAATAACTCCTGGCACTTATCTCCTAATTTCTGGAACATTGTATCAAAAAGCTGCTGTTTTTCATCAAATTCTTCTGTGTGTGTAATCAATTCCAGTGCAGATTCATTCATAGATACTGCGTCTTCATTAATTGTTACCCCTTTATTGGATGTTTTTTTGAGTTCGTTAAGCCATTTTCTTTTGCACAACAAAAAAAAGTAAGCATCGAACGGGCAAGTCAATTGTAGTGTATTGGCTTTGGCCTGATTAAAAAGCAAAATCATGATTTCCTGAACAATATCCTGTGCATGTTCCTTATCTCCTGAATTGTTCATAACGAACATCACCACTTTGGGAACGAACTTTTTATAAATCGTCTGAATAATTGCTGAATCATTCGCAGCAAGTCCTTCAATATACATTTGGTCAGGATGAATTTTACTTTGGCCCATAAAAAAACTTTTTGTAGCTAATTTAAAAAACAATTGTAAATAAATTTCACCTTATAGGGTAACAATTAACAAATCAAGTTGATATAACGTAACAAAAGTCTTTTAAGAGGAATAAAGATCAATTTAGAATATCATAAAAAATTAGCCCACAGATTAAACAGATTGTTACAGATTTTTTAATCTCTGGAAAAAACTTTTTCTAAAAACCATCAAAAAACTAAGAGAAATGGAAACGTATCAATTTATAGACGAAAAAAACCTGGCTCAGTTTAACCAAATGATTTTGGCCAAAAAACGAAATGGTTTTGTGATCACAGAACAAAATGAAAAATTACCGTATGTGGTTTTATCCAAAGAAAAAAAAGCCATTAGACATTCCTTACACCTGTTTCTTACCTGTATCACATTCGGACTTTGGTCCATTGTCTGGATTTATGTAAGTATTACGTTTTCACGAAAAAAAAACATTCTCGTTGCTGTAGATGAAGACGGAAATCTATTTGAAGACAAATGCCTTTCAGCATAAATTAAAAAAAAAACAAAAACAGGGGTAACACTTTTATAAGCCATCTGATATAGTAGTATAAAAATAAATTTTAAAAACAAGGGTAACAATATCAAACCCAAATTGATATCAGAATATAAAAACTATAATTAACCAGAATCTGAAAACCACCTGAAACTATCAGGACAGATTTATAAAAATTAGAAATCATGAACACAAACTTTAAAAAATTCGGGCTTTTATTTTTATCAGTTATCACTTTCATCAGCTGCGACAATAGCGATGGCGATGACAACAACACGATTATTCCTCCAACCGGGGCAGCCTTTAGAAGCATTAGCGAAAAAGGGGTATCTTCAACCAAACAGCGATTTACCATCATGGCCGGAGATGGTGTAAAAACCATAACCTCTGCCAAAGGAGTAAAATTAAACATCAACGGAGATTGCCTGACTAAAAACGGAGTTGCCGTAACCGGAGCAGTTGATATCGAATACATCGAACTTTTTGACAAGGGAACTATGTTGGTAACCAACAAACCCACCATGGGAGTTACCGCTGATGGAAAGAAAAACCTGCTGATTTCAGGAGGAGAATTCTTTATCAAAGCGACTCAGGGCGGTGTTGAACTTAAAACGTCTTGTACTATGAATTTAATTGTACCAACAGCTTTAACAGATGGACTGGACAATGCAATGACTTTATGGAACGGTACAATTGATGACAATGGAGAACTGGCCTGGAGAGAAAACAAACCAAATGCTGACGGAACTGGCGGTGGAAAAGGGGGAGTACAAGGCGAAGGAACTAATTATTATGTAACTTTTGGAAACTTTGGATGGACAAACGTAGACCGTTTTTACAGTGACCCAAGACCTAAAACTACTCTTCTTGTTGATGCTCCTGATGGTTACGACAACAACAATAGCGCAGTTTACTTATCTTATGATGGCGAAGGAACAAATGCTCTTGCTAAATTAGACACGTATACAACAGCCGGATTATTTAGTGAACACTACGGGCAAATCCCAATTGGTTTAAAATGTCACGTGATTTTTGTAACCGAATCTAATGGTCAATGGCGTTATGCAATCAAAGCCGTAACCGTTGCAGCAAACGATGTTTACACCTTTACTTTAGCCGAAACAATAGTCGGTACCGAAGCTCAACTAATAGCGGCAATCAATGCTATTCAGTAACTTACAAAAATACTTTTAAGAAAAAGTGGTGATTTGCTCATCACTTTTTTTTACATTTATTCCAGTTTTCAAATTTAATTCTGAACTAATTGTAATTATTTTTAACACATAGAAACATAGATTTACATAATCAAAAAAGGCGTTTCGCTTATTTAAGTGGGCATCGCTATGTGTAAATGATGTATCATTTGTTTTAATCTTTATTTAAAAGAATAAAAATCTATGTTTCTATATGTTAAATTAAATCTTTACGAATTGCACCTAACAGGTTAATTCTAATTATTTTAGAACCCAAAATATTTAGTTATGAAACCACTATCATCTATTCTCTTTATTCTTTTTTCTATATCCTCTTTCGCACAAACCAAAGTAAAAGACACCATAACCCGAAGAGCTAATATTGTTTTTATTCAAAACGGAAACACGGTTACGTATAAACCCGAAACACCACCTTTAATTCCTATTGCAGGTGCACCAAAACCAAGCTATTCCTATTTATGGGAACTCGGTGACGGGCATTACAGCAAAGAAGCCGAACCCAAACACGTCTATAAAAACAAAGGAACATATACCACAAGACTTGCCGTAACCAACAATTACGACAACGGAAAACCTCCGGCAACGCGACCAAAAAAAGTCGCTGTAAACGACATTACAGATACCAATTATAAAGACATCGCTTCAATCGCTGACCAAAACGGATTTGCCCTTATAAAAAACTGTGATCCAATTCCGGATCAGGAAATGGTAGTCGTGGCAGGTTATCAAAACTTAGAGAATTATGTTGCAAGTGGAAAATTGTACTTGTTCTATAATGAGAAACAATTTAAAAATAACAATTTCGAATTGGTCGATTTTAGAACCTATGCCAACGAACGTGAAGTAAAAGAAAAAACGATTGCTTCTGTTAACGATCTGGATGATTCTACTACTTATCTGGCTTCCGCCGAAAACAGTTTCAAAACTAAAAAATACAGAAATACCACTACCGAGGAAGATCTCGACGCCTCTTTATTAGATGCTAATAAAACTTATCATAATGTTTCTATTTTAGAATTTGACGATGCCAATCCGGGTGAAACCCGAAATGTGTTTTATACTTTTAAAACGACTCCCGAAATGATCAGGGACACCAGCGCAACCGTTACGATGCGCGGTATTTTTGTCCCGAATCGCAGTTATAAAAACCACAAGGTAAAAAACCTCGAAATGGAAATCGTAACCTCTCATGATCCTAACAAAATGGGCTCTAACGGAAGTTTTATGAATTACAGACTGGTACGTTTTAAACGAGTAAATTTTAAAACCCGTTTCCAAAACAATGGCGAAGGTCCTGCGAGAATGATAAGACTTGAAACTGATATTCCGGATATGTTTGACAAGAAAACATTTCAGGTAGAAGATATGTACCCAAAATGCCCCATTTGTCCAAAAGGCGAAGTACCAACCATAAGTTGTCTGGATACGATCATCAAAAAAAATCAAATCTTTTTTACGTTCAAAAATATTTATCTGCCTGGAAGTGAACAAAAAAATGTACACGAAAAAGACAGTACAAAAGGTTTTGTCAAATACTCCATGAAATTTGCCGAAGACTTTCACAAAGTAAAAACCAAAAGCAGGACCGCTATTATTTTTGATAAAAACGAACCTATAATTACCAACTACGCTACTACCCGATTCTTACCCGGAATTTCTATTGGCGCAAAAGCAGGTTATAACCTTTATCCGGATCTCGAAAAATCGACCAGTTATTTTGTGGGCGCCACAATTTCACCTTTTAAATCGTATCGTTTTTACTGGCAGGCCGAATGGCTAAATGCCATCAACAAATACGAAAACGGCGCAAAAGTAACTGATCAGACAGTTGTGGGACCAAACGGCACAAAACAACTCCAGCGAACCACAACTACTATAGAAAACAAAACTGTAAACTGGGAAGTACCTGTTTTGATCCGATATAACATTAATAATTATATTGGAGTTGGTGCCGGTGTACAGGCTAATTTTGATGTTTCATCTGAACAAAACCAGACCAGGAAAATTGAAAGTTTTGAAGGCGGAACTGATCAGTTTTTAATGGATACAAGAACCGAATCAAGCACTGTTAAAAACTCGTTTGTCAATTTAAAAACAGGTGTTTTATTTGACCTGACTTTAGGCTTCGCGAGAATCGGACCGAGTCTGGGCGCGCGATATGTCATCAATTTTGAGCAGAACTTTAACTATTTTCAGTTTTACGGTATATGGAAGTTTTAAGATTCCTTAATTATAAAAGTTAACTACGAATTCATGATTTTTTTTCTCAATCATTAAAAAAAATTCGTGAATTCATGGCGAAAAAACTTTATACCCATTCCGTGAATCTTTGCGAAAATCTTCGTGAATCTCTGTGAAACAAAAACATTTATGACAAAACTTTATTACTATATCTTATTCTTCTCAACACTGATGTTATTCGGACAGCATCAGGAAGATAAAATATATAATGCCGTTGATGTTTTTGTGGCGAATCCTTCTGCAGAAGCGTTACAAAATTTAAATAATCTCGAAATTGCTTTTTGGAAAAATCCTAAACTAAAAACTAAAGACGAACTTCTGGCAATCGTAGTTCTAAACTGCAATAAAGCCTATTATGAAAATCAATTTGGGCAAACTCAAAAAGCAATTGCGGGTTACGAAAAGGCCTGGCAAATTTATCAGAAAAACAAACTCAGCAACTACGATATTATCGAATTCTGTCTAAAGCCATTAGGTAATTTATATACCGTTCTGGGCGATTATGACAGCGCCGAAAACACCATTAAGCAATACTTTTTTATTGTAAATACTTCTAAAAACTATCCTGACGCCCAAAAGCAAAAGTTTGCTGCGATCTTAAATTTATCGAATGTGTATCAGAGTTCCGGTAAAACTGCTTTAGCTATTGCATTATTAGAAAGTACTTTAAAATCAGAAAAATTATCGAATTCTCAGAAAGGAATTTTACTGAATAATCTGGGAAATAGTTACTTATTAAGTCCCGGAACCAATTTAAGGAGTCCGGAAACTTATGAAAAGACAGAAAAAGCATTCGGATTGGCGGTAAACTATTTAAAAAATGAAAAAAATCAATCCGAAACTTTATCTAATTCTTATAGAAATCTTGCAACACTCAATCGTCAAAGGCATCAGTTTGAAATTGCAAACTCTTATTTAGAAAAAGCAGAAAAACTATTTTTTGAAACAGCCAATCCACAACCTAGAAAGGTTGCAAAATTGTATTATGAAAAAGCCTTGCTATTGTTTGATGAACGAAAATATGATGAAAGCTCAAAACAAATTGAAGCTATTTTTAAAATCTTAATTCCCAATTACAATTCAAAAAATGTTCTTCCTAACCAAAATCGATTGTATGCTGAAACGATTTTAATTGATGTTCTGGATTTACAGGCAGAAATCTTTCTTAATCAAAATCAACTAAAAAAAGCGCTTGAAGCGTATCAACTGTCACTTCATATCGAAGATTTATTGATGACTGTTTTGGTTTATGAAAATTCTAAAATCATAACCCAAATCAGAGCGCGTAATCGCACTGAAAAATGCCTTTCGATTTATGATCGACTGTATCAGAAGGAACGTAAAATTGAATATTTAGAACAAGCTTTTCAGTTAGCTGAAAGAACAAAATCAGGAATTTTAAAAGAGTATCGTTCGGATATTAAGAATGCTTCCACAGAAGAAATACAACTTTTGCAGCAACTTCAAAACTTAAATAATACTATTGTAAAAGAACAGCAAAAGGGAAATTCGGCAAATATCTCCAGCATCAATTCAGCAATAAAAAAGCAAAATGAACTGATGCTTTCTTTAAAGAAAATTCAAAATAAAAACCCCAATTATATTACTAAAAATTGTGATTTAAAAGCCTTATTTTCAAAATTAGAAAAAGACAAAGCTATAATCGTGTATTATTTTATGGGCGCTGAGAATCTGTATTCTTTTACCTTACAAAACAATCGAATCAATCTGAATCATATCTATACTGCTCATACGGCAATGATTTACATCTTTAAATTCGTAGAATATTTTAATTCTTCAGATGCTATTACCAATGATATTTCGGGATATAATTATTATGGAAACAAAGTCTACGACATCTTAAAACTTCCTCAGAATACCAGCTATAAAAACCTCATCATTGTTCCTGACGGAATTTTAAACTTCCTTCCCTTTGAAGCTTTGATTACACAAGAATCATCCACAACGAATTTTGCCAAAATGCATTATTTACTGAATGATTTCAGGATTGGGTATAACACTTCGGCAAATATTTATCTCAATTCAAAACCAGTGTCAAACTCTCAAAAAACGGTTTTAGGCGTTTTCCCGGTTTTCGAAAAGACAGCTTTTGAGTTGAGTTATTCAAAAAAAGAACTGGAATCGATTCGAAATAATTTCAAAGGAAAATATTTAGAAAACTCAGAAGCGACTTTTTCTAACTTTAAAAATAATGCCAACCAATATTCGATTTTGCATTTAAGTACGCATGCTTCTTCCGGCGATCTTGAAACTCCGGCAAGTATTAAGTTTTACGATCAGGAAGTCTTATATTCTGAATTGTACAACCTGAACATCAATCCGGATTTAGTGGTTTTAAGTGCCTGCGAAACCGGAATTGGCAAACTCTATAAAGCCGAAGGTGCAATGAGCATCGCAAGAGGTTTTCAGTTTGCCGGAGCACAAAATTTACTCTTTTCATTATGGAAGGTAAATGATTATACGACATCTGTTTTTATGACTGATTTTTATAAAAACGTCAAAAAAAAGGTTCCTTATTTTGAAGCCAATACCAATGCCAAAATTGCTTTTCTGAATGATAAATCAATTCCGAATGCTAAAAAATCCCCTTATTACTGGAGTTCCTTTGTGTACTACGGATCGATTTCATCAGAAGAAAAATCGACAAATTATATCTTTTACATCATTAGTTTATTGGCTGTAATTGGTTTATTTTTGATATTCAATCCCTATCGAAAATGGAAAATCTTCACGAGGTTCTCAAAAAAGAGAAATACAAAAAAATAAAATTCAAGGTTACCAAAACACAACACCTTTTAATAAAAGCCAAAATCAATGGCGTTTCAGGAAATTTTATCTTAGATACCGGCGCATCGAATTCCTGTGTAGGATTTGAAAGTATTGAACGTTTTGAATTAAACGCAAAAAAATCGAAAACAAAAGCCTCAGGAGCTGGCGGAACCGGAATGAAAACACAGATTTCGTCTCAAAATAAATTACAGCTGGGAAGCTGGAAAAATAAAGATTTTAGTATTGTGATTTTTGATCTTTCACATGTAAATGAAGCATTGCAATCCCATAAAGCAAAACCCGTTCACGGCATTATTGGGGCCGATGTTTTGCTGGAAGGAAAAGCGATTATCGATTATTATAATCATTATGTATACCTTAAATAATTTTTGAGGTTTCAGGTTTCAGGTTTCAGGTTTCAAATAAAAAAATCCCAAACTCCGTAAGGAATTTGGGATTTTTCAGTCTAAAATTAAATCAATTAATGGGTATGTTTAGGATTAAAACCATCTTCACTCACTTCTGTTGGCGTATAATCTGCCACCATTTCAGCTTCGTAATCGATTTTCTCTCCTTTGCTAACTTTAGCAATTATTTTTTCCATGATGTTATAAATAACAGGAACCACGATAAGAGTTAAGAATAACGAAGAAATTAATCCTCCGATAATTACCCAGGCCAATCCGTTTTTCCATTCAGCTCCTGCTCCGGATGCTAATGCGATTGGGAACATACCAAATACCATCGCAATCGTAGTCATCAAAATCGGACGTAAACGAGCATGATTCGCCTGAATTAACGCTGTTCTGATTGATTCTCCTGCAGCTCTTCTCTGGTTGGTATAATCGACAAGCATGATCGCATTCTTACACACCAGACCAATTAACATGATAATACCTAAAATAGTAAAGATATTTAATGAGTTGTTTGTTAATGCTAAGGCCAGCATCGCTCCAATGAACGAAAGCGGAATAGCAAACAATACCACAAACGGGTGAACGAAACTGTCGTACAAACTCACCATTACAAGGTAAACCAAGATAATTGCCGCTAATAAAGCGATTCCTAAAGTACCAAACCCTTCAGATTGGTTCTCCTGGTCACCACCCCAGATATAGTTTACACCAGCTGGTTTTTTAAGCTTGTCTAATTTAGCCTGCCATTGTGTAACAATTGTTCCTGAAGGAACCCCAACGTTTTGTCCTTTTACCGTTACAGAAGCAGATTTATCTCTACGCTCTAACTGGCTAGGCCCTGAACCTTCTGTAATATCTGCAAACTGAGACAATTTAATTTGTTGTCCTGCCGCATTAATAAAAATCAAATTACTAACGTCAGTAATACTTTTTCTGTCGAATGCATTATATCGAATGTTGATATCATATTCGTATTCACCTGCTCTGTATTTACCATCTGTATTTCCGCTAAAAGCAGTTTGCATCGTTAAACCAACTGTTTGAAGTGTTAATCCTAAAGCAGCCATTTTATCACGATCTACTTTAACGTTGATCTCAGGGTTTCCGTCCTCAACTGTTAACTTAATCTCTGTTGTTCCGGGAATTGTACGTAATTCAGCTTCAGCTAATTTAGCAAATGCCATAGCACTTTCTGTAGATGGACCTGTTACGATTAATCCTAATGTAGCATCTTCAGCAGTACCTAAGATACCTACAGGAACGGTTTTTACTTTTGCTCCAACCAATACTTTCTCAAGCTTACGTTTGATTTTTGCAGCGTAAACGTTAGCATCATCTGTACGATCTTTTTGTTCGATCATTTTTACGTCAATCTCTGCTTTGTAAGCTGTAGCCTGTGATGCTCCAAAACCTTCACTGGTTTGTCCTACCGTTGTAATTTGGCTATGAACGTATTCCTGTGCTTTTAAGTAAGCCTCTGCTTTTTGAGTCATGAAGTTCGTTTGTTCTAACGAAGCATCTTTTGGCATTTCGATTTGTACTAAGAACTCTCCACTATCAGACGATGCGAAAAACTCTCCTCCAATGAAACCTCCACCCATTAAACCTATCGTAGATCCAAAAAACAATACTACAACAACTAAAATTGTTTTGATATAGTGATCTAAACACCAGGTCAATAATTCAGAAACCCAGTTGGTGAAACGTGTTAAGTAACTTTCGAAACCAAGAATAATTCTTCCAAATAAATTCTTTCCTTCAATATGCTCTAATTTACCATAACGGGATGATAACCAAGGAATGATAGTAAATGACGCTAAAAGTGAAAGTAAAGTAGATATAATTACTGTAACGCAAAATTGCGTAATGATATTAGAAACCAATCCTGAACTCATTGCAATAGGCAGGAACACTACCACAATTACCAATGTAATCGAAGTTACCGTTCCGCCAATTTCTGCTGTCCCATCATAAGAAGCACGAATTCGGCTTTTACCCATTTCCATATGTCGATAAATATTCTCGAGGACCACAATCGCATCATCGACCAGAATACCAACCACAAGAGATAATCCTAATAAACTCATTAAGTTTAAGGTATATCCCATTAAATAGATACCAATAAAAGTAGCAATCAAAGATGCCGGAATAGACACCATTACAATCAATGAGTTTCTAATACTGTGCAGGAAGAACAACATTACAAAGGCTACCAGAACTACCGCAATTAATAAATCGTGAACTACAGAATCTGCAGCTTCAAGCGTAAACACGGTACTGTCTTTTGCAACTTCTAGTTTTAACTGGTTTACTTTATAATCTTTTTCAAGAGTCGCAATTGTTTTCAATAATTGCTCACTTACCGCTACTGCATTCGCATCAGATTGTTTTACGATTTGTAAAACAATAGCACTTTTTTGATCTACACGTGATATTTTTTCAGCAATTTTTTGCGTATCCTGAACATCGGCAATATCACTTAAACGAACCTGAATTCCGTTTTGAGAAGAAACTACTAAGTTTCTTAATTCTGTAACACTTTTATATTTACCCGCTAAACGAATTAATATTTTTTGATTACGGGTCTGGATGTTTCCTGTTGGGAAATCTAAGTTCGAAGTCAAAATAGTTTGCTGTACCTGAGGAACAGATAATCCGTAACCCTGCATTTTTACAGCATCAAGATTTACCTGAATTTCACGCTCAGAACCACCAATGATATTTACCTGAGCCACACCTTGTACACGGGATAAAATAGGCGCAATTTTTTTATCAATTAAATCGTAAAATGCCGCTTCGTCCATTTTACCATTGGCACCCAATGTCATAATTGGTAAATCACTCAGCGAGAACTTGGTCAATGCGGGCGTTTTAACATCATCCGGCAAATCACTAATGATAGCGTTTATTTTACGCTGTGCATCATTCAAAGAGAAATCGACTTTTGCATTTGATGTTAGTGTGATTGAAACGATAGACAAACTTTCGTATGATTTCGAGTCAATTTTTTTAACATTCTCCAGGGATGCGATCGCATCCTCTATTTTCTTGGTTACGGTATTTTCTACCTCACTTGGAGATGCTCCAGGATAAACAGTAGAAATGGTAATAACGTTTTGTTCAAATTTCGGGATCAGCTCATAGCCCAGTTGGCTGTAGCTAAACAATCCACCAAGTGTTAGAATTGTAAACAATACAATTACCAACGACGGACGTTTTATGGATATTTCGGCTAATTTCATATATTTTGCTTTAGGCTGTAGGCTTTAGGCCATAAGCATAGTGCTTATGGCGTGTAGCTTATGCTTTAAATTATTTAATAATTTCTACAGTATTACCGTCTTGTAAGTTAATTTGACCTGTAACAATTACAGTTTCTCCGTCAGATAACCCATTAATAATTTCTACCTGATCTCCTAAAATTCTTCCGGCAGTTACTTTTCTTAATTTTGCGATCCCTTTATCCACTACAAAGATTTCGTTGCTGCTCACACTTCCTACGAAAGCATTTCTGGGTACAACCATAAGATGTTGTTTTTGTTGTTTAGAACCAAAGTTTGCTGTTCCGTACATACCTGCTTTAAGGTCGTTGTTTACATTGTTTGTAATTTCAATTTCAACAGGAAAATTCAAAGATTCATCAGCTTTTGCAGCAATAAAAGTGATTTTTCCAGAGAAAGATTTATCAGGATAAACACTCGCTGTTACCTTTACATTATCTCCTTTTTTCAAACTAGCTACCTGGTTTTCGTTTACAGTAACTACTAATTTTAATTTAGATACGTTTACGATATCAAACAATGCAGTTGCAGGCATACCTGTTAAGATAGATCCCGGCTCAATGTATTTTTTATTGATAAATCCGCTAATTGGAGCTTTTACTCTGGTATCTCCAACATTAATGTTCGCTTGTTTCAGGCTGGACTCAGCATTTGTTAACGCTAATTTTGCCTGATCTAATTGTTGTTTTGTAACACCACCCGTTTTAAAAGCATTTTCGTAACGGCTGTAATCTGATTTTGCATTTTGATACACGGCTTGTGCCTGTTGTGCGCTTACATTAATTACATCACCTCTCATTGTTAACAAAGTCTGTCCTACTTTTACGTAATCACCTTCTTTAGCTAAAACAGTAATTACTTTTCCTGATTTTTCAGCAGAGAAAGTCAATTGTTGAATAGGCTGAAAGTTTCCGTTAGCCACGAAATCCAATGAAACTTCTTCTGTTTTTACCGGAGCTACTTTTACTGAAACTGCAGCATTTTTTTCTGCCACGATATCTGTTTTTGCTTTATTCTCTTTCTTATTATTATTTAAGACATATCCAATCACACCCAGCGCTGCAATTATGATTACGATTGTTATAATAGTTTTCTTCATTTTGTTTAGTTATTTAATAAGAGTTTTAAGTTCGCCTTTTGATTTGATTAGTGCTACTTCGGCAATTTTGTAATTCAAGACTGCTCTGGTATAGTTATTTTGAGCTTCAAGTTGTGCATTTTCAGCATCTAACAAGTCTGTTAGTGATGCTAATCCCTGAAGATAATTGTTTTTTGTATTGCTTAGGATTTCAGTTGCCAACTGCATGTTTTCTTTTTGATTTTGAATCGTTACAAGGTTGTTCTCGATATCAGCCATTGCGTTTCTGTAATCTAAATCAAGTGAAAGTTTGGTGTCTTTCATATCTTCCTGAAGCGATCTGATTTCTACATCAGCCTGTCTTACTTTGGCACGGGTTCCAAATCCTGTAAAAATTGGTACGTGTAGATTTAAACCAATTGCAGAGTAATCTGACCAGTAAACTCCATTTTTAGGTTTTGCAAACCACGGCATTTCCGGACCTTGTCCAATATAATTGTAACCTGCGGTCAGAGAAAGCGTTGGGTAGTATCCTGCTTCAACAGCTTTTTTATTGAATACTAAAAGTTCTTCTTGTTTTTTCAAAAGCAGGTATTCTGTTCTGTTTTCTGTATTTGGCACTTCTGTCAATGCAGCAGGAACAACTTCAAATTCTTCTTTAGGGATCTCAATTAAGGTTTCGATAGGCATTCCCATATAAAACTTTAAAGCATTTTCCTGTAATGCAATTTGATTTTTAATTTGCTGACGTTCTGTATCAATGTTTGACATTTTAACAACAATACGGTCTAAATCAATTTTCTTAGCCAGACCATTATCAAATTGTCCTTTTACGATGTCACGAACTTTAGTAGTATTCACATAATTGCTGTCTAATAAAGTTAGTCTTTCGCGTTGTACATAAACAGAGTAATAGTTATTAGCCACTCTTTCGATTACCTGCTCTTCTGTTAACTGATCGTTTATCTGATAAAATTCGCGGGTAGATCTCGCAGCTCTTAATCCGGTAAAAACAGATTGATCAAATATAGTCTGCGTTAAGGAAACTCCTGCAGTTGAAGTCCATTTTTGACCAAATGCTGCCTGAATCGTAGTTCCCGGCTGACCAAATCCGGCACCATCTATAACTGTCGTTTGAATGATTGGATTATGAGTTAAGTTTCCGTTCGCAGAAATTTGCGGTAACGCTCTTGATCGTACTTCCTGAATTTTGTACTCACTATTTTCAACCTGTAATTTTGCTTTTTTTGCATCGGCTTTGTTTTCAAGCGCATATACAATAGCATCTTTCAGGGTTAGTGTTTTGACTTGTGCGCTGGCAGACAAGCCAATTGAACACAAAAATATAAGAATTATTCGTTTCATAGATTGATGATTAAATAGTAATTTTTTTAAGTTGTTTTTCTAATTCCAGTATTCCTTTTTCTGTTGCCATTGCTCTGGTATGATATTCCAGTGCTTCTAATTCTATTTTTTGTGCTTCTCTTTCTGAGACAGTAGTTGCATTAATATGAAAAATCAGGGTATAATAAAATTTCACATACAAATCGATATTTAAATCTGCCCTGTATAAATCTTCTTTAATTCCTTTTAAGATATTATCCCTGAAATAATGATTGCACTGATCTATTTCATGAGTCATTATGTTTTGATAGATTTCAGGATAATGTTTTTTTAACTGATATAGAGGCGATGTATCTGTTGCATTTTTAAACATATCGCGAAACATTTCTCTAATTTCAAAATTCTCATGAATCGCGTTATAATCTTTCGCTACAATGGTATCAATAACTTCATGTACCTGTTTATGAACTGTAGACGTACTTTCTTCTATCAGCACTTCTTTATTACAGAAATATTTATAAATCGTTTTTTTCGAAATACACATTTCTCCTGCAATATCATCCATGGTAACACTTTTAAAACCCAGTTTTAAAAACAACTCACTTGCTTTTGATATAATTTTCTCTTTCATTTTAATTTTCGAATTGCATCACAAATATACTTAGGAAACTAAAATCAGAAAAATAGTTTCCGTAATATTTGTAATAATTTTACATTAACTTATACATTATGTAAGATTTATATACTGAACTCTAAATTTGCGATAAGTTTAATGTCTTTTCCAAGCGCTAACCCTCCGTTATGATTATACGAATTATAGTCTAGGCCAAAATCCTGACGTTTGATATCTCCTTTGATTTCAAAAGCAACTTTTTTCTCCCCGTTATAATTGTTAACACCAATAAACTCAGCATCAAGCTCTACTACTCTGGTCACATCTTTAATGGTTAAATCTCCTTTAAAGAAATTGATGTTATTGTTTACTTTTTGAAAGGAAGTCGATTTAAAACTAATAATAGGATGTTCATCTACATCGAAAAAATCCTGAAGTTGCAAATACGTATCGATCTGTTGAAAACTATCTTTTTTGTTATTGATATCTAAA
Organism: Flavobacterium sp. FlaQc-48; assembly: GCF_044007335.1. Classification (NCBI taxonomy): domain Bacteria; kingdom Pseudomonadati; phylum Bacteroidota; class Flavobacteriia; order Flavobacteriales; family Flavobacteriaceae; genus Flavobacterium; species Flavobacterium sp. FlaQc-48. Next base: position 114,599 of record NZ_JBIPCR010000003.1, on the reverse strand, counting down.
GAAAACTCAACCGAAGCATCTTCAATTTCATTGTCTTCAATGTTCACGTATCCATCAAATTTATTGGTAGTTCCTCCCATATAGGCAATTATCGAATGTCTCATTTTAATTAAAACATCTGATTGGCTAGAATCTAAGGTCCATGTTGTTTTCATAAATATTTGATTTAATTGAGTTTATAAATTACCCAAATCTCTTGCGGAAACTTTTTTAGTGTTCGGAGTTTCCATTTAACGGTGCAAATATAGACAGGAAACTCTAAACACCAAAAAAGTTTCCAAGTTTTTTTAGAAAAAATTCTAATCCCTTAGAAATTAACGGATTTGGAGCCATTTTCAGATGGAAACTATCATTTAAAATTTTAAAAAAGGAATAATTCATAATGAATCGTATCTTTGAGCCTCGCAATTCAGATTAAATTTTATGCACGATATTAGCCAATACCAGGATTTTTTTATCACTTATTTAGAAAAACAAAGCATTAACAGAGAGCCTAAAAACCTTTACGATCCCATTGTATATATTTTAGGTCTTGGCGGAAAACGGATGCGTCCTGTACTAACTTTAATGGCTTCGGAAGTTTTTGACACTGATTATAAAGTGGCCCTTCCGGCTGCAATGGCTGTTGAAGTTTTTCATAATTTTTCACTGGTCCACGATGATATTATGGATGATGCTCCTTTGCGAAGAGGACAGGAAACCGTGCACGAAAAATGGGATTTGAATACCGGAATTCTTTCCGGAGACGCAATGCTTATCCTTGCCTATCAATATTTTGAACAATACGATCCAATTGTTTTTAGGGACTTAGCAAAATTATTTAGCAAAACCGCCCTTGAAGTTTGCGAAGGACAGCAATGGGATGTTGATTTTGAAAAAAGAAACGATGTTACCATTCCGGAATATCTTAAAATGATCGAATATAAAACGGCTGTTTTAGTAGCAGCAGCTATGAAAATGGGAGCCATTGTAGCTAAAACTTCTGAAAAAGAAGGCGATTTAATTTATGATTTCGGATTGAATTTAGGACTGGCTTTCCAACTCCAGGATGATTATCTGGATGCTTTTGGAGATCCCGAAACTTTTGGAAAACAGGTTGGAGGAGATATTATTGAAAATAAAAAGACTTATTTATACCTGAAAGCAAGAGAATTTTCATCAGCTGAAAAAGCTACTGAATTAGAGCAATTATTCAGTTTGCAGCTAGAGGACAATACTAATAAAATAGCTACTGCAAAAACCATTTTTAATGATTCAGGTGCTTCAAAAGCGACGCAGGAGGCTATAGAAATGTACACTTTCAGAGCTTTTGAAACTTTGGAAAAAATGGATATTAACGCCGAAAAGAAAGATATTCTGAGAACTTTTGGCGAGAACTTAATGGGAAGAAAAGTATAGTTTCCTGATACGAAACCTAACAGGTTTTAAAAACCTGTTAGGTTTGGCACAGAACTTAAATACAAATAAAATTTAAGCCACAGATTAAAAGATTTCCTCTGATTTAATCCCTGAAATCCTTTAATCTGTGGCTGTTTTTTTTACGCAGAGTAAACCCGACAGATTTTAAAACCTGTTAGCTTTGTCATTTAAGTGTCTTAAAATAGTTCATCAGGATCAGCCAAATCAGATAATTTTTGTTTTAAATCATCTTCTAAAATTGTCAGTCCGTATTGATACGAAGCATTCATCCAGCCAAAACCTTCTTCGGTTATAAAATCAAATTCGGTTCCTACATTTCCGTATTCGGCAAAAATTTTGTGTGAACTTATCGACAAATCAAACTTCTCCGGAATAGTTCCGTTATAATCAACGGCGTTTCTGGTAATCAGCCAAAGCCAGCGGTAGACCATTTCCTGCGCTTCTTTGTTGAAATTATAATTCAATAAACCTTCCCATAAAAGCATTTGATGCGGCGCCCAGCCAAACGGATAATCCCATTGGCGTATTGGCGCATTTTCGTCTACACCGGCAATCGATTCTTTGGTGCTTCCTGCAATTCCTCCTTTCATTTTAAACCTTGGTAATGTCTTTTTTACCAAAATTTCTGCTTGTTCAGGAGTACTTATTTTTGCCCAAAGCGGATAAAATGTTGGAGCGGCTTCAAAAAAGTGCTGCTCTTCGTTTACAAAATCATAGTCGAAATAAATTCCTTTTTCGGGATTCCACAATAATTCATTTATCTTTTCTTTTCTTGAAGCAGCTTTCGAAAGCCAATATTCACTGGAGAAAGATTTATCTTCAAAATATTGAAACTCGTCTTTAAAATACTTTTTAATCAAAAACGCAATGTCTGTTTCATATTTATAAAGCAAACTATTTATGGCAACAGTATTTAAATTGGCACAAACACCAACCAGTCTATTGGTGGTGTCATGACCACTTTCGCGCATACTGCGATCGTGAATAAAGTACTTATCCAGTTCTTCATCGACCACTTCTCTTTCGAGATATTTCTTTTCGAATTCTCGCGTAGACAAATTGTACTTTGGCGCATATTGCTCCAGAATATCATCAAAATGACCTTCTTCAACTTCAAACGGAAGTCCGATTCCTTCTGCTTTATACCGATTTAATCCATTTGCCGTAAGTCGTTTGCCTTCTTCCATCCAAACAGTTTTATATTCTTTTATGGCTGTTTTCAGATGCCTTTCGATCCAGAAAATATCAGGATTCGATTTCTCTAAAACATCCCTAATGAGCGATGTATAAAGCGGTGGCTGCGTGCGGGTCAGATAATAGCTTCGGTTGGCATTTAAGATTTTTCCGTAATGATCAATCTGATATTTGAAATTCTCTGCAATACCTAAGGCAAGCTCGATTTTATCATCGATTAAAAGCCCTTTGGCAATAAAATAACTGTCCCAACCGTACATTTCGTTGAACCTTCCGCCAGGAACCACAAACGGAACTCCTGAAATTTCATTATTCTTAATTTGAAGTGCCAAAGCTAAAATCCCGGGCTTTTTGTTCAGTGACAAAACATATTCGGGTGAAATGTTTTTAGGCATTTGCACCACTCTCAATTTTGGAGTTACAGCTTCTAATTTCCTGAAATAATCAAAAACGATCTCGTCGCCAAAAGGCACATACAAATACGCCAATTCGTTTTCGATCTTATTGTCTTCCAGGATTTTCTTTACGCCATCAGCATCAATAGTTCGGGTAAGGCCTTTCCAATACAGGTTTTTTATTTTTCCTGAAATTCTTTTTACAGGATCTTCTGTGATTTGATCCAGATTGATTTCGGCAAACTCAGTATTGTTTTTTTTGGCCAAAGCCAGTTCCTGCAACAAATTCGAAAGCTGATAAGTTCCTTCAATCAATGCCGAATTTCCGTTTTCATCATGTAATAAAAACTTTTTTGGCCCATCATCATCAATCGTTATTTTCTTATCGCCATCAGTATCTTCCTGAGCTAATAATTTTTCGATCGTTTGGGTTATATGTAATTTAAATTTCATCTTTTGCAGTTATTTTTTTAAGAATAAAAAAGGATATTAATAATAAAGACATTGGAATTAAGGTAAAATAAAAGGCTTTTTCCGGTCCTTCATTTTTAAACAGCCATCCTGTTATTCTGGAACCTAATGTACCGCCAAGAGCAGAAAAAATGACAATTAATCCGGTCATGGAGCTTTGCAGGTTTTTAGGCAAAGCGCTCAATACAATCGAATTTAGTAACGGATAAATAGGTGCAATAAACAAGCCTATTAAAGGAAATGCAAAACCTATTAAAGGAATATCTGAAAGTGTATTGATATTCTTAACTTCTAATCCAACTGTTTTTGGAAGTACAAAAATCACAATCAGCATGGCAGAAAAGATACAGAAACTTAAAACCCAGATCCAGTTTACTTTTTTGGTCACAATACCTGCAATCATCCTCCCGACAGCTAATGAAATAGCCAGAATACTTGCCATCATAATACTGATATTCTCCGGTAAATAAAGCACTTTTGTATTGAATGTTGGCAGCCACGAAAGTATTCCTTGCTCAATCATGACAAACAAAAAGACGCTAATCACAAAAATAACGGTAAGTAATTTTGCCATTAATCGGAACATTTGCAGGAAATCATCTTTAAGATTGGCTCCTGCCGAAACTTCGGGTTCTTTGAATTTTACAAAAAATAAAAACAGAAATGACAAGAACGATAATGCTGCTAAAAACCAATATACATTCAACCATGAATCAGGGTCTTCTTCATGATTAAACGCCGGAAATAAAAAATAAGCCAACGCAATCCCCACCATAAAAAAACCTTCGATACTGCTCATCAAAGCGTTGTGTTCTTTCTTGGTTTCGGTCACAGTTCCAATCAATGAATACACCGAAACTTTGATCAGGGCAAATGAAACCCCAACGATTGCAAAAAGAATTTTAGCATTGTCAAAAGAGTTTCCAAAATACATAGAAATACAAGCCAGAGTCACCAAACCCAAACCGATAAGCATCGATTTTCTATACCCTATTCTTGGTAAAAAAGACGCAATAAAAAAAGATACAATGGCAATAGGCATGTCTTTAAACGCTTCCAGAATACTTGCCTGAACTTCATCAACTCCGTAATTTTTTTGCGATTTTAAAATCACAATACCTACGCTGTTTAATAAAATAGCGAAGACAAAATAATTGAGGTAAAGTGAGATTTTAATTCCTATGTTTTTCATTTTTTTTATTTGTCTTTGCTTTGGGATTACGGTGCGGAGACGCACTGCTGTGCGCCTCTACGTTACCGTATATAATTTGTAATTTTTAACACATAGAAACATAGCTTGGTTTGCGTTCAAAAGGCATTTCACTTACATTAACTCACATAGCTATGTGTAGAAACTAGTTTCTTTTTCGCTCTTTTTTTAAACTATAAAAATCTATGTTCCTATGTGTTTAATATTTTTTGCAGATTATATCCAAACCGTTTATATAAATTTAGAAATTAATCGCTACAGAAAATCTGAAGGCGCGTCCTAAAATAGGTCTTGCCATAAACACATCGCTTGCCGCAGATGTTGTTTGTCTTGGATCTCCTTCTGTTAAACCAATTTCGTTGAATAAGTTCGAAGCATCAACTGCAAAACGAAGATTATTATATCTATAACTTAAACCTGCACCCACTTCTTTATAAGCAGGCAAAACTTGTTTGTTATCCTGATTTGTGTATTTTTTATCATAATAAGAGAACTGAACATAAGCTGTAAGATCTTTTGTAATATCTACTTCCGGTCTTAGGTTACAGAAAAATTTAGGGATTCTTCTGGCTGTGTTTCCATTAAAATCAAAAGTAGAACCGTCTGCATTTGTTCCTGTAAAATTATCATACTCCGGTTTTTGAACGGTGAAGGTAAAATTCAGTTTTACAAACTCATATCTCGCATTGGTTTCTACTTCAAGACCAATATTGTTTACGTCAGCAAATTTATTTTCAGAAGACCCGTCAGATAAAATATCCGTGAAAGCAACATTTTTCAGCCCCATATGAAATAAATTCGCATTTACAGAGAAGAATGAACCGGAATATTTATATCCTAATTCGATTTGATTTACCTCGGTATTTTGAAGTTTGCTTAAATCAGCCGCATTATCGTAAAAAGATTCTTCGATTGGAGATCTAAAACCATGGCTGTAACGAGCGTATGAAGCCATTTTATCATTAAATTTATAATTTGCCGCCGCAGTATACGACCATTCGCTTACATCATATCTCCAGTATGTATATGGATTTCCTTTTACCGTTGTCACTGCATCATCAGCTGTATTGTTGTCTAAAATCCCTAAATTTTCCGCAAAAAATCTGGCGTTGTCCCTGTAACCTGAATATTTGTCTTTGTTGTATCTTAAACCTGCGTTGAAAGTCAGATTATCTGTTGCCTTAATTTCGGCATCAGCATAAATGTCATTCAAAAGTCCTTTAGTTTGTGCATCTCTTTCTAACCAGGTAATTCTTTCTACCCCATTCCAGGTATGATCAACTCCGGTAGTATTGTCTTTTACATTTAACAATCTCGGATTATCTGAAACGCCTACTAAATACGAATTCCAGTTCCAGTATTGATTCGATTTCCAGTTCGAATAATAATAACCGGCTGTTAATTTTACAGGATCTAAATCAAAATTGAAAGAGAAATTGTTTGCGAAATTGTTCATTTTTTTCTCGATATGCCAAAGATCTGCTCTCATAATCAAAGCATTTGGATCCAGCTTTTGTCCGTTATCTACATAAGAATATGTCAGATTACTAGCCGTTGTATTTTGAACGCTTGTTGCATAAGCATCTTGTGTCCACGGACCTCCATTAGGGAAAATGGCATTATAATTCAAATCGATATTGGTATTTTTAAAAGCATTTTTGAACGTTACTTTCTCCGATATTTTCTTTTTGAATTCAGCTCCAATAGAGTTGATAATGGGATGAGAACCATCTTCTAAATCTGCGCTAAAAGTTCCACCACCGTATTGAGGCACATTTAAGTGACTTAAATTTACTGAAGTCAACGTTCCGTAATTCGGGTTAAATCCGGGAATTCCTTCTACTTTTCCGTTAGTACTCTTTAGCGGAATTGGCAAATAGAATGTGTTTCTGTCATCAAGATGCTTGAAATTTACTCTTAGATAATCGTCGTCATCAAATTTATAGGTAATGTTTCCTTTTATTTGTCCGCCTTTATTGGCTGTAAATCCTGTGTTTCTAACTCCGTTATCCGCTCTGTAAAAACCTCCAACATTAAAAAATAATTTATCCTGAATTAAAGCGCCTGATAAATTAAGATCAGTTCTGAACATTCCGTAATCTGATGTGGTGAATTTTGCTCTTCCCTGAAAATCATTCTGTCCCGTTTTAGAAATAAAATTGATAATCCCTCCGGGAGCATTGTTGGCAAAAATTGAGGCAGAACCTCCACGAACGGCTTCCATTTTGCTTACCGTTTCATCAAGTCTGTAAAAAGTATCAGCATTGGCAAATTGCAAAGCCCCATCTTCAAAAACCGGTAATCCGTCTTCCTGAATTTGTACATACTCGTAAGCTCCCGCAGACGGAATTCCTCTTGCGAAAAGGTTATTTCCTATTTCCCCTCCAGATGCTTCTACTACAAATCCGGGAATGGTTTGAAGCAATGCCGCTGTACTTGACGGCGCTCTGTCTTCGATTGCTTTGGCGCCCATTGTCGTAATTGCAACACTCGATTCGAGTTTAGATCTTGGTGTTGACGATCCTGTCACTACAACTTCTTTTAAACTTTGTGATTCTCCTTCAAGCAATAAATTTACCTCGAGAGATTCTCCTTGTTTTATGGCAATTTTTTTCTCGAAAGTTTTATATCCCACATTGGTTGCTATAATAGTATAGGTTCCGGCTTCGACATTCGAGAACGAATATCCCCCGTTTTCATCTGTAACGGTACTTATGCCTGTTTCCTTAATCGATACATTTGCTCCGGGAACGGTTACTCCGCTATCGTCAAGCACTTTTCCGGAAACTGTATTGGTATTTTGGGCAAACCCTTTATTGGGTAAAAAAAATAGGCAAAACATTAAAAATAATGTACCTAAATACTGGTGTAGCTTTTTCATTTTTTTGTTCGGTTAGTTAGTAATTATGGTTATCACTGTCAAACTTAACTACAAATCACAAAGGAATTTACGAATTAAAAATCGAAAACGTTTTCGAAAAGACCTAAAACGTTTTCGGAACTTAAAAACTTATCAATACAGTTTATTTTTAGTACTTTTATTTCATGAATGACACAAAATTAATAGATATAGCCTCGGCACTGGGAATTTCGGTTACTACGGTTTCAAAAGCGTTAAAAGGATATACGGATATTAGTAAGTCTACGCGCGCCAGAGTTCTTGAAATGGCAGAAACAATGAATTACATCCCTAATTCTGTTGCAGTTAACCTGAGAACCAATGAAACCAAAACTATTGGTGTTATTATTCCGGCTACGGTGCATCACTTTTTTTCGAGTGTATTAAATGGTATTCTCGAAGAAGCCGAAAAAAGAGGATATTTGGTCATTATATTACAATCAAACGAAAAATATGAACTGGAGAAAAAGCAGCTCGCTTTACTAATTCAAAAACGAGTTGACGGCGTTTTAATGTCACTCTCCAATGAAACAGACGATTTCACTCATATTAATGAAGCCATTCGAAAAAACACACCTGTTGTTTTATTTGATAAAATTGCCAAAAGAGTTGACTGTTCCAAAGTGGTGATTAATGATGCTAAAGCAGCTTTTGATGCTGTTTCTTACCTTATTAATAAAGGATATAAAAGAATTGCCCATTTTAGAGGTTCTTATGTTCCGCAAAACTCGATCGATCGTTTTTTAGGTTATAAAAGAGCGCTTGAAGCACACGGAATTGAATACGATTCGAAATTGGTGTACGTTTGTGACAACAATACAGATTTTGAAGATGGCTATGAAAATGCCCAAAAAATAATGACCGAAAACCCGGATATCGATGCCATTTTTGCCATTACGGATTTAGTTGCCATAGGAATTATTAAATATTTTAATGAAGCCGGAATCAAAACTCCTGAACAAGTGGCCGTTTTTGGGTTCAGCAATTGGTTTATGAGTACCGTTATTTCTCCTAAATTAACTACCATAGATCAGCCCGGATTCGAAATGGGACATCAGGCAGTTTCCCTTTTAATTGATGAAATTGTAGACATAAAAGAGCATCGACCGGTAACACATCAAATTATTGAACTTCCTACAAGAATCATTGAGCGTGAATCGACAGTTAAATGATTTTTTAGTTTTAACTTTGCGACAATCTTAAAAAGCATCAATGTTTCCGATTCCTGAAAATACCGATTTTTTATTGGCTGATGCCGAAAAAGAAAATCTATATCTGAGCCTTATTGAACAAATCAATAAAGACTTTAATTTGGCCAATGAAGGAATTGATTTTCCGATGAGCATTTCTCCCGATGAATTAAAAATTCAGCTCCACGAAAAAATCTACCGAATGATTCAGTACAAATTTGCTGAATATCTGAACCTCCTTTATATTATTGATGTTTCAGAAAGTGAAATCAAAAAACTAGACGGATCTGATTTAGTAGTTCTGGCTGAACAGGTTGCCTTTTTGATTTTAAAAAGAGAGTGGCAGAAAGTTTGGTTTAGGAAGCATTATTCTAAGTAAAGTTGCTAAGTGGCTGAGATTCTAAGTTGCTAAGTTTTATTTTTAATCCTTTGTTGGTATTTCATATAGCTTAATAAACATTTCCAGCGACTTGTTTAAACTTAAAACTTTATCTAAAATTGGTTGCAAAGATTCGGGGGCATCTTCAATAAAATAATCGATATGAAACTTTAATGTTTCCCCTATCTGAAAACGATCAGCCGTTTTTGGGGGAAGCGCAAATGGCCTTAATTGAATCAATACACCACCTCTTGCCTGGTCACGAAAAAACCAGGACAGAAATTCTAACGAGATTAAACTACCAGAAGATTTATCTAATGTGAATTCGAATTGTAACATTACTTCATCTTTCAGTCCGCCATCTGTTCTTAATAAAGTGGCAAGCGGTAGATGAGAAAGTGATACATCACCCAAGTCAGAACCTTTTATTCCTTCTAAATTATCAATACCGCTGCTAACATTTTCTATTCCTTTTAAACTTCCTATTGTTTTTTGAAATAAATCTATCTCTTCTGGATATTCTCCCATTTGTTGAATTTTATTTTTTTGTTGATATTTCTACTTTTTATCTGATTTTTTTGCGATTACAAAATGAATAATAATCGTTCACAAAGAGAAAAACGGCATTAATTCGTAGTTACTAAAATAGAAAGATAACCTGATAAGATATTAATTTTCTACGTTTTTACTATTTGGTCTGACAATATTTTTCAATTTATCTAACTCGGACCATAATCCAAATCCGCCAACATCTAATTTACTTCCTATAATCTGGAAACGACCACATTTAAAGCAGATTTTTGCTATTCCAACTGTTTTTTCTTTCTTCTTAAAAATAAAAATATCGCGATATTCAGGAATGCACGCATAACCGCTAGTTTGCAAGGAATCTTTTTCCCTAAATATATTTTCAATATCTTTTTCTTGTTTAACAGACAGGTTTGATTTTTTATAACTGTATTTCAACAAAAGATTTTCAAAATTTTTATTTGGAATAACTTCAGGATAGTATCCGTAAAAAAAACTAGAGAATTCCTTTTTCTTTTCTCCCTGTGCAATATTATCAGTGGAAGAATGTTCAAACTCCCTTTTGGAAGAATCCAGATAATAATGATCGATTCTATCAGTATCAAAAAAAGGTCTTAATTCTTTTATAACTTTTGTATCTACAACTTCTGCTTTCTTAGCATTATTACAACTCGAAATAATAATTGCTATAATTATAAAAATATATTTTCTCAATCTTTCAAAATTTAAAAACTTAGAAGCTTAGCATCTCAGAACCTTAGCACCTCTAAAAATAAACTCTCACAAAAGGCATAAATCCAGATCCGTAAAGACTGGTTTGCGCATTATACAAGACATCATATTTTGCCCCAATGGTAACATTTCCGGTTCTGTAACCCGCTCCAAGGTACAAAGCTGTATTCCAATAATTATCGGAGTAACTTGGTCGGTATGGCGTAGAATTATAATCTGTATTTACACGAACTTGTTCTAACTCTGCAGACAACTGAATTTCCGGAATCGGGTTTACAAGTCCCACCAGACTTCCTCCATAAACAAAAGAGTTGTAATAACTTTTAGAGGATAAGTAACCAAACTGTAAGCCGACACCCACGGCCACAATTTCGTTTACATTATAAATGGCACTTGGCATTACAGAGATATCGGTATACCCGGAACCAATTCCCAGACCAAGACCTCCTCCAAATTGTACTTTATCCCAAAAATGATTACGGTTATCTATAACGTATTTTTGCTGCCCAATTACAGAACCCGAAAACACCACCGCCAAAATCACAAAAAAAGATTTGAAAACGATTGAAATTTGATTATTATTCATAGTTGAGTCTATTTTTAACAAATTTTTACGTAAAAGTACGTAAAAAAAAGATTTAAATAAATGCGATTGTTGTACTTTTGCCATTCTATTTAACAAAAAGTATATTCACTAATATTATGGATAGGTTTTCATTTTTAAATGCAGCGCATACAGAGTTTTTCGCACAATTATATGATCAATATTTAGTAAACCCAGACAGCGTTGAGCCAAGCTGGAGAAGTTTTTTTCAGGGTTTCGACTTTGGACAGACGACTTATAATGACGAAAATCCAGTTCAACAAATTGTTGAGTATGTGACTAGCCCAAACACAGATTACAGTCAGGTTTCAGAAAAACTGCAAAAAGAATTTAATGTTCTAAAATTAATTGATGGATACCGTACCCGAGGGCACTTGTTTACCAAAACAAACCCTGTTCGTGACCGTAGAACTTCGTCTCCGACTTTAGATATTGAAAATTTCGGATTAACAACTGCTGATCTTTCTACAGTTTTTGATGCCGCTCAAACAATTGGAGTGGCGCCGTCTACTTTACAAGATATTGTAACGAGACTTAAATCTATTTACTGCCAGCATATTGGTATTGAATATATGTACATCAGAAACCCTGGCGTTGTAAAATGGATTCAGGAAAAACTGGCTGTCAATGTAAATCAGCCTAATTTCTCTTCTGAAGAAAAGAAAACTATCTTAAATAAATTAAATCAAGCCGTTTCTTTCGAGAACTTCCTGCATACTAAATATGTAGGTCAAAAAAGGTTCTCACTGGAAGGTGGAGAATCTATTATTCCGGCTTTAGACGCTTTGATCGAACAAGCAGCAGAAAAAGGTGTTGAACAATTCGTAATGGGAATGGCGCACCGTGGCCGTTTGAACGTTTTGGCAAACATCTTTGGAAAATCAACTCAGGATATCTTTGGCGAGTTTGACGGTAAAGACTACGATCAGGAATATTTTGATGGTGACGTAAAATACCACTTGGGTCTTACAGCTGACAAAAAAACAAGAACTGGAAAAAATATAAACATCAATTTAGCACCAAACCCTTCTCACTTAGAAACAGTTGGAGCTGTAATTGAAGGAATTACAAGAGCTAAGCAAGATAAATATTATGCTGATGATTTCTCTAAAGTTTTACCGATCGCCGTTCACGGAGATGCTGCAATCGCAGGTCAGGGTATCTTGTATGAAATCATTCAGATGGCTCAGCTTGACGGTTACAAAACCGGAGGAACAATCCATATCGTAATTAACAATCAGGTTGGTTTTACCACTAATTATTTAGACGCCCGTTCCTCTACTTATTGTACAGATGTTGCCAAAGTAACACTTTCACCCGTTTTACACGTTAATGCTGATGATGCTGAAGCTGTGGTACACGCTGTATCTTTTGCATTAGATTACAGAATGCAATTTGGACGTGATGTATTTATCGATTTATTAGGATATAGAAAATACGGTCATAACGAAGGTGACGAACCTCGTTTTACACAACCGGTTTTATATAAAATCATCGCAAAACATAAAAATCCAAGAGATATTTATGCAGAGAAATTATTGTCTGACGGCGTAATCGATGCTTCTTATGTAAATGCTTTAGAAAAAGAATACAAATCTTTAATGGAAGAGAATTTAGAAGCTTCCCGTAAAAAAGATTTGACGATTATAACGCCATTCATGAAAAACGAATGGGACGGATTTGTTCAGGTAACAGACACTCAAATGCTTGAAAAAGTAGACACTACTTTTGACAGAAAAGGATTGGATTCTATCATAAATACAATCTCAACATTACCTGAAGACAAGAAGTTTATCAATAAAATAACTAAGATTGTTACAGACAGAAAAGCAGGATACGACAACAACACTCTTGATTGGGGAACTGCAGAAGCACTAGCTTACGGTTCACTTTTAACAGAAGGATTTGACGTTCGTATTTCAGGTCAGGACGTAGAGCGTGGCACATTCTCTCACCGTCATGCCGTAGTTAAAGTAGAAGATTCTGAAGAAGAAGTAATTTTATTGGATGCTATTGAAAACAAAAAAGGAAAATTCGGAGTATTCAATTCTCTTTTATCTGAGTACGGTGTTCTTGGTTTTGATTATGGATATGCATTGGCAAATCCAAAAGCCTTAACTATTTGGGAAGCACAATTTGGAGATTTCTCTAATGGAGCCCAAATCATGATTGACCAATACATTTCATGTGGTGAAGACAAATGGAACAATCAAAATGGTATTGTTTTATTATTGCCTCATGGATATGAAGGACAAGGTGCAGAACACTCTTCTGCAAGAATGGAACGTTACTTACAACTTTGTGCAAGACAAAACATGTATGTTGCCGATTGTACAACGCCAGCCAACTTCTTTCACTTGTTAAGAAGACAAATGAAAACAAATTTCCGTAAACCTTTGGTGGTTTTCTCTCCAAAAAGTTTATTGCGTGATCCAAGATGTGTATCTACAGTAGATGAATTAGCATCAGGAAGTTTCCAGGAAACAATTGATGATAATACAGTAGATAAAAAAGCAGTAAAAACATTAGTTTTTGTTACTGGTAAATTCTACTATGACATTGTTGCTGAAAGAGAAAACAACGGAAGAAATGACGTTGCAGTTGTTCGTATCGAGCAATTATTTCCATTACCAGTGGAGCAATTAAAAGCAATTATTGCACAATATCCAAATGCCGATGATTATGTTTGGGCACAGGAAGAGCCTAAAAACATGGGAGCTTACAGCTTTATGTTAATGAACTTTGATCTTGTAAAATGGAGATTAGCTTCGTTAAAAGCTTACGCTGCACCTGCATCAGGAAGTTACACACGTGCAAAACGCCGTCATGCAGATGCAATTAGAATGGTATTCGATAAAAATTTATTCAGATAAAAAGAATGTTTCAAGTTTCAGGTTTCAGGTTTAACAACCTGAAACCTGAAACCATAAAAACCTTAAACAAAAAATAAGATGATTTTAGAAATGAAAGTCCCATCACCAGGGGAATCAATAAAAGAAGTTGAAATTGCAACTTGGTTAGTAAAAGACGGAGATTATGTAGAGAAAGATCAAGCTATTGCTGAAGTAGATTCAGACAAGGCAACTCTTGAATTACCGGCTGAAATGAGCGGAATTATTACGCTAAAAGCAGAAGAAGGTGATGCAGTTGCTGTAGGAGCTGTAGTTTGTTTAATTGATACTGACGGTGTAAAACCTGCAGGTGACGCTCCGGCCGCACCAGTAGCAGAGGCTCCAAAAGCAGAAGCACCAAAAGCAGAAGTAAAAGCAGAGGCACCAAAAACAGCTCCGGTACAAGCTCCGGCAGCTACAAGTTATGCAGCAGGAACCCCATCTCCGGCAGCAAGAAAAATATTAGACGAAAAAAACATAGCACCAGCAACTGTTTCAGGAACTGGTAAAGGCGGAAGAATCACTAAAGATGATGCTGTAAATGCAGTACCTTCTATGGGAACTCCAACTGGAGGAAACCGTGGATCTGAGCGTACAAAATTATCAATGTTACGTCGTAAAGTAGCAGAAAGATTAGTTGCTGCCAAAAACGAAACTGCAATGTTAACAACTTTCAACGAAGTTAACATGACGCCAATCAACTTGATTCGTAATGAATACAAAGATGCTTTCAAAGCAAAACATGGCGGTCTTGGTTTAGGCTACATGTCTTTCTTTACAAAAGCAGTTACCAGAGCTTTAGAATTATTCCCTGATGTTAACTCAATGATGGATGGTGATTATAAAGTAGCTTATGATTTTGCTGATATTTCAATCGCAGTTTCAGGACCAAAAGGTTTAATGGTACCTGTAGTTCGTAATGCTGAAAACTTATCTTTCCGCGGAATTGAGGCTGAAATTAAAAGATTAGCACTTAGAGCCCGTGATGGTCAGATTACTGTTGATGATATGACTGGAGGAACTTTCACTATTACTAATGGTGGTGTTTTTGGAAGTATGCTAAGTACTCCAATTATCAATCCTCCACAATCAGGAATTTTAGGAATGCACAATATTATTGAGCGCCCAATTGCTGTAAACGGAAAAGTTGAAATTCACCCAATGATGTACGTGGCACTTTCTTATGACCACAGAATTATCGACGGACGTGAGTCTGTTGGTTTCTTAGTTGCGGTTAAAGAAGCATTAGAAAACCCATTAGAATTATTAATGAATGGCGATGCTAAACGTGCTTTAGAATTGTAATTGTAATAATTTTCAACAATACTTTAAAACCTGTTCATTGATTTGAACAGGTTTTTTTTCTTAATATTGGCTTAATTTTAGCTTAAGGTGTTAATTTTTTAAATAAACGTAAATTTTACCCTTTAAAAAATATTTTATTTAGAATAAATAAGAATAGCTTGCGTAGTTGGTCTTCAACAATTAAATTTGCGCTATTAAAATCAATTCTAAATAAAAATGAAATATAAATTCACAATTTCTTTTTTGAGTTTTTGTTTTTTTCTATTAGCTGCAACTACAATCTCGGCACAAGAAAAAGCAATCATTAAAGGTCAAATATCTTTAAGCGATAATGAATCTCCTGAAGGCATCTCTCTAGCTTTAAAAGGAACAAGATTTGGAACCACTACAGACGAACAAGGTAATTACAAATTAAAAAATGTAAAACCCGGAACTTACACTTTAAAAGTTTCCGGTGTAGGATATACTTCAACTGAAAAAAAGATTACTGTAAAAGAAGGTGAAGAACTAACTGAAAATTTCAAACTTATATCAAATTCAGAAGAGTTAACAGAAGTTGTGGTCAACGGAAGAAAAAATCATTTTGCCCGCAAAGAAAACCAACAAGTATCAAGATTACCCCTTAAAAATCTTGAAAACCCGCAAGTATATACCACTATTACCGGAGAAGTTTTAAAAGAACAAGTTGTAACTACTTTTGATGATGCCTTAAAAAATGCACCGGGTATTACGCAACTTTGGGCTTCAACTGGTCGTGGCGGAGATGGTGCCGGATATTACGCTCTGAGAGGATTTGCTGTTCAGCCTACAATGGTAAATGGTTTACCAGGTATCACCAACGGAAGTTTAGATCCTGCAAATGTTGACAGAATTGAGATCATCAAAGGGCCATCAGGAACTTTATTTGGAAGCAGCTTAATCTCTTACGGAGGATTAATCAATACCACTACAAAAAGACCTTTTAAAGGATTTGGTGCAGAGCTAAATTATACTGTTGGGAGTTACGGATTAAACCGTGTTACTGCAGATATTAATACATCATTAAATGATAAAAAAAGTTTAAATTTCAGAATTAACTCGGCATACAACAAGCAAAACAGCTTTCAGGATGCTGGCTTTAGAGAATCCTTTTTTATTGCTCCATCATTGTCTTACGAAGTAAATGACAGATTATCATTCCTGGTAAATACTGAGTTTATGAGCAACGAAACAACAAACCCAACGATGCTTTTTTTAGACAGAGGATACCCTTTAAGAGTGCATAATATTTCTGAATTGAAATACGACAACAATCGTTCTTATACGAGTAACGAACTAACATTAAAAACACCTTCTTATAATATACAAGGTCAAATGAATTATAAGATTTCTGATGAATGGCATTCACAAACTGCTTTTTCAACAAGCTCTTCTAAATCAACCGGAAACTATGCTTATTTGTATGAAGGAACTCAATACTATCCTACTATAACTGAAGGAATTGTATTGTCAAGATACTTTAACTATCAGGACAACCAAAACTTAACGACAGATATTCAGCAAAATTTCATTGGAGACTTTAAAATTGGAAGCCTTAGAAACAGAATTGTTGTTGGTTTTGACTACTTTAAAAGAACAGCAACAGATCATAGTTCAGGATACTTTGGCAATGGTTCCATTTATATTGGAGACAACTTAGCTTCTTTTAATGCTGTTTTTGGTCCATCAAATGGTGACACAGGAAATCTGACAAAAGCGGGATCAGATGCAATTGTTGGTAATAGCCCGAGAAACGACAACAAAACCAAACAAGAAGTTTATAGCGCGTATTTCTCAGATGTAATCAACTTTACACCTGCTTTATCAGCAATGGTAAGTTTACGTGCAGATCGTTTCATCAACTCCGGAGATCTTTCGACAGATGCTGACAATTACAATCAAACTGCTTTTTCACCAAAATTTGGTTTAGTATACCAACCCGTTCTTGATAAAGTTTCTGTATTTGCAAATTACATGAATGGTTTTGCTAACGTAGCTCCGGGTGCAGATCGCGTAAATGGGATTTCAACTCCAAAAACATTCAATCCGGAACACGCCAATCAATTTGAAGCAGGTACAAAATTAAATCTTTTCAAAGATAAAGTTTATGCGACTTTCAGCTATTATGACATTAAAGTAGCAGATCAGGTATATGTGGTTGAAACACCAAGTTCAGACCCTGCTAACATACCAAACAACCAAACTTCATATCAAAATGGAGGACAACATAATAAAGGTTTCGAAGCCGAGATTGTTGCTAACCCGATTAATGGTTTAAACATTATTCTTGGATATAGCTATAACGATGCTGTTTTAACTGCTGGTGATGCGGATTTCGTAAATCACAGACCAGAAAGTTCAGGACCACAAAACCTGGCAAACCTTTGGGCTAGTTACAAATTTACTGAGGGCCTCATGAGAGGATTTGGTTTAGGTTTTGGAGGAAATTATGTTGGTGACAATAAAATCATGAACAGAACAACTGCAGGAACATTTACAATTCCTGAATACACAGTATTAAATTCATCATTATTCTATCAGGCTGAAAAGTTTTCAATCACTCTTAAAGTAAACAATCTTACAAACGAGGAAATTTACGACGGATGGTCAACAATTCACCCAAAAGATCCTAGAACTTTCGCTGCAAGTTTTACTTACAGATTCTAATAAAACAAACAAAAAACACCTTTCTGTTCAACCGGAAAGGTGTTTTTAAATTCATAAAATCATGATAACAATTGCAAGTCTTATCGTTTTTTTAGCTTTTTATACCCTTTATTATACTTCAAAAAGAGCCACTTTATCTTATGATTTAGGTTTTGAAAAATGGATGAAGAGTAATCCCAAACCAACCAAGATTATGGGCTTGGGACTTCTTGTATTAGCCTACGCTCTTTGGCTGTTTACACAATCATTGTGTTGTGGAACTTTAATGTTTTTTATCCAGCTTATGACCATTGGCAGTTTAATTATCATTTTGGCACCCTTAAAAAAAATTAGCCGATATGCCATTATTGCACTTTTTGTAATTGTCGCTTTATTTGAGTTTTATTACCACTAACTTATTTCTAACCAAAATATGCCAGCAAATCCTAAATATCTAACCCAGTCTATAGGGCAACGAATTGCCAAAATTACAGCGGCTATACTTGGCGGCTATTTTGTTTCAGTCAGTTTTCATTTGGCAATAGCCGCATGGTTTAGTCGTGCAAATGTACTTATGACCATGGCTTTTACAGGGTTTATTCTTTGGGTAGTGTTAATGGTAGTTGCTTTTTTAGCAAAAAGCGCGTGGAAAATATGGGGGATTTACCTACTTCTAACTTTAGTTTTTTCTCTTTTTATTTATCTGGGTCAAACTTATAATCCGATAGCCAAATAACCTATGAATAACCGTCATTATAATATCTATTTTCACACACATACTGTTAGCGGAATCGTCATCAGCGTAGTGCTTTTTGTGATTTTCTTTGCAGGATCCTTTTCTTTTTTTAGAGATGAAATTAACAATTGGGAAAGAAATGAATCTACTGCTATTACTAAAGAAATCCAATTAGACTATACTTCAGCTTTAAAAAAGCTGGACAAAGAATACGTTTTACACGGAAGAAATATCACTATTTCTAAACCAGGTAATGAGCAAAGAGTGGCTGTTTATTTAGACGCTACCAAAGATACTTTAGCTCCGGCCAAACAAAAAGAAGGAAACTTTTTTTATCTTGACACCAAAACCTTCAAAACTTTTACTTACGAACAATCCTATTCGTTAGGAGAGTTTTTATACCGCCTGCACTTTTTGGCACAGATTCCTTATCCGGCAGGATATTATCTTTCCGGTTTTACGGCATTATTCTTTTTGTTTGCCATTGTAACCGGGCTTCTTTTACATTGGAAAAAGATTGTTTCTAACTTTTATATTTTCCGTCCAAAGGAAAAATTAAAAACATTATGGACAGATGCCCATACTGCTTTAGGAATGATTGGTTTGCCTTTTCAGTTTGTATACGCTGTTACAGGAGCCTTTTTTATGATTAAACTTTTAATTGTAGCCCCGGCTGTAATGGCATTATATAAAGGCGATCAGGCAAAATTATATAAAGAATTAGAATATAATGATCCGGAATACAAATACGGGAATAGTGCACTAGCAACACCTTTTAATATTGATCAGTTGGTTGCAAAAACAAAAAGCAACTGGAAAGATTTTGAAATTACACGTGTTTTTATCCAGAATTATGGTGATGCCAATATGCATGTTTTAGTGGAAGGCGAAATGTTAAGCGACAAAAAATTCACCGGAATTGGAAAAGTAGTTTACCGAATTGCTGACGGAAAAGAAATCGCCAGAAAAAACCCTGTTACGCAAACCAACTATTTAGATATTGTAAAGAATGTTTTATACAAAATACATTTTGGTGATTATGGAGGATATGCCCTAAAAATAGTAAGCTTTGTATTAGGAATTATAACTTGTTTCGTGATTATGTCAGGTGTAATGATTTGGTTGGCAGCGAGACAAAAAAACAACTTATCTGAAAAGAAAAAACATTTTAATGCAATGGTGGTTCATATTTATCTGGCCATCTGTTTGAGCATGTACCCTATTACCGCACTTTCTTTTATTATCACCAAAATATATTATCCCTTAGCTCAGGGTGACCTTTATATGGTTTATTTTTTAGGATGGCTGTTTCTTACCCTATTCTTTATCATTAAAAGGAATAATGATTTCACCAACAAATTCTGTTTAATCTCAGGAAGTATTTTAGGTTTTTTAATTCCAGTAACAAACGGAGTTGTTTCAGGAAACTGGTTTTGGAATTCTTTTATAGAAAATAAAATTCAGGTTTTCTTCGTTGATGTTTTCTGGATCTTTCTGGCTTCAATAACGCTTTATGTTGCGATTTCACTAAAACCGACAGTACCTGCTTCCCAAAAACAACCGAAATAATTTGTACCCAATGAATTTAGCGCATACTTTTACGCTTTATTCAAAAAATGGGATTTAAAACACAAATACGGTTTTTACATAAATGGCTCGGATTAATTTCCGGGCTTATTGTTTTTATCGTAAGCATGACCGGATGTCTGTTTTGCTTTCATGATGAAATAAAAGACATCACCCGCAAAGAATGGCGATTGGTCGAACCTCAAAACAAGCCTTTTATGTTCCCGTCAGTTTTACAGGAAAAGGCAAAAGAAATTCTCCCCGATTACAAACAATCGATGGTTTCTTTTTATGGAAAAAACAGATCTGTAATTGTTTATACTTATTCTGGTGCAGAAAACCGCTATCTCTACTTTAATCCGTACACAGGAGAATATCTCAAAACCGAAAATCCGGAAACAGATTTCTTCATCATTGTAGAATACATCCATCTGTATTTGCTTTTACCGGATTATATCGGCAAACATATTATTGGAGGCGCAACCATCATTTTTATTTTATTACTGATTTCGGGAATTATTCAATGGTGGCCAAAGAAAAAGAAAGATCTCAAGAGAAGCCTCTCCGTAAAATGGTCTGCAAAATGGCGTCGGGTAAATTACGACTGGCACAATACATCCGGATTTTACATTTCGATCGTTGCTATGGTTATTGCTATTACAGGTTTAACTTTTACTTACGAATGGATTGGAGACGGCATTTATAAAACATTCAATTTTGGTGGAGACAAAGCACTCGAAACAAAAACACCAATAATAGACACAACAACATTTGAATACAACACTTCTGCAGCGATAGACCGGGCCCTTTATCACACCATGAAAAAAAATCCTGAAGCTGAAATGTTTTATGTCCTGTTACCGCAAAAGAAAGGGGATATAATAAATACAGGGGCATATCCGCATACTTTAAGATACGATCATCAAAGCAATTATTATTTTCATCCCTACCACGGAGAATTAATTCAAAGTCAGACTTTTAATAAAAAAAGTTTAGGCTTACAAGTTGTCGAAATGAATTACGGAATTCATACAGGGCAAATTTTAGATTTACCAGGTAAAATAATAGCCTTTATTGCCAGCCTGATTGCCGCAGCATTACCAGTATCAGGTTTTGTAATCTGGTACGGCCGCAGAAAGAAAACTAAAAAAATCAAAGCATAAAAAAACCGCCGGTTAAGGGCGGTTTATAAATCATTTGAAATTTTCTTAATTTCTATTGGCTACAGCATTTTTTTGTAAATTTTTAACTGAACTGATTTTGCTGTTTTCATAAGCCACCTCACTCAGGTTTTTTTCATTAAAAAATAACCATTTACCAGTTTTCAATCCGTCTGTGTACTCGCCTACCGCAACTTTATTTCCTTTTTCATCATACGATACCCAAACGCCATCTAATTTGCCATCTTTAAAAAAGCCTTCTTGTTGTACTTTACCATTTTCATAATAATAAGTAGCTTTTACTTTGTTTCCAACAGCTTCTAATTCAGGATTTACCTCTTGTGCAACTAAAATTCCAGAGAACAATATTGCAACTAAAATTACACACTTTTTCATATCTTAGGTATTTAATGTTATCAAATCGTTATCAAATATAATTAATTGTTTACATTAAAAAAACTTTTAATTAACAATTTGGTAACATTAGACAAAAGCTTAACATTGGAAATTTATCCAAAACAAAAAAACCAGCGCTTAAGTGCTGGTTTTACTGGATTTTTATAAAAAATACAAATTTACTATAACGTTATAAATTTGGCAAATAAATTACTTCAATAATGAGTCTAACTGGGTTTGAAGCTCTGGAGACGAAGGTCTGGCAGCATCTGCACTTAAAACATTCCCTTTAGGATCAATGATAATAAATCTTGGAATTCCGGTTACACCAAAATCAGTTACAAACTGAGATTCCCAGTCTTTATCAGCGAATAATTGAATTCCGCCCAAACTTTTATCGGTTACAAACTTTTTCCATTTTTCGTTGTCCTTCAATTTATCAATTGAAATACTCACGAATTCAATATTTTTTCCGTGATACTTTTCCTCAATTTTTTGCAAATACGGAATCTCAGCTCTGCAAGGCGCACACCATGTAGCCCAAAGATCAATGTAAACATATTTTCCTTTTAGATCAGAAAGCTTTGTTTTTCCTCCTTTAAAATTTTCATAATCAAAATCAGGAGACGGCTTTCCGTTAAATTTATTTGCTTTGGCTGCACTTTCATAATTCCTAATCGCAAATTCATTAAAACGCTCAAAATTACTTTTCATTGCAGTTACAAACTCCGGATCAAAAGATCCTTTCTCCAGACTTTCTTTATCTGTCTTATTCTTAGCCTCTAATATTACTGCAAATTCAGCAGGTTCTTTAGAAAAAGCTTCCTCGAGTTTTTCATTTCTTAAAGCTTGCTGTGCCAAAAAATTACTTTCTTCAACACCTTTACCTTTATACACAATCGTTTCATCAAACTCTTTGGCATTCATTGTTAAATTAACCTCTGAGTTTGGTTTTAGATATAAACGAGAAGATTCTATACCATCAGAAAACACATAAAATCCCTTTGGAGCTTCAAAATTGGCTGCAAAAACCTCTTTTTTATTAATCGGAATAATTTGTTTAAAATTATCCTTGCCCATAATCACTAAAGTATCGCTATTTCTATTGGTGATTTTAGCCGTAAATTTAATTTGATTTTTGGTTTGACCTATAACATTCAAAGCGCTAAAAATCAACAGACCCGTAACAAAAAGTTTGTTCATATAAATTAAAGTTTGTTTTAAGTGATTCAAATCTAAAGAAATTACAGGTCTCAAATTTAAGAATTAACAAAATATTTCAAATTAATCACCATCAAGTTATCACTTTACTATATTAATTTGAATTTTGTGTTTACTTTTGCAGTCTAAAATTTAGATCATGTATAGAAGTCATAATTGCGGCGAATTAAACGCTTCAAATATTAATACCGAAGTTACACTTGCGGGCTGGGTTCAAAACTCTAATGATAAGGGATTCATAAATTGGGTAAACTTACGAGATCGTTATGGGATTACTCAATTATTATTTGATAAAGGCCGTTCCAATGAAAAAGTATTTGAACTGGCAAAAACGCTGGGTAGAGAATTCGTAATTCAGGTAAAAGGAACTGTAATTGAGCGTGAAGCCAAAAACAAAAATCTTGCTACTGGTGACATTGAAATTTTAGTAACCGAAATGGTGATCCTGAATGCTGCTTTGACGCCTCCTTTTACGATTGAGGATAAAACTGATGGTGGAGAAGACATCAGAATGAAATATCGCTATTTAGACATTCGAAGAAATCCTGTAAAAAACAGTTTGTTGTTCCGTCACAAAGTAGCAATGGAAGTTCGTAAATACTTATCTGACTTGGATTTTTGCGAAGTTGAGACACCATACTTAATCAAATCGACTCCTGAAGGCGCCAGGGATTTTGTTGTACCAAGCCGTATGAACGAAGGACAATTTTATGCATTACCACAATCGCCTCAAACTTTCAAACAACTTTTGATGGTAGGCGGAATGGATAAATACTTTCAGATTGTAAAATGTTTCCGTGACGAAGATTTACGTGCAGACCGTCAACCGGAATTTACACAAATAGATTGCGAAATGGCATTTGTGGAGCAAGAAGACATTTTGAATGTTTTTGAAGGTTTGACCAGACATTTACTAAAAGAAATTAAAGGTATTGAAGTAGAAAAATTCCCTAGAATTACCTACGACTATGCCATGAAAACATACGGAAATGACAAACCGGACATTCGTTTTGGGATGAAATTTGGTGAGTTAAACGAATTTGCACAACACAAAGAATTTCCGGTATTCAATGCTGCTGAATTAGTTGTCGGAATCGCAGTTCCGGGAGCAGGAAATTACACCCGAAAAGAAATCGACGGATTAATTGACTGGGTAAAACGTCCGCAGGTTGGAGCATCAGGAATGGTGTACGCAAAATACAACGACGACGGAACTTTTAAATCTTCTGTAGATAAATTTTACGATCAGGATGATTTAGCAAATTGGGCAAAAGCAACAGAAGCACAACCCGGAGACATGATTTTTGTACTTTCAGGACCAGCTAATAAGACACGTGCTCAACTTTCTGCCCTTCGAATGGAATTGGCAACCCGTTTAGGATTGCGTAATCCTGAAGTATTCGCTCCTCTATGGGTAATTGATTTCCCATTATTAGAACTGGACGAAGAAAGCGGTCGTTATCATGCGATGCACCACCCGTTTACCTCTCCAAAACCGGAAGACATGGCGCTGCTGGAAACAGAACCGGGGAAAGTTCGCGCCAATGCTTATGATATGGTCTTAAACGGAAATGAAATTGGCGGAGGATCTATTCGTATTCACGATAAAGCAACCCAACAATTAATGTTTAAATATTTAGGCTTTACCGAAGAAGAAGCAAAAGCTCAATTCGGATTTTTAATGGACGCTTTTCAATTTGGGGCACCACCTCACGGAGGTTTAGCATTTGGACTGGATAGACTGGTTGCTATTTTAGGAGGCCAGGAAACCATTAGGGATTTTATTGCATTCCCTAAAAACAATTCAGGACGCGATGTGATGATTGATGCACCTGCTGCAATCGACGATGCCCAGTTGAAAGAATTGCATATTAAAATTGACGCAATATAAATTTGATAATTTCAAGATATAAAACTGTAACTAAAATTTAGTTGCAGTTTTTTTTTACTTTTTACTATTTTTTTAAACAAAAATAACATCGTTAAAAAAGGCCAGCCTAACAAACACAAGTATTCTCTCACACAAACAAATATTAGCGGGATCCGTTTCGCATAATATACTAATTTTTTGTAAAACATAAGCTACTTTTTTAACTTTTTATTCTTACAATTAATGATTCTCAAATAAAGTACTTCTATATCAAAATTGATGCAATATAAATAGCGAAAACACTGTGAATCAATAATTTTTACAAAAAATTAACACCTTATTGTCTTTTGTATGAATTTATATATTACATTTGCTTCATTATAAATTATTATTACAATTACAATGCGTACAGGTACAGTAAAATTTTTCAATGAATCTAAAGGTTATGGATTCATTACAGACGAAGAAACAGGAAAAGATATCTTCGTTCACGCTTCAGGAATTAACGCGGAAGAATTACGCGAAGGTGACCGTGTAAGCTACGAAGAAGAAGAAGGAAGAAAAGGGAAAGTTGCTGCTAAAGTAGCAGTAATCTAAGAAAAATATAGCAATTTATTTTTTTTGCCTCTGAATGGTTTTAAAAACGTTTCGATTTATTTCGAGACGTTTTTTTTTGCTCATTTCTTAAAAAAAACTTAAAAAAAGAGATTGTTATTTATAATCGATAAAAATTACCTGTAAACGTAGTTTCATCGAGTACTTATATCCTTCTTTCGTTTGTGATTTACAGAGTTGAAAGTTATCTTTGTGGCTTATTCTTTAAGTAAAAACCCTAAGTTTATGCAATCTGATCAATACAGTTACATTCCTATCTTAATGCAGTTTATTCTGGCTGTTGGCTTCGTGGTAGGAACAATCATTATTTCCGGAAAATTAGGTCCAAAAAGAACCTCTGAAGTTAAAGACAAAAACTTTGAATGCGGTATCGAATCTGTTGGTAATGCGCGTATTCCTTTTTCAGTAAAATATTTCCTGGTTGCCATTTTATTTGTATTGTTTGATGTAGAGGTAATCTTTCTTTACCCTTGGGCAGTAAACTTTAAAGATCTTGGTATCGAAGGCATGCTAAAAATGATCGTTTTTATGTCATTGCTTTTAGTTGGCTTTTTCTATATCATCAAAAAGAAAGCCTTAGACTGGGAATAAAGAAATTTCAGATTTCAGATTTCGGATTTTAGATTGGTTTAATTTAGAATTTTAGATTTGAAAAATAAATTTCCCCAAATATAATATTGATTTTTAAATATTGATTTCGATTTCGAGATTTGAAAAAATCTAAAATCAGAAATCTAAAATCTAAAATAAAAATGAGCGATTCAAAAGTAAATATGGTTGCCCCTCCTGAAGGTGTTGTTGGCGAAGGTTTTTTCGCCACAAAACTAAATGATGTTGTAGGTATGGCACGCGCGAATTCTCTTTGGCCATTACCATTTGCAACTTCTTGTTGCGGTATCGAATTTATGGCAACAATGGCATCACATTACGATTTAGCACGATTTGGTTCTGAGCGTGTGAGTTTTTCTCCTCGTCAGGCAGATATGCTAATGGTAATGGGAACTATTTCTAAAAAAATGGCCCCTATTTTAAGACAAGTTTACGAACAAATGGCTGAACCTCGTTGGGTAATTGCTGTTGGAGCTTGCGCCTCATCAGGTGGTATCTTCGATACTTACTCCGTTTTACAAGGAATAGATAAGGTAATTCCGGTTGATGTTTACGTGCCGGGATGTCCGCCAAGACCCGAACAAATAGTAGATGGAGTAATGAAACTTCAGGAATTGGTACGAAGCGAATCTGTTCGACGCAGAAGCTCACCGGAATACCAAGAATTACTAGCTTCATATAACATTTCATAAGATGGCTTTAGAAAATACCCTGATCCAGGATAAACTTACAGAAACATTTGATGCAAGTGTTTTTAACTTTCACCAAGAAAGAGATATTTTTTCACTTGAAACTACCGCTGACAAAATCACAGCCCTGATTCTTTTTTTAAAAAATGACTCTGATTTACGTTTTCACTTTCTAACCGATTTGTGCGGGGTTCATTATCCGGACAACGAAACAGATCGTCAGTTTGCCATCGTGTATCATCTACACAACTGGTACGAAAACAAACGTATTAGAATTAAAGTTTATCTCAACGGCGAAAAACCAGAGATCAAAACTATTTCAAATATTTTCTTAAGTTCAAACTGGATGGAAAGAGAAACATACGATTTTTTTGGAATCAATTTTATTGGTCACCCACAATTGAAACGTATTTTGAATATGGACGAAATGGTCTCTTTTCCAATGCGAAAAGAATTTCCTATGGAAGACAGCGGAAGAACTGATAAAGATGACAGATTCTTTGGAAGAACAACAACAAATTGCTAAAAAATAAATAATTCAACATTATAAAATGTCAGAACTATTATTACCACCAGAGCATCGTTATGCTAAAATAGTTAAGGATAAACTAAATGAAGACGGAAGCGAGCTTTCAGTTTTGAATTTAGGTCCTACACACCCAGCCACTCACGGTATTTTTCAAAATATCCTGTTGATGGACGGGGAAAGAATTCTGGAAGCCGAACCTACTATTGGTTACATTCACAGAGCTTTCGAAAAAATCGCTGAAAATCGTCCTTTCTATCAAATTACGCCTCTTACAGACCGTATGAACTATTGCTCCTCTCCTATCAACAATATGGGATGGTGGATGACTTTAGAAAAATTATTAGGTATTGAAGTTCCCAAAAGAGCACAATATCTAAGAGTTATCGTAATGGAATTGGCCCGTATTACAGATCACTTAATTTGCAATTCGATCTTAGGTGTTGATACTGGCGCTTATACTGGTTTCTTATACGTTTTTCAATTTAGAGAAAAAGTTTATGAGATCTACGAAGAGATTTGTGGTGCCCGTCTAACAACAAACATGGGAAGAATTGGCGGTTTCGAAAGAGACTGGTCACCAGAAGCTTTCCGCAAATTAGAAGTGTTTTTAAAAGATTTTCCTGTCGCCTGGCAAGAATTTGAAAACTTATTCGAAAGAAACAGAATTTTCCTTGACAGAACTGTAAACGTAGGCGCTATCTCAGCAGAGCAGGCAATGGCTTACGGATTTACAGGTCCAAACTTACGTGCTGCAGGAGTTGATTACGATGTACGTGTTGCACAACCTTATTCTTCTTACGAAGATTTCGATTTTATTGTTCCTGTTGGAAAATCAGGTGATACTTACGATCGTTTCTGTGTTCGAAATGCCGAAGTCCGCGAAAGTTTAAGCATTATTCGTCAGGCTTTAGACAAAATGCCGGCCGGAAACGAATATCATGCAGAAGTTCCTGATTACTACCTTCCTCCAAAAGAAGATGTTTACACTTCTATGGAATCATTAATCTATCACTTTAAAATTGTAATGGGAGAAGTTCCTGTTCCAGTGGCAGAAATTTATCACCCTGTTGAAGGAGGAAATGGAGAATTAGGATTTTATTTAGTTACAGACGGAAGCAGAACACCATACAGATTACATTTTAGAAGACCTTGTTTTATTTATTACCAGGCATATCCTGACATGATCAAAGGGGCATTATTATCTGATGCTATCGTTATTTTATCAAGTCTAAATGTTATCGCAGGAGAATTAGACGCCTAAAAAAATTTAGATTGTAGAATTTAGATTAAAAAATTTGTGACTTTGCGCCTTAGTGGCAAAAAAAGAATAAAATGGAAAGAAAACATTACAAACAAGAAATAAATATGACTGAAACATTGATGAATCGCATCAATGAACTAATCAGTCATTATCCTGAAGACAAAAGAAAATCAGCTTTGTTGCCTGTTTTGCATGAAGTACAGGATGCCCATGATAACTGGCTGAGCATCGAGTTACAGGATAAAGTTGCCGAAATTTTACATATAAAACCAATTGAGGTTTACGAAGTGGTCACATTTTATACCATGTACAACCAAAAACCAATTGGAAAATACATGTTCGAATTTTGCCAGACTTCTTGTTGTTGTTTAAATGGTGCCGAAAACTTAATGGACTACACTTCTGAAAAATTAGGTATTAAAATGGGAGAAACAACTCCGGACGGAATGTTTACCATTGCCGGAGTAGAATGCCTGGGCGCTTGCGGATATGCTCCGATGATGCAGTTAGGAGATTTCTACAAAGAAAAATTGACAGAAGAAAAAATCGATCAGTTAATTGCTGATTGCAGAGATGATAAAATAATATTACACGATAAATAAGATGTCACAGAAAATATTATTAGACAAAATAAATATTCCTGGTATCAAAACCTACGAAGTATATCGCCAAAATGGAGGGTATGCTTCTGTAGAAAAAGCTTTAAAAACGCTTACGCCGGACGAAGTTGTTGAAGAAGTAAAAAAATCAGGACTTCGTGGTCGTGGTGGTGCAGGTTTCCCTGCCGGAATGAAATGGAGTTTTATTGATAAAAAATCCGGAAAACCAAGGCACTTAGTTTGCAATGCCGACGAGTCTGAACCGGGAACTTTCAAAGATCGTTATTTGATGGAATTTATTCCTCACTTATTGATCGAAGGAATGATTACTTCAAGTTT
Source organism: Flavobacterium sp. FlaQc-48 (assembly GCF_044007335.1). Classification (NCBI taxonomy): domain Bacteria; kingdom Pseudomonadati; phylum Bacteroidota; class Flavobacteriia; order Flavobacteriales; family Flavobacteriaceae; genus Flavobacterium; species Flavobacterium sp. FlaQc-48. Next base: position 85,128 of record NZ_JBIPCR010000003.1, on the reverse strand, counting down.
TGCCCTGGGCGCTAACCTGTCATACATCTACATTCGTGGAGAATATATGTGGGTTTTCAAAATATTAGAAAGAGCTATCGCCGAAGCCAAAGCTGCCGGCTGGTTAGGAAAAAATATATTAGGAACAGGTTACGATTTAGAGTTACATGTTCACTGTGGAGCCGGAGCTTATATTTGTGGAGAAGAGACTGCACTTATTGAGTCACTGGAAGGTAAAAGAGGAAATCCTCGTATCAAACCACCATTTCCTGCAGTTTCAGGACTATGGGCAAATCCTACAGTCGTAAACAATGTTGAAACTATCGCCACTGTGCCATGGATCATCAATAACTCAGGAGACGATTATGCCAAAATTGGTATTGGCCGCTCAACCGGAACTAAATTAATCTCTGCTTCGGGACATATTAAAAACCCGGGAGTTTACGAAATTGAATTAGGGTTAAGTGTAGACGAATTCATGAATTCTGACGAATACTTAGGAGGAATGTCTTCAAGCCGTCCTTTAAAAGCATTTGTTCCGGGAGGATCTTCAGTGCCAATCTTACCCGCTGAACTGATTTTTAAAACAGCAAACGGAGAAGATCGATTAATGTCTTACGAATCTTTAAGTGACGGTGGCTTTGCAACCGGATCGATGTTAGGTTCAGGAGGATTTATCGTTTATAATGATACGGCCTGTATTGTTAGAAACACTTGGAATTTTTCTCGTTTTTACCACCACGAATCTTGCGGACAATGTACACCTTGTCGCGAAGGAACAGGTTGGCTGGAAAAAATATTACACCGAATTGAAAACGGTCATGGCCGTGAAGAGGATATTGAATTATTATGGAGCATTCAAAGCAAAATTGAAGGTAACACAATCTGCCCGCTTGGAGATGCAGCTGCATGGCCTGTAGCAGCAGCGATTCGTCATTTTAGAGATGAATTTGAATATCATGTTCGCTTCCCGGAAAAAATTAGAAATAGAGATCACTTTGTTGCTGAACCTTTCTCGCAAGTAAAACATTTAGTAGGCAAACAAACAGTTTAAAAATAGTTTCAAGTTTCATTTTTTTTTAGTTTCAAGTTCCACAACCTGAAGCTTTAAACGGGAAACTAAAAAAACAAAACAAAGATGAAAGTAACCATAGACGGTCAAAGTATAGACGTAGAGCCAGGAACAACAATCCTGCAGGCTGCACGTATGATTGGTGGAGATTTGGTGCCGCCAGCCATGTGCTATTACTCAAAATTAAAAGGCAGCGGCGGAAAATGCCGTTGTTGTTTAGTTGAAGTTTCTAAAGGAAGTGAGGCTGACCCAAGACCAATGCCAAAACTAATGGCATCTTGCGTAACAGGATGTATGGACGGAATGGAAGTGAACAGTAAATCTTCTGACAGAGTTACGGAAGCCCGTAAATCTGTAACCGAATTTTTATTGATTAATCACCCGTTAGACTGTCCTATTTGTGATCAGGCCGGTGAATGTGATTTGCAAAACTTAAGTTTTGAGCACGGAAATCCAAAATCACGTTTTATTGAAGAAAAAAGAACATTTGAACCGGAAGATATCGGTCCAAATATTCAATTGCATATGAACCGTTGCATTTTATGTCAAAGATGTGTACAAGTTGCAGATCAATTGACAGATAACAGGGTTCACGGAGTATTAGATCGTGGTGATCACGCTAATATTTCAACCGGGATCTCAAAAGCAATCGACAATGAGTTTTCAGGAAACATGATTGACGTTTGTCCGGTTGGAGCTTTAACAGACAAAACTTTCCGATTTAAATCAAGAGTTTGGTTTAACAAGCCTTATAATGCACACAGAGAATGTACCACTCCGGGATGTTGTGGAAAAACTACGGTTTGGATGTTTGGAGGAGAAATCCAACGTGTAACAGGTCGCAAAGACGAGTACCATGAAGTAGAAGAATTCATTTGCAACAGCTGTCGTTTTGATCATAAAAATGTTAATGACTGGGTAATCGAAGGACCAAGAGAATTTGAAAAAGATTCTGTAATCAACCAAAATAATTATACTCAAAAATTAGAGAAGGTAGAAATCGATACAGAAAAAACAATCCTTATGGGAAGAGATATTGACCGCAAAAAAATTAGTATGGCTGAAATTCCATTAAACACTAACAACAAAAATTCTTAATGATGGTAGATGGTGCGTTTATTATAGAAAAGAGTGTTGTAATTGTTGTGGTTTTTGCCGTAACAATGATTATGGCCATGTATTCTACCTGGGCTGAACGTAAAGTTGCGGCTTTTCTTCAGGACCGTGTTGGCCCAAACCGTGCCGGATGGGGAGGATTATTGCAACCTCTTGCTGATGGTATGAAATTATTTTCTAAAGAAGAATTTTTTCCAAATACACCTAACAAATTTTTATTTGTTGTAGGACCGGCAATTGCCATGAGCACTGCATTAATGACAAGTGCCGTAATTCCTTGGGGAGACAGACTTCATGTTTTTGGAAGAGATGTAATCCTTCAGGCAACTGATATTAATATTGCTTTGTTATATATTTTCGGAGTTCTTTCAGTGGGGGTTTACGGAATTATGATTGGTGGATGGGCTTCGAATAATAAATTCTCCTTAATGGGAGCAGTTCGTGCCGCTTCACAAATGGTTTCTTATGAAGTTGCTATGGGATTATCGATGATTGCCTTATTGATGATGACCGGAACAATGAGTTTAAAGGAAATTTCATTACAGCAGGAAGGAATGAACTGGAATGTTTTCTATCAGCCTTTATCATTTTTGATTTTCTTAATTTGCTCATTTGCAGAAACAAACAGAACTCCTTTTGATTTAGCAGAATGTGAAAGCGAATTAATTGGAGGTTATCATACGGAATATTCATCCATGAAAATGGGATTCTATTTATTTGCTGAATATGCAAGTATGTTTACTTCTGCAACAATCATTTCTGTATTGTTCTTTGGCGGATACAATTATCCAGGAATGAGCTGGATGACAGAACATGCAGGAGTAAATGTGGCTAATCTTTTAGGGATTGCAGTACTATTCGTAAAAATATGCTTTTTCATATTTTTCTATATGTGGGTACGTTGGACAATTCCAAGATTCAGATACGATCAATTAATGAATTTAGGATGGAGAATTTTAATTCCGCTTTCGATCATTAATATCATGATTACCGGCGTTGTTATTTTAAGACACGATATCGCAGCCGCCTTAGGATTTTAAGAACAATACTATCCTGGCGCTTATAGCAGCGGCATCCTTTTATGGTGGGGTTCACCATAAAAGATATAGCAGATAGCATAGCAGGATTAGCTTCAAATAAAAATAAAATAGATTTTGATTTGATTTCATTTCAAATTATAAATCATAAATATACTAGTAAAAATGTCAATAGAAACTATATCATTATCGGGTAGAAAAAAGTTGGTCTCTAATAAAGAGATGACTTTTTGGGAACGATTGTATCTTGTGGCGATTGTAAAAGGTCTGGGTATTACACTTAAACACCTTTTTAGAAAAAAAGTGACCATTCACTATCCTGAGCAGGTTCGTGAAATGAGTCCTGTTTATCGCGGTCAGCATCAGTTAAAACGTGATGAGCAAGGTCGCGAAAACTGTACAGCTTGCGGATTATGTGCTTTATCATGTCCTGCAGAAGCTATCACGATGAAAGCTGCTGAACGTAAGGCTGATGAAAAACATTTATACAGAGAAGAAAAATACGCTTCGATCTACGAAATCAACATGTTACGATGTATTTTTTGTGGTCTGTGTGAAGAAGCATGTCCAAAAGATGCCATTTATCTGACAACTTCTAAAGTGTTGGTTCCTTCCAGCTATGAAAGAGAAGATTTTATTTTTGGAAAAGACAGATTAGTGATGCCTCTTGACGTGGCCATCAAAAATGCTCAACTTAATAATGCTAACTAAATGATACATATTCCTGATTTTGCACACGCAACTACTGTACAAGTAATATTTTGTTTCTTAGCGTTTATTACGGTAATTACCGCTTTTTTGACCATTTTTAGCCGAAATCCAATTCATAGTGCTATTTATCTGGTGATTTGTTTTTTCTCCATTGCCGGTCATTATTTATTACTAAATTCTCAATTTTTAGCTATTGTACATATAATAGTCTACTCCGGAGCGATTATGATTCTGTTCCTGTTTACGATTATGTTAATGAACTTAAACGAGCAAAGAGAAGTTCACCGTCCCAGAATTACACGTTTGGGCGCTATTGTTTCTTTCTGTCTAATTTGTATTGTACTAATTGCAATATTCATTAACTCTAAACCAATAGTTGGCGAATATGATTCAAGTGGAGAAGACTTCCAATCTATTAAAGTATTGGGTAAAATATTGTTGAACGAATATATGGTGCCTTTTGAATTTGCTTCGATTTTACTTTTAGTAGCAATGATTGGAACTGTATTATTGTCTAAAAAAGAAAAATTAAATAAATAATGGGTAATATATTAAATCAAATAGGTATTGAAAATTACATCTTTTTAAGTGTTGTACTTTTTTGTATTGGTGTTTTTGGTGTATTGTACAGACGAAATGCTATTATCGTTTTCATGTCTATCGAAATCATGCTGAATGCAGTAAACCTTTTATTTGTGGCCTTTTCAACTTATCATCAGGATGCACAAGGACAAGTTTTTGTATTCTTCTCGATGGCTGTTGCTGCGGCTGAAGTTGCAGTAGGATTGGCTATTTTAGTTTCTATTTTTAGAAATATTGGCTCAATTAGTATCGATAATTTAAAAAATTTAAAAGGATAAATAAAAATGGATACCAATTTAGCTTTACTTTTAGTTTTATCTCCTTTTTTAGGATTTTTAATTAATGTTTTCTTTGGGAAAAGCCTGGGAAAAACAGTTTCCGGGATTATAGGAACTGTGGCTGTAGCAATTTCTTTCATAGTTACACTTGTACTTTTTAATCAGATTACCCAAACTAAACAAGCCGTTCAGGTTACTTTGTTTGACTGGATTCAAATCAGTAATCTTCACATCAATCTTGGATTTTTATTAGATCAATTATCAATTCTTTGGTTGCTTTTTGTAACCGGGATTGGATCTTTGATTCACTTATACTCTATCAGTTACATGCATGATGACGAAAATATGCACAAGTTTTTTGCGTATTTAAATCTTTTCGTATTCTTTATGATTACACTTGTAATTGGAAGTAACTTATTAGTTTTATTTATTGGATGGGAAGGCGTTGGACTTTGCTCTTATTTATTGATCGGATTCTGGCATAAAAACCAGGATTATAACGATGCAGCAAAAAAGGCTTTCATTATGAACAGAATTGGAGATTTAGGTCTTTTGATTGGAATGTTCATTATTGGTTCGATGTTTTCTACTTTAGATTATGCTACTTTAAAAACTGCAATCGCAGGAGCTACAAACTTAAATTTACCCCTACTTTCTTTAGCGGCTTTATGTCTGTTTATTGGAGCTTGCGGTAAATCAGCACAAATTCCTCTATACACATGGTTACCTGATGCGATGGCCGGACCAACTCCCGTTTCTGCATTGATTCACGCTGCAACAATGGTGACAGCTGGTATCTTTATGGTAACAAGATTAAATTTTGTATTTGATCTGGCACCGGATGTTCAAACTGTTATTGCCGTTATTGGAGCTATCACTTCATTAGTTGCTGCAACAATTGGTTTAGTTCAGACTGATATTAAAAAAGTTTTGGCCTACTCTACCGTTTCACAATTAGGATTAATGTTTTTAGCATTAGGATTTGGTGCTTACGAAGTGGCCGTTTTTCACGTAATTACGCATGCTTTCTTTAAAGCTTGTTTGTTCTTAGGTTCCGGTTCTGTCATTCACGGTTTACATGGTGAGCAGGACATGCGTAAAATGGGTGGATTGCGTAAAGCAATGCCAGTCACTTTCTGGACGATGTTAATTTCTTCATTAGCAATTTCAGGAGTTCCTTTTTTCTCCGGTTTCTTTTCTAAAGATGAAATTTTGATGACTGCTTTTCACCATAGTATCTCTTTATATGTGGTTGGATCTGTTGCTTCCATTATGACTGCTTTTTATATGTTTAGACTAATGTTTTTAACTTTCTTTAAAGAATTCAGAGGAACTGAGGAACAAAAACATCATTTACACGAAAGTGACGGTTTGATTACTTTTCCATTAATGATTTTAGCGGTTTTAGCTACTTTCGGAGGATTGATCAGCTTACCTGGAAATAGTTGGTTAAATGAATATTTAGCACCACTTTTCACAAAAGTAGCAGGAGAAGAACATCATTTAGGACCAACAGAATATACCTTGATGGGAGTTGCTGTTGTAGGCGGGTTAATAGGAATTTTAATTGCTTACATTAAATACTTTAAACAAGACAATGTTCCTGAATCAGACGAAAACATTACTGGTTTAACTAACGTTTTATACAACAAATATTATGTAGATGAAATTTATGACGCAGTATTTGTTAGCTCTGTCAATGGATTATCAAAATTCTTTAGGGACAAAGTTGAAACAGGTTTATCAGCACTTGTATTCGGATTAGGAAAAATAACCAATGAATTAGCTTTTCAGGGTAAAAAACTACAAACCGGAAGTATCGGATTATATCTCTTCGCTTTCGTTTTAGGGCTTTGTGCCATTGTTTCTTATATATTTTTAGCTCAATAATTTTATAACTATGAACGTTTCTCTTATATTAATTATTCTTTTAGCTGGTGCATTTGTCACTTATTTTGCTGGTGACAAACTCGCTTCAAAAGTAGCTTTGTTCTTTAGTTTGGCAGCTCTAGGCTGTTCGGTTGTATTGTTAAACCATTTTAATGCTGGACAAAATATCAGCATGATCAATGCCTGGATTACACAACCTAAAATTTCATTTGCTCTAAATGCTGATGGATTAGCTATTGCAATGGTTTTATTGACAACAGCTTTGACCCCTATTATTATATTTTCTTCTTTTGGGAATGACTATAAAAATGCCAAAAGCTTCTATGCTTTAATTTTATTTATGGCTTTTGCAATGACGGGAACTTTCCTTGCTGCAGATGGTCTTTTATATTATATTTTCTGGGAATTAGCTCTTATTCCTATTTACTTTATTGCTCTTATCTGGGGGAATGGAGATGCTGAAGAACGCAGAAAAGCAGTGGTTAAATTCTTTATTTACACACTTGCAGGTTCATTGTTCATGTTGGTAGCTTTTATTTACCTGTCTCAAAAAGCAAATGGCAGTTTCTTAATTGAAGACTTATACAAAGTAAACTTATCAGCTGATGAGCAGCTTTGGATTTTCCTTGCTTTCTTTTTAGCGTATGCAATCAAAATTCCAATTATACCTTTCCACACCTGGCAGGCAAATGTATATCAAAAAGCACCAACTGTTGGAACCATGCTTTTATCTGGTATCATGCTAAAAATGGGATTATATAGTGTTATTCGTTGGCAACTGCCAATTGCACCTCTTGCTGCAAAAGAATACATGAATATTTTTATTGCTTTAGGAATAGCCGGAGTTATTTACGGATCAATTGTCGCTTTAAGACAAAAAGATGTAAAGAAATTATTAGCGTATTCTTCTTTAGCTCACGTTGGATTAATTGCTGCCGGAACTTATACATTAACTGTTGATGGTTTACGTGGAGCAGTTCTGCAAATGATCGCGCACGGTTTTGTTGTAGTTGGTTTATTCTACGCTGCTGAAATTATCTATAGAAGATACCAAACAAGAGAAATTAGTGAAATGGGCGGAATCCGTACACAATCTCCAAAATTTACTTCTATGTTTTTAATATTGGTTTTAGCTTCTGTAGCTTTACCAAGTACTTTTAATTTCGTTGGAGAGTTTACGGTACTATATAGTCTTTCTCAAATAAACATTTGGTTTGCTGTTTTAGGCGGAACAACCATTATTTTAGGGGCGTATTATATGCTTAAAATGTTTCAGAATGTAATGTTGGGAGAAACTAATTCAAAAACTTTTGCCGATGTTTCTCTTAATGAAGGAGTATCATTAGTAGTAATTATTGCGGTTTTAATATTCTTCGGATTTTATCCAAAACCAATTACAGATTTGATTACACCTAGTTTGGAAACTATTCTAAACGTTATCAATAAAAATTAATATTTTAAATAAAAATAAATTAGGGCATCATTAGTTTTAGATTACCTAAATCAAAAAAACAAAAATGAATACATTAATAGCAATAACAGGACTGGGTATTTTTTGCCTATTGTTTGAAATTCTTAATTTAAGAAAAGCCATTGTTCCAATTACCATTATTGGATTATTGGGGGTTTTGGCACTTAACTATTATGAGTTTGGATTAACAGCAAGTTATTACAACAATATGATTACAGTGAGTAAATTCTCGACTGCATTTTCATCATTGTTTATTGTTCTAACAATCTTCCTGGTAGCATTAAGCCATAATTTTTATGAAAATCATCCAACAAAAATCTCAGATTTTGTTGCTATAAAAGTATTTCTTTTAGCGGGAGCTGTTGCAATGGTTTCTTTTGGAAACTTAGCTATGTTTTTCTTAGGAATAGAAATTTTATCAATCGCTTTATATGTGCTTGCGGCCAGCGAACGTTTGAACATTAAAAGCAATGAAGCGGGTATGAAATATTTCCTGATGGGATCTTTTGCTTCAGGAATTATCCTGTTTGGAATTTGTCTTATTTATGGTGCAATGGGAAGTTTTGATGTTGCTGAAATTCACGAAAGTTCATTATCAGCAGAATTACCAATCTGGTTTCCTATTGGAATGATCTTAATGATTATAGGAATGTTGTTTAAAATTGCAGCTGTTCCGTTTCACTTCTGGGCACCGGATGTTTACGAAGGTTCTCCTGCTTTAACAACTGCATTGATGAGCACACTGGCAAAAGTAGTTGCAGTTGCAACTCTTTATAAGTTAGTTGCCGGATTAAATTTAGTACCATCACTGGACAATCAGGATCTTTTAGGAACTTTTGAAAATATTATCGTTATCATTTCGATTGCCTCTATGACTGTTGGAAATATAATGGCATTACGTCAGGTTAATGTAAAACGTATGCTGGCATTTTCAGGAGTATCACATGCCGGTTTTATGTTGATGACTTTGCTAACTGTAGCTACTTCAGCAGGAGTTTTATTGTATTATACAACAGCTTATGCACTGGCAGGTATCGCTGCTTTCAGCGTTATACTATATGTTTGCAAAAACCAGGATAATGAAGACATTACAAACTTTCACGGCTTAGGCAAAACAAACCCGCTGTTAGCTGCCATATTAACTGCATCATTGTTGTCGATGGCCGGTATCCCAATTTTTTCCGGATTTTTCGCAAAGATGTTCTTATTCAATCAAACTATTCAGGCCGGACATATTGCTTTAGTAATTGTGGCTGTTATAAATTCTATCATTAGTGTGGGGTATTATTTTAAATTAATATTAGCCATGTATTCTAAAGAACCAAACCAGGAGCGTACAGGAAAACCTTTTCTTATTTATGCCGTTGCAGTAATTTCAATCACTTTAAATATTGCATTAGGTCTATTCCCTTCTTTAGTTTTAGATTTATTGAATTAAAATAATTTTATATTTTATAAAAAAGCCGTCAATATTAATTGATGGCTTTTTTATTTTAAATAACAAGCATTTTTTTAATAAAGAATAATATTACATAAATTACTATATTTGTAATCATTATATTAAATTTATTATTTATGCTTACAGAAAACAATATAAGAGAACGAGTCGGAGAAATTAAAAACATCAATCAGGGTCTTTTTCTATGTCCTTTTCAGCTTCCGGCGAAAACTATTAATAATTATATTAAAATCGAAAATCCGCAAGATTTAGATTTTATACTAGTATCGTTCAACTTAAGAGACGATGAATTTGCCAATTATCTGTTTGAAAGTCTTCCCGATCAAATTGATTTGACCAGAATATCAAAAAATCATATTCCATCAAACAAATATGGTTTTTCAGACGTACTGTTGGTTCCACCTACCTGTCATTCTCAATTAAAGGGAATCTTTGACAAAGAACGAGAAAACCTTATCTGGTGTATTCCTATCCATAAATATGAATTTTCAGGTAACGAATCAAAAGAGGAACTCCGGGAGATGTATATTCGAACCACTCCTGTGCAGGATTGGAAAAGAAAGGGCGTTCCTAAAATAAAGATATATTTCAGTAATCCAAAAACAAAAAGCGGCACTATCAACAAAAATCCTGTAATTTTGAATTATGAATATTTAATCAATGAAATTAAAGAAATTAACGGTGTTGAAAATGGATTTTTAGAGATCACTAACTACAAAAACGAAGTTATTGAGATTGTATCCCCGCTAGAAGGACAATATTTTCTTATTCTTAATCGTGATGACAGTAAGCGAATTTTAATGACAATAGATCAAATTATTGAGGCTGTCGATCAATTTTTAATTTAGTAATTCTTTTTTCAATAGTAATGACTATGCTCTTAAATTCTCAAACCGAAAATAAAATCTAAATTTTAAAATTGGCTTTATCATAAAAATGAAAAACATATTCTGAACTGTTAAAAATTCCATACTATTAAGGGCACATCAAAAAATATCAATTATATTTGATGAGTTTTAAAACCAATTACATTATGAACTTTAATTCAAATAATCCATTTTTAAGCAACAAGCGTTTTTCTTCAAACGCTAATTCAAGAACGGAACAAGTACACCAGGCACAAATTATTGATTACAATCAGGACATGACTGTATCAGGCACTATTAATAAAACAGCTATTTTGTTTTTAATTTTGTGCGGTGCTGCAATGGTAACATGGTGGATGGCATTTAACCAAATGAATGTGATGATCCCTGCAATGGGTGGTGCAATTGTTGGACTAATTTTAGTAGTAATTTCAGCTTTTAAACCACAATATTCTCCTTATTTAGCTCCGGGTTATGCCTTTTTTGAAGGTTTGTTTATTGGAGGAATATCCGCCATTTTTGAGGCGATGTACCCTGGTATTGTAATTAATGCCGTTGGAGCAACTTTGGTAACATTTTTAGTTTGCCTTGGATTGTATAAATTTAAAATTGTTAAAGTTACAGAACAATTTAAATCAGTTGTAATTGCTGCAACTTTGGCAATTGCAACCTACTATTTAATTTCGTGGTTATTCTCTATGTTTACCAGCTTTACTCCTGTTCATTACGGAAACTCGATGATGAGTATCGGAATTAGTGTTTTTGTGATTATCATTGCTGCTTTGAACTTATTCTTAGATTTTGATCTAATCGAAAAAGGAGCGCAGCAAAGAATGCCAAAATTTATGGAATGGTACGGTGCCATGGGACTCATGATCACATTAGTATGGTTGTATATTGAATTCCTTCGACTTTTATCCAAATTATCCAAAAAATAATTTTCTTTCAACATAAAAAAAGGCCTTTTTGAATTTCAAAAAGGCTTTTTTTATGCCGTATTTTGAAATTCTCCTAAAATAATTTCACCAGATCCTACCTTTATAAGGCTTAAAATAATGACACTTATTTCTTAAAGTTTTATACTATTAAGCATTTTTACTTCTCCTGAATGGTTCCCCGGCTGCTGCCCAAAAGAATCATTTTTATTAATACAATAAATTATTCGTAAGCTGGAAGAATATCTTTTTATGTAATTTTTCTTTCAAATACAGCATAAAAAATTTCTGCACTTCAATAAACTTACTTTAAAGTGCCCTTTTTTTCTAATTCTTGAAAACAGGGAAAAATTCTTCCTAAAAACTTGTCAGTACCACATTTTTAGTATTGTGTAATAAATTACATTTTATGCAATTTATTACATATTCAATAATTAAACCTACTTTTTTTTATATTATACATTTTTAATTATAAAAATATTCAGAATTCAAAAATTATATATATTTTTGTGTAATCGATTACAATTTTAAAATTAACCAATTTGAAATTTAGATTGCAAAAAACCACAAACTAAACAACCTTAAAAACACCACTTATGAAAAAAAAACTACTTTACCTCATTTTACTATTTACAACCATACAAATAGCCGCTCAGCAAATAACACTTACCGAATCTTCAGGCTGGCTGGAATCTGCTTTTGTAAAATGGACCCCTCTTTCAGGGGTTGACAGTTACAATGTTTATTATACCGGAGGAGGCCAAACCAACAAGAAAATAGACAATGAATTAATACGCAGTTACGGTTCTTATTTTCGCGCTGATATACCGGGACTGGCAGCGGGCAATTATACCATTACCGTAAAACCTGTTACTGCAACTGTAGAAGGCACAGGAACAACAACACCAGGTTTAACAGTTTTGGCACAGGATCGAAATGGTTTTGCTTTTGATAGCGGACGAATTCCAGGAGGATACAAGATTGACGGTACTCCAAAAACCGGCGCTGTAATTCTTTACATCACACAAAATACAAAAAACACAATTTCAATGAACATCACCGGAGCCAGTACAAATCCATGTATTGGTTTACAAAATATTTTATATGGAATAAAAAAAGGAAAAGACACACGTCCTTTTATCATTCGATTGATAGGAAACATTACCGACATGACCGTAATGGAAGGCGGTGATATTACAATTGAAAATGCCAATAACGCAAACAGTTACCTTACGATAGAAGGAGTCGGGAATGACGCAGTGATAAATGGAATGGGAATACGACTAAAATCAGCATCCAACATTGAAGTAAACAATCTTGGATTTATGAATTGCGATAGTACCGCAGGGGATAATGTTGGTTTACAAGATAAAAACGATCATGTATGGGTTCATAATTGTGATTTATTTTATGGCAACGCAGGTTCTGACGCAGATCAGATTAAAGGAGATGGCGCAATGGACAACAAAGGATCCACCTATGTTACTTTTTCATACAATCACTTTTGGGATAGTGGTAAATCAAGTTTACTGGGTTTAAGCGAAGGAACAACAACTGGTTTATACATCACCTATCATCACAACTGGTTTGATCACTCCGATTCCCGCCACCCGCGTGTTCGTTATTATTCAGCTCATATTTATAACAATTATTTTGACGGGAATTCAAAATATGGCTCAGGTGCCACTCTAGGATCTTCTTTGTTTGTAGAAAGCAATTACTATCGCAACAGCAAACATCCAATGATGACTTCTTTGCAAGGCACAGATGTTTGGGACGAAGCCGGCCAAAAAAACAATCCGGGCACTATGGGTACTTTTTCCGGTGAAGCGGGAGGATCTATAAAAGCCTACAACAACACTTTTGATGCTGATATAGCTACTAATAATATGCGTTTTGTAGCTTACGGCGACACTAACCCTCTCTACAACATATCAGGAAAAATCAGTTCAACAACAGACTTCGATGCTTATGTAGTAACAAATCGAGGAGATCAGGTTCCGGCGACTGTCAAATCATTTTCAGGGGCTAATACATATAATAACTTTGACACAAATGCTTCTTTGTATGTAAAAGATCTTGTAGTAGAACAACCTGCTGCTGCAAAAACCAAAGTAATGCAATACGCAGGACGTGTTTCAGGAGGCGACTTAAAATGGACTTTTAACAATGCCACTGAAGATGCATCTTCTACCGTAATTACAGCATTAAAGACAGCACTTACTAATTACGTTTCTACACTTGTCGCGGTACAAGGCGAAACACCTGCCGTTGTAAGCAGTCAGACACTTTCGACAGACACTGACAACAATCAGACTGTTAGCGCCGCAACAGCAATTGAGCCAATGATTTTTATCTGGAGCGGTGACGCCACAGATGCAGCCGTAACCGGATTACCTGCATCTGGAATAACTTTCGTAAAAGACATTCCAGGTAAAACAATTACAATTTCAGGAACTCCCACTGCCAGTGTATCATATTCAATAACTACAAGTGGTTCAGGCGGAACGCCAGCAACTGCAACAGGAACCATTACATTAGAAGGAACCGGCACTCCAGCTCCCGGAGATCAGATACATGATTACACTGCATCAGGAAAAACCAGTACATTTTATACTATTACAGGAAATCTGGCAACGAATAAAGGAACTGTTACTTATAATAATTTAACACTAACGCAGTGTTTAAAAATGGAAACAGCCACCACTATTACCTACACCACAACTCAGGCAAGTACATTAACACTTGTTTTTGCAGAAGCAGCAGGAACAGCAAAAATTGATGGTACAAATTATACTGCTACTGCAGGAATTATTAGCATTAGTGTTCCGGCCGGAAATCATACTATTGCTAAAAAAGATACCGCAAATTTATTTTACATGAAAACGGCCTATACCACAAATTTAGGGTTAGGTCAAAATTTTGAGACCAACAAATTAATTGTCTATCCAAATCCGGTTACGAATCAAATGTTTATTTCTGCAGATAATGCTCAAAAAGTAGAAGTCTATAATCTTCTTGGAACGTTAATAAAAACAGTCGAAAAAGATATCGAATCAATAGATCTGAGTCATTTAACAGCCGGCCATTACATAGTGAAGATAACAACGGATCAAGGCACAGTTACTAAGAAAATTATAAAAAAGTAATAACTGACAAATGCATCAAAGGCTTCCTTCTGGAAGCCTTTTTTATTTCTAAAATTGAAATTACTTTCCCGAATCTCAAATCTCGTTTTGCTTTAATTAAAACATAACTTTTAAACCTCATAAAAATCATCTTCTAATTGGTGCTAAATTGATTTTAAATTTCATTTTAAATGAATAATTCTATCAAAATGTATCCTTGTGCGGTTATCTATAACAGCTTTTTTCCTACTTAAACAAAGTCCGCAAAAAAAAATATAAATACTTCATTTTGAAGTCAATTCATAAAAATTACTCTATTTATTTTACTGACAAAATACAGTAAAACCAGACTTGACGCAGTTTTCTTACATTATGTAATAAGTTGCATTTAGTGTAATTTATTACATAATACTCATTTTAAAGCTTAATTTTTTATTGTTATTTTATTTTTATCAACAAAAAATTACACAATTAGGAAATAATATATATTTTTGTGCAATCGATTACAATTGACCAGGTAATTTCGATTTAAAAAAACCACAAAAAACTTTATTAACTAAAAAACCACTTATTATGAAAAAAAACCTACTTATTCTGGCTTTTTTGCTTGTCAGTCTTCAAATCTGGGCACAGCAAATTCAAATTAACGAATCTTCGGGCTGGTTAGAATCAGCATTTGTAAAATGGCAACCTTTAAGCAGTGCTCAAACCTATAATGTTTATTACACCGGAAATGGTTTTGTTGACAAAAAAATTGATGATCAGCTTATTAGAAGTTATGGCTCTTACTACAGAGCTGATATTCCCGGATTAAAAGCCGGATCTTATACCATTAAGGTAAAGCCCGTTATTTCAGGAACCGAAGGAACAGGATCTACTACAGGAAGTTTAACAGTATTAGCTCAGGACCGTAACGGTTTTGCTTTTGACAGCGGCCGTGTGCCGGGTGGTTATAATGCTGACGGAACCCCAAAAACAGGTGCTGTAATTCTCTACATTACTCAAAATACCAAAAATACCATATCCATGGACATTACAGGTGCAAGCTCAAATCCTTGCGTTGGTTTACAAAACATTCTGTATGCCATTAAAAAAGGAAAAGATACACGTCCGTTTATTATTCGCCTGATCGGAAATATTACTGATATGACTGTGATGGAAGGCGGAGATGTGGTAATTGAAAATTCAAATAATGCCTCAAGTTACGTAACCATAGAAGGTGTAGGAACTGACGCTGTTGCTAATGGTTGGGGTGTACGCCTTAAATCAGCTTCAAATATTGAGGTTAGCAATATTGGATTCATGAATTGCAACAGTACCGCAGGGGATAATGTTGGAATGCAACAAGATAATGATCATATTTGGGTTCACAACTGCGACTTGTTTTATGGAAATGCAGGTAGTGATGCTGACCAGATAAAAGGTGACGGGGCACTTGACAACAAATCTTCTACTTACATCACGCTGTCTTACAATCACTTTTGGGATAATGGAAAAGCAAGTCTTTTAGGATTAAGCGAGGGAACTACTACAGGCTTATACATTACCTATCATCATAACTGGTTTGATCATTCAGATTCGCGCCATCCTCGTGTTCGCTATTATTCAGCTCATATTTATAACAATTATTATGATGGTGTTGCAAAATATGGTGCCGGATCTACTATGGGATCATCACTTTTTGTAGAAGGAAATTATTTCCGTAACAGCAAACATCCCATGATGACTTCTCTACAAGGAACAGACATTTGGGACGAAGCCAATCAGGTAAATAATGCCGGAACTATGGGAACTTTCTCTGGCGAGGCAGGAGGATCTATCAAGGCGTTCAACAATACTTTTGATGCAGATATTGCAACAAACAATATGCGTTTTGTAGCGTATGGCGATACAAATCCTTTATACAACATTTCAGGAAAAATTAGCTCTACAACAGATTTTGATGCTTACGTAGCCTCTTCAAGAGGTGAGGTTGTCAGCAGTAATGTTAAATCTAAATCCGGGGCAAACAGCTATAATAACTTTGATACCAACACTGCTTTATATGTCAAAAATTTAGTAATTGAACAACCTGCAACTGCAAAAACTAAAGTAACACAATATGCAGGACGTGTTTCAGGAGGAGATTTAAAATGGACCTTTACAAACTCTGTAGACGATGCTTCATCAACAGTGATTTCGGCCTTAAAATCTGCACTTACCAACTATACCGGGTCATTGGTTGCCGTACAAGGCGAAGGAAATCCTCCTGCAAGCAGTCAGACACTTACTTCTACTGCTAATAATAACCAAACGGTCACCAGCGGAACAGCAATCAGTTCAATAGTTTTTACCTGGGGCGGAAGTGCAACAGATGCTACAGTAACAGGATTACCAGCATCCGGAATTAGCTTTGTAAAAAATACAACAGCAAAAACAATTACAATTACCGGAACTCCAACAGCAACTTTATCTTACTCCATTACTACGAGCGGAACCGGAACAGTAGCAACGGGATCAGGAACCATTACAGTTACAACGGCAGGAAGCCAGACATTAACAGCACCAACAAACAAAAGCCAAACCGTATCAAGCGGAACGGCCATTAGTTCAATCATTTTTACCTGGGGAGGAACTGCAACAGACGCAACAGTAACCGGATTACCTGCTTCCGGAGTTAGTTTTGTGAAAAATACAACCGCAAAAACAATTACTATTACAGGCACCCCAACAGCTACTTTATCTTATTCTATTGCTACAATTGGAACCGGAACAGCAGCAACAGGATCAGGAACCATTACAGTAACAACAAGCAATCCCGGCACAGATCAAATTCACAATTTTACCACTTCCGGTAAAACAAGTTCATTCTATACGATCTCCGGAAACATGAATTCTACACCCGGATCTGTAACATATGCAGGACTAACATTAACAGAACGCTTAAAAATCGAATCAAGCACTTCAATCACCTACACCACCACAAGTGCTTCAACATTGACTTTAGTTTTCGATTCGAACTTTACAGGAACCATTAAGGTAGACAATGTCTCCTACACTGCTTCTGCCGGAATCGTTACAGCTTCCGTTGCTTCCGGTTCTCATACCATAACCAAAGGATCTGTCGCTAATTTATTTTATATAAGTACAAAATACAGCAGTGGTACAGCCAGAATGTCTCAACCTGAACAAGTAGTCGAAACCACTGAATCTGCAAAGATAATTTTGTATCCAAATCCGGTAATTAACACTTTATACTTATCAAATTCAAGTCAAAAAACAGAACAAATTTTAATTTATAATTTGTCTGGCATATTGGTTAAAAGTGCCGGAAAGAACAATGAGAGTATCGATTTGAGCCAACTCATTCCGGGAACTTATTTAGTAAAGGTTTATACTAATGAGGGTTCATTCAATCAAACCATTATTAAAAAATAAATTTCATTTTACAAGTAAAGGCTTCCAAATTTCGGAAGCCTTTCTTTATACTATTTAGCGGAATTATTACTTATCTTTTTCGATTTCTAAACTCTTCCTGTTCACTCATTTTACCAAACTCCCTGAAAAAACTTTTTATAGTTTCCAGGTTAAATAAAACAAATAAAAACATTCCAATAAAAATCGTAATCCAGCTGTAAATAATTTTTACGGCAGAAACATCTAAAGCCACAACATAGAAAACAATAGTTGGTAAAATCGACACTAACAATGTTAATCCCAGGGATAACATAAACGGATTAACAAAAAAGCGATTTACAGCATTAAAACCAAGCTTTCGAAGGATCATGGCAATAAATACTAAAGCTACAAGACCAAAAATAATACTGCCAAAACCATAAATTAAAACCTGATCTCCTAAACTATTAATAGTGCTTTCATACCCGAAAAAAGTATTAAAATTGAATCCCGTCATATTTTTTGTCTTCTGGTGTAACATCAAATAAAGGTTGTGTTTTATAGCCAATGATTGTCGCCAGAATAAAATTAGGAAACTCCTGAATTCCCACATTATAAAGGTTTACACTATCATTAAAAAATTCCCGCCTGTCTGCAATTTTATCTTCCATTTGTGAAACCCGTTTTTGCAGCTCCACAAAATTATTATTTGACAACAGTGTTGGATAGTTCTCCGAAACCGAAAACAAGTTTTTCATTGTTTTAGAAAACTCATTTGCATTATCAATTTTCTCTTCTACTGTTTTTGCATTCAGGAAATCTGTTCTTAATCTGGTTAGGTTTGTAAGCATATCGGTTTCATGTTCCATAAATTTAGAGGCTACTTTGACCAGTTCAGGAACTTCATCTGCCCGCTGCATCAAAATAACATCAATATTTCGAAATGCTTTTTCATTGTTATTTTTCAGCATAACAAGCCTGTTGTAAATTCTGATAAAAAAATTAAAAAAGACAATAAGCAGAATTATTCCGGCAATTAATGCTATGTTTTGAACAGTCATATTTTATTTAATTTAAGATGATATAAATGAGTATAAGCGAAATAAAGAATAAGGTCGCTAAAAAAGAATCTAATAGCGGCTTATATTTATTTCTGAATGAAATGTTTCTGGGAACAGCAACTCCAAACACATTATCAGAAATGCCTTTTGTAATGATAACATTCCCATTGTCTGATTCCGCATAGCCTATAAGCAACATATAATCATTGCTCTTTAAATACGTTTCGGTGTACCTCGTTTTCCCACCAGACTGATTATCAATTCTGTCAAAATAGTAGCTTAATCCCTCTCCGTCTACGGTAACAGACCCGGTTTCATCTTTTATTTTAAACTTACCGGTTTTAACTTCACTAAAAATAGTAGAATAAGTTGTTCTGCCATCATCATCTCGCGGACTCTCTTTTTCGATTTTATAAGAATAGCCAATACAAGGTTTATTGAAATAAGGCGAAATTATAGGTTCTATTTCTTCCAGCTCTCCTTCGATTTCCACTAATCCCATCGCAATGGCATCAACTTTTGAAGTAGGCAAAATAGATTGCATTCTAAAAAATTTACTTTTACCACTTGGAAAGAAAATAGAACTAACCAAAATGAAACCCGGAATGATTAAAAATAACAGCTTTAAATTTTCTGTTTCAGCCAGCCAATAAAAAGCAGCCAGCATACATACTAAAACAAAAAAACCGAGGAGTTTATCCTTAAGCGGTGTTTTTTGAATATTATGAATTCTGTTGAACTTTTCCCTTTCTGCTTTTTCTTCTTTACTGCTTCGAATACCCGAATAAATCATTCCAATAATTCCGAATAAAAAAACAGAGACAAATAAAAATAAAATAACAGCAAAAGGATATGTATTATCAACCAGAAAACTTAAACCAACAAGCAATGGACATAATACAAAAAACAGCCAATTTGAAAATTTGAAATTAAAAAGGCCCGAAAAAATTACAGTTTGAAACAGGGCTATTCCCAGGCTGAAAAGCATCAAAAAGATAACCAGTCCGCCATCTGCCTTATTCTGGGTAAGAAATGTAAAAAATTCATTCATCATTACAAGTGCTATATTTGGATATCCCTTAACAGAATTCCTTAAAATACTATTTCGACTTCTTTAGAAAGGAGCTTTCTAATACGGTTTCTTTCTCTATCTGAAATTGGATTATTACTCAAAT
The DNA here is from genome assembly GCF_044007335.1 of Flavobacterium sp. FlaQc-48. Lineage (NCBI taxonomy): Bacteria > Pseudomonadati > Bacteroidota > Flavobacteriia > Flavobacteriales > Flavobacteriaceae > Flavobacterium > Flavobacterium sp. FlaQc-48. The sequence continues at coordinate 64,993 of NZ_JBIPCR010000003.1, read as the reverse complement.
CAATACCAATAAGTTTATGCAATTTATTGATTTCATTTGGAACTTCGGTAATTTGATTATGGCTTAAAACAAGAAATTTTAAGTTTTTGAATTCCAAAATTTCCTGAGGAAACAGCTTTAATTTTGTATTTGACAAATTGAGCTCTGTAACCAATTCAGGTTTTAATTTTGCTTTATCCAAATTATAGAAAGTGGTTTTTTCCTTTTTCTCCTCTTCTTTCTTTTTACTCAAAAGCCCAAAAACAGCCAGAATTAGTGACGCAACAAAAAAGATGCACAAAAATGCCACCCAAATCGGGTCGTTATTTTTTTCTGTTGTAAAAAGGCGTAAATAAATATAGTACCCCATTCCAAAGAACAGCGTCAAAAACAAGCCAAGAAATATCAGGTAAAGAATGTATTTAAAAAATGTAAAAATGAGTTTTTTTACATGGACTGTATTTTTTGCAAATCGAAAATATACCATTAAACCCAGGACTAAAATCCAAAAAATAAGTGCTCCTGTTTTAGCGATTTCATTACCGTTTTCAATAATCGAAAAGGTAAAAGAAGCAGGAAACATTCCTATAAACCAAATAATAAGTGTCGTAATTCCAAGGGGAAAACAACCCGGTCCGTCTTTTTTACCAGAAGACTTGAGCCAAAAATAAGCCAGCAAAAAAGACAAGAGGAGCAATCCTAAAAATCCATATCCGTACGGTGTAAGTCCGCCTAAAAAAATTAAATTCATTTTAGCCTTTTTTTATTTACCAATCTGCCTCTGGAAGATTTTTTAGCACCTGATCCTGATTATCCCCAACAAAAAGGTGCTGTCTTTTTAATTTAAATTTTTTAATTTGATGTGTACCCGACATACTGTCCTTCAGAGTGTCTATCAATTCCATATCTGCAACTCCTGAAATCAAATTATAATCGACTGCTATTTGAGAACCTGCTCCCATATTAAAAGTATCGATTTACAGACCGTATTTTATATTTCAGTTATAATACAAATCTAAATAATTTACTACAAATTTTGCATAAAAAAAGCCACCTCTTCCAAAGAAATGGAAAAAGCGGCTTTTCAGTAAATTGTTATTGTTACAAATCAAATTTAATCCCCTGAGCCAATGGCAAACTAGTGGTATAATTGATTGTATTGGTTTGACGACGCATATAAATTTTCCAGGCATCAGATCCGGATTCCCTTCCTCCACCTGTTTCTTTTTCTCCACCAAAAGCACCACCAATCTCCGCTCCTGAAGTTCCAATGTTAACATTGGCAATTCCGCAATCTGAACCTACAACTGACAGAAATCTTTCTGCTTCACGTAAATTATTGGTCATAATAGCCGATGATAATCCCTGTCCTACTCCATTTTGAATTTCGATAGCATTATCTACATCTCCGGAATATTTAATCAAATATAAAACCGGAGCAAAAGTTTCGTGCTGTACAATAGCGTATGAATTTTGAGCTTCGGCAATTGCCGGTTTTACGTAACAACCGCTTTCATAGCCTTCGCCTGAAAGTACTCCGCCTTCAACCAAAATTTTTCCACCTTCGGCCACTACTTTGTTCAAAGCCACGGCATACATTTCGACTGCATGGGTATCGATTAACGGCCCAACATGATTGTTTTCGTCAAGCGGATTACCAATTCGCAATTGCTTGTATGCCGCTACTAAAGCGTCTTTTACTTTATCATAAATACTTTCGTGAATGATCAATCTACGGGTTGATGTACAACGTTGTCCGGCAGTTCCAACAGCTCCAAAAACAGCTCCAATTACCGTCATTTTAATATCGGCATCCGGAGTTACGATAATCGCATTATTTCCTCCTAATTCTAATAATGATTTCCCTAAACGACCTGCCACTGCTTGTGCTACAATTTTTCCCATTCGGGTTGAACCTGTAGCAGAAACCAATGGAATTCTGGTATCGGCTGTCATTAATTCTCCTATTTTATAATCTCCGTTGATCAGACATGAAATTCCTTCCGGCAAATTATTTTCTTTAATAACCTGGGCAATAATATTTTGGCATGCGATTCCGCAAAGAGGTGTTTTTTCAGAAGGTTTCCAGACACAAACATCTCCCGAAATCCATGCTAAAGCAGTATTCCATGACCAAACGGCAACCGGAAAATTAAATGCCGAAATAATCCCAACCACTCCTAACGAATGATATTGCTCATACATGCGGTGTCCCGGTCTTTCAGAGTGCATCGTTAATCCGTGAAGCTGGCGTGATAAACCGACTGCAAAATCGCAGATATCGATCATTTCCTGAACTTCTCCGTAACCTTCCTGCAATGATTTTCCCATTTCGTAAGAAACCAATTTACCAAGGGCTTCTTTATTTTCACGTAACTTTTGTCCAAACTGACGAACAATTTCTCCGCGTTGTGGCGCAGGAATCAAACGGAAAGTTTTGAAAGCTTCTGTTGCTGCCTGCATTACTTTTTCATAATCCTGAGGCGTTGACATTTTTACAGAAGCAATTAATTTTCCATCAACCGGGGAGAAACTGTCTAAAACTTCTCCTGAAGAAAAATTTTCTATTCCCGTAGATGTTCCTTCATTTATCAATTTAATGCCCAATTTTTCCAGAGCCTCATTCATGCCAAATTGCGATGCTATTGTTGTCATTGTAACTTTTTTAGTTAAAATTGTTATATTTTTATGTAAAGATATTATTTCGAGTTGAATTTCAATCGAAGCGAGTTGTTAAAATCAGGTAAATTTAGGATTAATTAAAATGAATTAAAGCAATGTTCCGTAATTTATTCGTCTTAATTCAGGAACTTTGCAGCAATAAAATTATTTAAATATGGCAGTATTCAATCGCTTTTTGATTTGTTTTCTTTTCATTTCATTTCATGCATTTTCTCAAAAAGAGCAAAAAACGTCTTTTCAGGTTGTTCCCTTAGGAATAAAAGGCGGAATTGACGAAAAAAATCTTTCGGCTTATTTGGTAGCTCCAATAAATACAAATGATTTTATTTCTCTGGATGCCGGAACTATAAATGCAGGAATTGAAAAAGCAATCGAAAACAAAGTTTTTAAAGTTTCTACCAGCGAGGTTTTACGAAAGTATATTAAAGGATATTTTATTTCGCATGCCCATTTAGACCACGTTTCGGGATTGATTATCAATTCTCCTGCCGATTCTTCGAAAACCGTTTATGCGACTGAGAAATGTATGGAAATGATGGAAAATCATTATTTTAATGATCAGACCTGGGCTAATTTTGGTGACAAAGGGCCCGGAAATCCTTTAAAAAAATACCATTTTCAAACTTTAAATATTGGCCAGGAAACTCCAATTACCAATACACCTATGACCGTAAAGGCTTTTCCGTTAAGTCATGTGAATCCGTTTGAAAGCACTGCTTTTTTAATTAAAAACGGAGATTCGTATGTGCTTTATTTAGGAGATACGGGACCTGACACTGTAGAAAAAAGTGATAAATTACATTCACTTTGGACAGCCATTGCACCTCTTGTAAAAAGCAAACAATTAAAAGGTATTTTTATTGAAGTTTCATTTCCAAATGAACAGCCTGATCAGTTTTTATTTGGTCACTTAACTCCAAATTACCTGATGAAGGAGCTCCATATTTTAGCAGATTTATCTGGAAAAGATACTTTGAAAGGCTTTAATATTATCGTAACCCATTTAAAGCCGCCAACTAAAAACATTATCAAACTAAAGGAACAACTGCAAAAACAAAATGATCTTGGATTGAAGATTATCTATCCGGAACAGGGAAAGCGATTTGAGTTGTAAAACCAATAAATGATTTGTAAGTTATTTTTTATCTTTTAGCAACAAATCTGGGATCAGATTCCATTACGGTTCCACAATTATCGCAGGTTCTTAGTTCCTCTGAATTGTAGAAATGCTCAAAATGTGGCAGGAAATCTCTTTCGATATTATGTAGTTCAAAAAACACTTCGTACAGTTTGTGATTGCAATTGTCACAATGCCAAAGCAATCCGTCTGTATATCCTTTTCCGGCACGTTTGCGCTCGATTACTAAACCAATTGAGCCTTCAGCACGAACTGGAGAATGCGGAATTTTAGCCGGATGAAGGTACATATCACCCGCATGTAATTCCATTTCTTTACGTTCTCCGTCTTCCTGAATAATGACTTTTATATTTCCCTCAAGTTGATAAAACAGCTCTTCGGTTTCATTATAATGATAATCTTTACGTGCATTTGGTCCTGCAACAATCATCACGATATAATCACCGGAATCAACGTAAAGATTTTTATTTCCAACAGGTGGTTTAAGTAAATGACGGTTTTCGTCGATCCATTTCGTAAGGTTGAAGGGTTTTGCTATTGACATTTTTAGTGGTACTGAGTTTCTATGAAGCTAAGTTAAGGAAAAGTTTTCTGGTAGAGGCGTACTGTATTGAGTCTTTAAGTATTGATTTTTGAAATTGATTTACAAGCAGACGCATTGCGGTGTGGTCTACAATTTTATCTCTTTAATGAGATAGATATAAACCGGAAAATGATCGCTAAAACCAACTTCGGTTAAACTATGACGTAACGGATATCCTCTATACTGACCCGATTGCTGAACCAGATAGGGTTTATTAAAAATATTGGCCTTCCAAAACATAAAAGTTGAAAAGTCCGGTTTAATAAGACTCCCGGTAATCATAATCTGATCAAAAATATCCCATGAATCCCGAAATGCAATTGTTCCCATTCCTTTATTTGCCATTTCTTCAAAGGGATTAAAAATACCAAACTCAGAAACTTCTTTTTTTTGAGCTTTTGCTCCCAATGCTATTTTTACACTTTTATTAAAAGGGCCATCGTTTAAATCGCCCATTGTAATCACTTTTGCGGCTGGATTTATTTGCTGTAAGGAATCGATGATTTTTCGGTTTAACCTTCCGGCAGCTTCACGGAACTGACTGCTGGCTTTTTCGCCACCTGATCGCGATGGCCAGTGATTGATGATAATACTAATCTCCTCGCCTTCTAAAAAACCGGTAACTAAAAGCTGATCTCTCGTAAAAACCCGATTGTTATGTATCTTTCTTTCCGATTTTTCCTCTACTTCATCATCAGGATTATCTTCCTTTTGTTCTTCATTAAACGGAACTTTGCTTTTATATATTAATAGTGGAATATTAGAAAATGAAGTTGGTCTGAAATATTTCTTCTGATACAATAATGCGACATCTATTCCGCGTTTGTCCGGCGAATCAAAATGAATGATTCCATAATCAAACGGAAGCAATCGGCGCTCTTTAATGAGATCTTCCAAAACACCCCGGTTTTCAATTTCGGAACCTCCAATAATGGTTGGAGCGTTTGAGTTTTCGGGCGTTCCGATTTCTGAGATAACCCTGGAAAGATTCTTTAATTTTTGCTCATACTTTTCTTTTGTCCAGTGCTGAGCCCCATTTGGTGTCCATTCGTCATCTTCTGTATCGTGGTCATCATTGATATCAAAAAGATTTTCGAAATTATAAAATGCCACGGTATGGATACCATATTTTTTAGATTGTGCCTTTAACGAAACAGCAAAACAGAGGAAAACCAGGTAAAATATAACTATAGAGGAGCGCATAAACTTTTTGAATTTTTAAATGCCCAATTTACAATAAAATGTAAGAATTTTCCAAATATTTAATTTCATTTTGTTTTTTTATTTACAAATAGTCATGTAACTTGCCCACTGAATTTACTGAAGCATTAAAAATGAAAAATGTTTATTCTTACGGCGCTCAGACAATCAGAATAAACATCAACCGAAATATAATTTAAGTACAAAAATCATGAAACTAACCTCAATACAATTCATAAAGCAACACTTTACATTTTGTAAACTGGCATTTCTTATTTTTGCCTTACAATCATTCACCTGTCAATCTCAACAAAACATGATCACACCAGCTTACTTAAAGAAGGGAGATACTATTGCCATTGTAGCAACAGCCCGAAAAAACATTGATGACAATTTAAAACCTATATTAGATCTCATACACAGTTGGGGCCTTGAGGCAGTAGTTGGTACTAGCATTGGACTTGATTTTAACCAGCTTGCCGGAACTGATGAACAGCGTGCTGCCGATTTTCAGCATCAGTTAGACAACCCGAATATTAAAGCCATCTGGTGTGTTCGTGGCGGATACGGAACGGTTCGAATGATCGATTTACTTGATTTTGCAAAATTCAAACAACACCCAAAATGGATTATAGGGTTTAGTGATGTTACCGTTTTACACAATCATTTAAACACAATGGGCTATAAGTCTATTCATGGTATTATGCCTGTAACCGTTGCACGTGCAACCCCGGCTGCGATTAGCTCAATGAAGTCAGCTTTATTTGGAGAACCTATTAGCTATTCTATAGGACCCGATAAAATGAACCGTTTTGGTAAAGCAACGGGAGAATTGGTTGGAGGAAATTTATCTATTTTATACAGTTTATTAGGCTCTCCATCTGCCATAGATTGCAAGGATAAAATTTTATTTATCGAAGATTTAGACGAATATCTCTATCATATTGATCGTATGATGATGAATTTGAGACGTAATGGCTGTATCGAAAACCTAAAAGGAATTATTGTTGGAGGCATGACCAAAATGAAAGACAATGAAGTACCCTGGGGGAAAAATGCAGTTGAAATTGTTGACGATGTAACCAAAAAATATAATATTCCTGTAATTTTTAATTTTCCTGCCGGACATATTCAGGACAACAGAGCCCTGATAATGGGAAGTACCATTTCTATTGAAGTAAATGAAACGGGAAGTACGGTTACTTTTCAAAAATAATTTTACATTTTCCTGAACTTCCAGGGAAAATCTCAAAATACCACTCATAAAATATCGCAAAGACGCGAAGTCGTAAAGTTTAATTCAATTCTTTGCGACTTCGCGTCTTTGCGTGCAAATTATTCGTTTAGAGCATAAAAAACTCATAATTCATAAATTATAACTCACGACTAAAAAAATGGCTGAACACAATGAACTCGGTAAAAAAGGGGAAGAACTTGCTGTAGAATATCTTCAGGAAAATGGATATGAAATTCTGGATCGAAACTGGACTTTTCGAAAGGCCGAAATAGATATTATCGCTCAAAAAGAAGCTATTTTGGCCATAGTTGAAGTCAAAACACGATCAAGTTTAGATTTTGGTTTACCGCAGGAATTTGTAAAACCAAAAAAAATTCAATTACTCATAAAAGCAGTAAATGCCTACATAAACTATAGGGAAAAGGATTTTTCGTCAGATTTAAACATTCGATTTGACATTATTGCCATCCATAAAAGCGGTGAAACATTTGCAATTGAACACCTTACAGATGCTTTTTATCATTTTTAACATAATTTTTTATTGTTATATTTGTAACAAATTGTTTTTTAATTTATATTTGCAGAGGTGTTATAACATCAGATTAACTACACAAACCAATTACGTTACAAAAAAAAAAGAAAAAAATTATGAAAACCGTTTCATCAATCGTAGAAAATTACATCAAAACAAAACCCTTTTTATTAAATGCGCTATCACTTGGTATCATTAATCTTACTTCTCTTTCCAGGAACATTATGACCGAATTGGAAAGTGAATTTGGTAAAGAAGTCAAACAAGGCGCTGTTGTAATGTCACTTAAACGACTAACGGAGGAATTAGATTTTAAACTGAACCACAAAATCAATAAAGTAATCAAAAATATTGGTGAAATTACGGTTCGATCTGAATTGACAGATTACACTTTTGCAGCTTCTGAAACTGTTTTAAACAAACAAGCTGATTTAATTTCTGACATTAATGCGTTATCTGATATATTTTATACCTCATCCCGTGGTGTAAACGAAACCAATATTGTGGTGAGCAGCAGCGTAAATCATTTAGTTGAAAAACATTTTGTACGTGAAAAACTGATTCAGAAATTGGATAATTTAGCTTCTATTACAGTTAAATTGCCAAAAGAAAACATCGTAGTTCCAGGGATTTATTACTTCATATTTCAACGTCTGGCCTGGGAAGGAATTATCATAAATGAAGTAATTTCGACTTCAAACGAATTTACCATATTAGTGGGAGAAGATCAGGTTGATGTTGCTTTTAAAGTAATTAAAGACCTGAAAAATTAATTGAACTTTGCTTCGAAGAATTATTAATCATTCTTCTGTTTCATATATAATCCTTTTGTCTTTTTCTATAAAGATAAAAGGATTTTTTATGGCCAAAAGTCATTATAAGATCATTAACCATTGCTATACGAAATAAGAATATTCGCAATAAATCAATACTACAGCAAGAAATTTATAAAATATCAGTTAAAAATATACTGACTTGACAAAAAGCCATTTAACAAGGCGTTTGCTGAGATTCTGCACAAACTTTATTAAAAAAAATAGAATTAACTTTTTTTTAATAGTATTTGTTGAGAATAATATTTTTATATATTTGCTAACCAGTCAACAAATTAGAGTACCAATTTTGATAGTATCATAATATAATTAGATTTAAATACAGACTAATTAAATTAATGTCAGAAGCAATCGATCATAGCGAAAAATTATTGGTGAGTGAACTCAAAAATAGCAACGAAAAAGCATTTCGTTCTCTTTTTGATTTATACTATCAGGATATCTATGGCTATAGCATTAGTCTCTTAAAATCAAAAGAAGCCGCAGAAGAAAATGTTCAGGATGTTTTTATGAAAGTTTGGCAACATCGCGAAAACTTAAATCCGGACCAATCTTTTAAAGCATATATTTTTACCATTGCCCGAAATCAGGCTTTTAATTTTTTAAATAAAGCAGCAAATGATGTACTGCTCAAAGAAGAAATTTTTTATGAAAGCCAGAAATCACACGAATATGGTGATTATTCCATTCGTGAAGCCGATTGCAAGAAACTTCGAAAACAGGCCATGAAACAATTGCCGCCCAAACGAAAGCAAATCTTTAAAATGTCCCGAAAAAAAGGAATGACTTACGAAGAAATCAGTCAGGAGCTCGGGATCTCTATCAATACAGTCCGGAACCAAATGAGTAAAGCATTAGAATCAATGCGGGTCTTTTTTCAGGTTCATGACGAAATTATCTAAACCAAAAAACCACATTTCAACCATTAAAATCACTCTTTCGGGTGATTTTTTTTTGCATCATTTGCAAAATATTGCAAGAGTAAAAAAGCTTGTAAAACAAGTACTTCACAAGCTTTTTTTAACCTGCTCGTCATCTTCCTAAATGTTAAAATTAAAAAAATTATAACGTTTGAGTAGTACTTCGCCTGCTTTCAACTGTATTATATAAAACCCGGACCTAAAATCAATTCGTAATGAATTCAAATTCTGAAATAAAAAACCTATTACAAAAGTTTGTTTTGAACCAATGTACACCCGAAGAAATAAACGAGGTAATCGCTTATTACAAAAAAAATAAACTTACGGATGATTTTCCTTCTGTTGCCGATATTCAGGCACTTCTTGCTGAAACTCCAAAAATGAGTCAGCAAAAAGCGGATGATATCTTCCTGAACATTCTGTCTGCTGCTAAAGAAAAAGAGACTACTATTGAATTCATTCCTGAAAAATCAAATTTCAGAAAATACATTTCTATTGCTGCTTCGGTATTGGTCTTATTAGGAATTGGTTTTGCGTATCAAAAAGGAGCTTTCACGAGCAAACCTGAACCTAAATTTGACTTTAAAAGCAGTGATATTGTATTGCAACTGGAAGACGGAAAAGTTCAGATTATTTCTGAGAACAATTCCATTCAGGTAAAAGACTCAAAAGGAAACATTGTTGGAAATCAAAGCGGGGATAAAATTGTTTACGATACTGATTCCGGCTTAGAAAAAGTAACGTATAACACTATCAAAATTCCGTACGGTAAAAGATTTCAATTGCAATTGTCTGACGGAACGCTTGTTCACCTAAATTCAGGAACCACACTAAAATATCCGGTAAAATTTATTGCGGGAGAAAACAGACAGGTGTTTTTAGACGGAGAAGCTTTCTTTGATGTTGCTAAAGATAAAAAACACCCTTTTATTGTCAATGCTGATGCCTTGAATGTACGTGTACTCGGAACTCATTTTAACGTTTCCAATTATCCTGAAGATGCAGCAACAGATGTTGTCCTGGTGGAAGGTTCTGTTGGAATGTACCGTTCAAACGAGGAATTTGATGCTGCTAAAAACACCATTTTAAAGCCCGGTTTTAAAGGAAGTTTCAATAAAGAAAACACCCTGATTTCTACCAAAACGGTGATCACGGATATCTACACTTCATGGATAAATGGCGGCTTAACTTTTAGAAATATGACTTTCAAAAATATTATTACCAAATTGGAGAGACGCTACAATGTTACGATTATAAACAAAAACGAAAAACTGGCAAACGAAAAATTCAATGCCAGTTTTAGCGATGAATCTATTGAAAAAGTAATGAGCTATTTTAATGATATTCATGGCATTAATTACACCATAAAAAACAATCAAATACTAATTAAATAACCACTAAAACCAATGAAAAAATAGGAAGAAATAAGATTACAGGAATAAAAAAACCGGAAAGAGCTGCGAACAATTTCCGATTTACTAAGTGATTGAATATAACGAATTAACTACAATCAATTAACAAAATTATGAAAAAAAAATCAAAGAATACTGGGTTTTTATACCGAGTGTTCCAAAATGACCTAAAATTGAAATTAACTACACTACTTATTTTGGTCGCCATGTTTAATATTAGAGGGAATACTTACGCCCAAAAAACAAAAGTAACCCTTGAATTAAACAATTCAACAATCGAAAAGGTTCTTGAGACCATAGAACAGAAAACAGATTTCAGGTTTATTTATAAACTAAATGATATCGATTTAGACCGAACAATTTCTATTTCGGTAAAAGATCAGCCCATTAATATTGTTTTAGACAAGCTTTTTAAAGGAACTCCAACCGAATTTAAAATTCGCGACACTCAGATTATCTTAAAAAAACCAGAGTTAAAAACACAAACTATTCCCTATCAAAAACAAACTGTAACCGGAATTATTACCGATGAAAACGGCTTGCCTTTGCCCGGGGCTTCAGTTCTTGAAGAAGGAACAAAAAACGGCATGGTAACTGACTTTGACGGAAAATACAAGCTTACTGTCGAAAGCGCTTCTTCTGTAATTATTGTATCTTTTGTTGGCTACAAAGAAAAAAAAGTAGTAGCTGGTCAAAGCGTTATCAACATTCAACTTATTCCTGATGCTACAGATTTACAGGAAATTGTGGTAGTAGGTTATGGTTCGACGACCAGAAAAGATGTTACCGGAGCGGTTTCTTCAATAGCTGCCAAAGACATGAACCAGGGCGCTATAGTAAATCCGTTGTCCTTAATTTCGGGAAAAGCTGCCGGGGTAAATATTACACAAATCGGAAGCGAGCCGGGTTCAGGGCCAAGCGTTCGTATTCGTGGTATATCTTCATTAATTGGAGGAAATGATCCGCTTGTTGTGGTTGATGGAATCCAGGGCAATATGGATTTGCTAAATCAGGTTCCTCCTACTGAGATCGAAAGCATAGACGTTTTAAAAGATGCTTCGGCTACAGCTGTTTACGGTTCGAGAGGAGCACCAGGTGTTATTATCGTAACTACTAAAAAAAATAAGGCAGGAAAAACCACTATGGAATATGTAGGATCTACTTCTATCGATTTTATTCCAAAAAAATTAGACATGCTCGATGCCAGCCAATGGTGGGAAACCGCTCAGAGTGTTGGGGTCCCGGCATCTGCCAATCACGGTTCAAACACCGACTGGTATGGTCTTTTGACGCAAACCGGAATCACACAAACTCATACATTATCCTTTGGCGGCGGAACAGACAAGTTTAATTACAGGGCTTCTTTAACCGCTATTTTGCAAAACGGAGTTGTCATTAATTCCAGCAATCAAAAATATATTGGCCGTATCCAGGCCACTCAATTGGCTCTTAATGACAAATTAAAATTAACCTTTAATTTAAATACGGGAGTAAATAATGTAACTAGCAGTATTGGTGAAGTAGGAACCGTTTCTTATAAATCGAACCTCATCACCAATTCATTGCTGGCTAGACCAACTGATCCTGTTTTTAATACAGATGGAACTTATTTCACAGACCCAACTGTATTTCAATATTTGAACCCTTATGCAGTGGCTCAGACCGCTACGAATGAAAGGCAAAATGATAATTTATTCGGAAGCTTAAAAGCAGAACTGGATTTAGGAAAAGGTTTTTCAGCCAACTGGTTCGGAAGCTGGAGAAAAACCAATACCACTATTGGATATTTTATGCCGGCAGAATCAACAGATGCCCTGGCAGTAGATCAAAAAGGGTATGCTAATATTAAAAATGAAAGACAAAACGAGAAATTAACCAATGTTAGCCTTACTTACAAAAAAACTTTCGGGATCCATAGTTTCAACGTATTGGCGCTATACGAATGGCAAAGCCAAACTTATCAGGGCAATTATGCACAGGCAAGAGGTTTTATAAACGACAAAACGACTTACAATGCGCTTCAGTTTGGTGATTTTTCTAAAGTACAGTCTAACGATATTTCTTCTTATAAAAATGACAGAACTTTAGTGTCGTATTTAGGAAGATTAAATTACTCTTTATTAGATCGTTATTTACTTACAGCAAGTATCAGACGAGATGGTTCTTCTGTATTTGGAGCCAACAACAAATGGGGAAATTTCCCATCGGCCTCTGTTGCCTGGCAAATCAACAAAGAGTCTTTCATGGCCACTCAGACTTTATTTAATGAACTAAAATTACGTGTTGGATACGGTGAAACAGGTAATCAGCAAGGGCTTTATCCACAAACTTCATTATCACTGGTAGGTGGTGCGGGAACTACTTATTTTGGAGGAATTCCGATTACCAATTTCAACATTACCCAAAATGCAAATGCCGATCTAAAATGGGAAACCAAAAAGCAAACCAATATTGGTCTTGATTTTGCTCTTTTAGACAATAGATTAAGAGGAAGTGTGGATGTGTATGATTCTAAAACCGAAAATTTATTGTTTGATTATACGGTACCTCAGCCTCCTTATCCTTATAATAAAATTAAGGCCAACGTAGGAAGTATTTCAAACAAAGGTTTAGAAGTAGCTCTTGCTTATGATGTGATTAAAACGGATAACAGTACCCTTACACTAGCCGGAAACGTATCCTTTATGAAAAATGAAGTCCTTAACTTAAGCGGAAGCATTAATGGAGTTCCATTAAATACAGATTATGTAGGCTGGGGAGCTGCAAACTCTTACCTGGTACAAGGAAAACCGGTTGGTGCCTTTTACATTCTGGAACATACCGGAAAAAACGAAAACAATGTTGAAACGGTAAAAGATCGTGACGGAAATGGTATTATTGATCAGGGAGTTAAAAGTCCGGATCGTTATTATGCAGGTTCGGCACTACCAACATACACCTTTGCATTTAATCCTTCTTACCACTACAAAAACTTCGATACTTCAGTGCTGGTAAGAGGATCAGGCGGAAATAAGATCTACAACGGATTGCGTTCTAATTTAAGCCGATTAGAAAACGTAGGTAAATCAAATGTTTTAGAAAGTGCCCTGGATACCGGTATTTATACCTCTCCATACGGATCTGATTTATGGTTAGAAGACGGTTCATTTATTCGTTTAGAAAATGTTACTGCCGGATATACGTTCCGTTTTACGGATAAATATGTTGACTCTATTCGACTTTCTCTTACAGGAAACAATTTATTATTGATTACAGATTATACAGGTCTTGATCCGGAATTGAACATAAGCGGAAGTGGTGATCCTAATGATAATTTTGGCGGCGATAAAGGTATTTATCCCCGTACCAGAAGTGTTGCATTTGGTTTGACTGTAAAATTTAAATAGTAAAAGAAATGAAAATTAAAAATATATTGATAGCAAGCGTGTGTTTCCTATCGCTTTTTGGATGTACAGATATCAGCGAAAATGTGTACGATAAATACCCAGCCGACGAATTTTATGGTACTCCTGAAGGAGCCGATATTGCTCTTGCCAGTGTTTATGCCGAAATTCCAGGTGACTTTCAACGTAACAATATACCAGGGGTTGGTTACGCAGGAGCAGACAACGGTTGGTATGATATGAACTGCATGGCATCAGACGAGCAGGTAATTCCGCATAGAAATACAGGTGACTGGCAGCAGGATTTTGCCCGTTTACACCTGCACCAATGGCTACCAACGGATTTTATCATTAACAATACCTGGAACTGGTTGTACAAATCTATTTTCAATGCCAATTTAGCCGTTAGTTTATTAGAAAAATCAAATGCAGAAGCTTCAAAAATTGCAGAAGCAAAAGTATTGCGTGCTTTCTTTTATTATTTATTGATTGATGATTTTGGAGATGTCCCTTTCTATACAGACAATAACATTACGGTAGATAAAATTCCGCAATCAAGCCGTAAGGAAGTTTATTCTTTTATTGTAAAAGAATTAAACGAAAACGTAGAACTGCTTTCCGGAACAAGAGGAGGAAACTATTACGGAAGATTCAATAAATGGGCCGGGTATACTTTATTGGCAAAAGTGTATCTGAATGCTCAGGTGTATACCGGTGAAGCAAAATGGAACGAATGTTTAGCCGCCTGTAACAAAGTGAGCGAAGGTGGTTTTACGCTACATTCAGGAGCAGCAAATGCTTCCAGTCCGTTAGGAAATAAGTATTATGAATTGTTTGGAGATGTACTTCCTGATGATGAAACCATTTTACCTATTTATGCCACCCTTGATATCGTTTCCCGTAATGTTTATGCTGTTCGTAGCGTATACGGTCCACATGGTACCGCTTTATTTGGAATGGCGGGTTGGAACGGGACAATTGTGCCTAAAGACTTCTTCCTGAAATATGATGTAAATGATATCCGCAGAAAACAGTTTTTGTTTGGCGAGCAGCCGGGCGGCTTCAATTACACGCTTGATGTTGCTTCTTTAGACAATCCCGGAGCAGCCCCTCAGGCCGGAGTTCGTAATGTTAAATTTTATCCGGCGGGAGCAAAAAGTGGCGGAGGAGCTTCTAACGATTTTCCTATTTTCAGATATGCTGACGTAATTTTAATGATCGCAGAGTGTAATACCCGTTTAGGAAATCCAGCTGCTGCAAAGCCTTTTATAGATCAAATCAGACAACGTGCAGGTTTGAATGCATTAACAGCAAACCCAACGCTTGACGATATCTATAACGAAAGAGGGTTCGAATTAAACTGGGAAGGCCACAGAAGACAAGACATGATTCGTTTTGACAAATTTTTATTGGCAAACGAGTTCAGACCGGCATCTCCTTCTTACCGAAAATTGTTCCCAATTCCAACATCTGCTTTAGATGCTAATCGCGGACTTAAACAAAATCCAGGTTACTAAAACAAAACGATCATGAAAAAATATATCAATAAACTATTCTTATTAGGGAGTCTGCTTGTTTTAGGCACTTCCTGTGACAGTGAAGCCGAATTAACAACGCTAAAAGCAGTAAGTTTTCCTTCAGCAATTCAGGTTTCTTCCAGTACATTGGTACTTACAGAAGATAATGCAGACGAAAACGCTTTACTCGTTTCATGGCCACAAGTAACATTCCCTATTGCGGCACCTGTTACTTATGCGATACAATTTGACTTAATTGCAGATACCAGCGGCAGTAACGCCTGGCAAAAAGCCAAACGAATTGAAGTAGGGCAGGATGTTTTAAGCAAAGCATTTATGGGCATCGATTTAAACAAAATTGCCATAGACCTGGGACTTGCGCCAGATGTTGCCGGAAAATTAGTAGTTCGTGTAGAAGCTGCTATGGATCGAAAAATCTATTCTGATCCTATAACGTTAACGGTTACACCGTATGAAAAAAGCGTTGTTTTTGGCGAAATCTATATGCCCGGAGCGTATCAGGGAGAATGGAATGTAGACAAGGCCTTAGCGCTAACAGCAATCTCAAAAGGCATTTATCAGGGTTATGTTAGCCTTCTTCCGGGTTATGGAAGCGGATTTAAATTAAACACAGCAAGAACCTGGGCTCAATTCTATGGTGCTGGCGATACAAATGCTGATTTAAAAAATATGAGTGATAAAGATTTCAATTTGCCTGGCGAAGGTTCTTATCAAATCAAAGTAAATTTAAATACTTTAAAATGGAGTGCTACTCCTTATGCCTGGGGAATTGTAGGATCATCAACCCATGCCCCAACACCTGAAGACAAAGATTACGGATGGAACCATTCTATTCCGATGTCATACAACCATGAAACCAAAACATGGAAAGTTACTGCCAAATTAATAGTGGGGGCTTTAAAATTCAGATTGAATGATAAGTGGGATGTCAACTACGGACCAGCAGATCCTTTAACCAATACAATTAATAAGGATAATGGTGGCGCTTATGATATTCCTGAAGCAGGAACTTACGAAATTACCTTTACTATAAACGACGTAGATCCGGCATCAGCGGGTTATCCGGCAACTGCCACTTGTACGATCGTTAAAAAATAATCTAACATTTTAATAAAGCTAGATTAGTTTGAGTGATACCTGCCTTTTTTGAGCGAAAGGCAGGCTATCTTAAACTCCGGGCTTATTAAATCAATTCAAAAAATATGAAATCAAATATAAAAATCGTCTATGCTTTGATACTTGCATTAGCATTTATTTCGTGTAGTTCATCAGATAGCGATTCTACTCCGGCATCTCCTTATACGCAATACGGATCAGCATTCGAAAAAATGCCTAAAAAAGAAGACGCTATAATTTATCAGGTCAATATTCGTGCTTTTAGTGCCGCAGGAACCTTAAAAGGCGTTCAGGACAGATTGACCCAAATTCAGGAACTGGGTGCCAATGTTATTTATTTAATGCCCATTTATCCTGTTGGAAAAGTAAAAGCTTCCGGAGAATTAGGGTCTCCTTATGCAGTTCAGGATTATAAAGCTGTAAATCCTGATTTCGGGACTTTACAAGATCTTCAGGTTTTGGTTGAAGAAGCACACAAAAAAAACATGGCTGTAGTACTGGACTGGGTTGCCAATCATACTGCCTGGGACAATACCTGGATTACACAACATCCAAACTGGTATCAAAAAGATGCAGCCGGAGCTATTATTATCCCTCCGGGAACCAATTATAATGATGTAGCGCAATTAGATTTCAATAATACCGAAATGAAGGCGGCTATGATCGATGCCATGTCGTATTGGGTTTATAATGCCAACATTGATGGTTTTAGATGTGATTATGCCGATTTTGTACCCCAAAATTTTTGGTCAGAAGCCATTACGAAATTAAGAAGTATCAAAAAAAATCAAACCCTTTTAATGTTAGCCGAAGGATCTAAAGTAAACCATTTTGCCTCTGGTTTTGATTACACTTTTGGATTCAATTTCTTCAGCACTTTAGAAAAAGTTTTCAAAGAAAGTAAACCGGCAACTACAATTCAGGATTCTAATGCTACAGAATATGCTAACAATTATAATGAAGACAACAGAATTGTAAGATACACTACAAATCACGATGTAAACCTGACAGACGGAACCCCATTGGAGCTTTTTGGAGGTAAAAAAGGATCTATCGCTACATTTGTTGTTGCTGCTTATTTAAAATCAGTTCCAATGATTTACAACGGGCAGGAAATTGGGTACGACAAAAGACTTAATTATTTTGCAAAAACCCCAATCGACTGGTCTGTTACCGATGCTGCTATGTTGGCCGAATACAAAAAAATAATTGCTTTTAGAAATACAAGCAATGCTGTAAAAAGAGGAACTTATACCGGATATAGCAGCGATGCCGTAAGCGCTTTTACAATGGTAAAAGATACCGAAAAAGTTCTCGTACTTTCTAATTTAACGAATAGTACCGTAAAATATCTTGTGGCGCCAGCTTTAAAAGCGACATGGAAAGATGCTTTTACCGGAACTTCCGTAACCCTTGGCAGCGAAATTACATTACTTCCATTTCAGTATTTAGTATTGAAAAACTAATACCTACGCAACTTTAAAAACAAAATTAGATTTGCAAAAAACTAAATAACATGAATTTTCAATCCCAAAAATCACTGCTTCATATTTGTAGCAAAAAAGCAGCGTTGTTTCTTTTTATTTGTGTCAATTCCGTATGGATTCAGGCACAGGAAATAACTTCACCTGATAAAAATCTTTCTTTAAAATTTGAATTAAAAGAAGGCGGAATTCCGTCTTACCAATTATCATATAAACAAAAAGCAGTTATAAAACCAAGTTCTTTGGGTTTAGAACTTCAAAATCTGCCTTCGTTTTTGGATGGTTTTACCGTTACAAATACAGCACAATCCTCAGTTGATGAAAATTGGAATCCGGTTTTAGGTGAAGAAAAAACAATTCGCAACCATTACAACGAATTGGTTGTCACTTTGGCGCAAGCCAAAAACAACAACAGATACATTCGCATTCGTTTCCGTTTATTCAACGACGGATTAGGTTTTAGATATGAATTTCCGAAGCAAAATGATTTGAATTATTTTGTGATAAAAGAAGAACGTTCTGAATTTAATCTGGCTGGAAATCATAAAATTTTCTGGATTCCGGGAGATTATGATACCAATGAATACGCCTACACGACTTCAAAAATTTCTGAAATTCCTTCGTTGATGAAAAAAGCCACTATCGAAATCAATTCGCAATGGCCAATCAAAGAATTATCGGTACAAACACCCTCCATGATGAAATCTGATGATGGATTGTACATTAACATTCACGAAGCTGGTTTGATCAATTATCCGGCCATGTATCTGGAAGTTGATGCCGTAAATAACAAAATGCGCAGTCATTTGGCACCTGATGCTGTTGGCGCAAAAGGATATATGCAGACCGATGCACAATCGCCCTGGAGAACCATTGTGGTAAGCGATAAAGCAACGGATATTTTAGCTTCAAAATTAATTCTGAACCTCAACGAACCAACAAGTTATAAAGATGTTTCGTGGATTAAACCGGTAAAATACATCGGGATTTGGTGGGAATATTTTGTGGCCGGAAAAAGTACCTGGGCTTTCGGAAAAGAAACCAACGTAAAACTGACCGATGATTTTACCAAACTTACACCAAACGGAAAACACGGAGCCACCACAGAACGTGCAAAAGAATATATTGATTTTGCCTCTAAAAATGGTTTCGATGCGATCCTTATTGAAGGATGGAACATTGGCTGGGAAGACTGGATCAACAACTGGAAAGAGGAAGTTTTTGATTACGTAACCGCTTATCCGGATTTTGATGTAAAAGCAGTTCATGCCTATGCCGCTTCAAAAGGAGTAAAAATTATCATGCATCATGAAACTTCAGGGTCAGCGACAAATTATGAGCGTCGTTTAGATCGTGCTTTTCAATTTATGAATGACAATGGTTATGATGCTGTAAAAACAGGTTATGTAGGTAAAATTATTCCGCGTGGCGAACACCATGACGGACAATGGATGGTCAATCATTACATCAACGTAGCTAAACGTGCCGCCGATTATAAAATCATGATTGACAGTCACGAAGCGGTTCGGCCAACGGGTTTAAACCGAACTTTCCCCAACTGGATTGCTCAGGAATCTGCCCGCGGAACGGAGTTTGAATCTATGGGAGGATTGGCTCCGGATCACACCACAATTTTACCATTTACAAGATTAATGGGCGGCCCAATGGATTACACGCCGGGAATTTTTCAAACGGATCTTTCCTATTACGGAACCGGAAGTTCGCAACGTGTTAATACGACTTTGGTAAAACAATTGGCTTATTATGTTACAATGTACAGTCCGTTGCAAATGGCAGCTGATATTCCCGGAAATTATGAGCGCTTTCCGGATGCATTTCAGTTCATCAAAGATGTTGCTGTAGATTGGGACAACAGTTATATTCTGGAAGCTGAACCGGGAGATTACATCACGATTGCCCGTAAAGCAAAAGGAAAAGAGGCCTGGTTTATTGGCGGAATTACGGATGAAAACGCGAGAACAGCCAACATTACTTTTGATTACTTACCTGCCGGAAAAAAATTCATCGCGACTATTTACGCTGACGCAAAAGAAGCCAACTGGAACGAAAATCCGCAAAAATATACGGTGACTAAAGTTGTTGTAACCTCAAAAACGATTTTAAAACAGTATTTAGCTCCGGGCGGTGGAGTTGCAATCAGCATCAAAGAAGGAAATGCTACAGAATTAAAGGGATTGAAAAAGTTATAATTCGTCGCTGAGCATAATTATTTTTAACACATAGAAACATAGATTTTGTAAACTCAAAAAAGGCATTTCATTTATTTAAAAACACACATAGTGTCTATGTGAAAGAAATGTGTTTCTTTTTTTGATCTCTTTTTTTACACAAAACAACTATGTTTCTATGTGTTAGATAAAATCGTTATGCATTATACTCAACGACTATAATTAGATTAAAAATTTTACTACTTGAAAACTATTAACCACAAAATGTTTGTCGAATTTAAAAACAATGCGAGTGAGAATGAATTTTAGTTAGAAATGCTGACAAGCATGCAAAAAACAAAAAATCATGAAAATCAACATTACCACTAGAGTATTTCATTTTACGAAAACAATAGTCTGTTTTCTGTTATTATTTGCAAGTTCAGTTTATGCGCAGGATCCTGCCCAGTATGGCACGCCATATACAGGAGTCCCAGACCCAAGAGATGCCAGTATTTACCAGGTTCATATTCGTCCGCATAGCGCTTCCGGAACTTTAGCTGCCGTTACGTCTGATCTGGACCGGATTAAATCACTTGGTATCAATGTGCTTTATTTAATGCCCATTTACCCTTACGGAACCGATTCAAGAAGTTCAAACTCTCCTTATTGCATCAAAGATTACAAATCCGTAGGTTCTGAATACGGAACGCTTACCGATATGCGTAATCTGGTAGCTGCAGCTCATGCCAAAGGTATGGCGGTAATGCTGGACATTGCTGTAAACGGAACTTCATGGGATCATCCCTGGACCGTATCTCATCCGGAATATTACCAAAGAACCGGAACAACAATCAATCAGTTAGCAAATTTCTCTGATATTGCAGCATTAGATCTTAACAATACGGCACTTCGTGCAGCAATGAAAGATGTCATGCGTTATTGGATTTTTGCAGCAAATATCGACGGATATCGTTGCGATTTTGCCAATAATCCTCCTCTTGATTTCTGGACAGAAATTATCAGCAATTTAAGAGGAATCACATCTCATAACTTATTAATGCTTGCCGAAGGAGACCGTTTGCAAAATTTTCAAGCCGGCTTTGATATGAATTTTGGTGATAAATGGTTTTACGATGCTTTGAAAAATGTTGCAGGCGGAGGTCCGGTTTCTACAAGATTCCAAACCACAAATGACATGGAATATACGTATGCAACCGGAAGTCAGCAAGAAGTGAGATGGACTGCCAATCACGACTCAGAAAACAACAGCGATACGGCTCCTTTTACCGTATTTAAAAGTAATGCCGGGGTGGTTGCCAATTTCTTAGTTTCGGGTTATATGAAAGGGGTTCCTTTTATAACCAGCGGACAAGAGGTAGCTTTCAATCAGGTAATTCCATGGCCTTATACCAGCGTAAAAATCAACTGGAGCAACACGGCTGCCACACCTGAATTTGCTAAAATACTTAACTTTAGAAATAGCAGCGCCGCCATCAGACGTGGTACAATGACACCTTATGCCAGTGATGATATCTGCGCCTTTACAAAAACATTGGGAACAGAGAAAGTTATTGTCATGACCAATCTTAGAAATGCCAGTAAAACATTTGTGATTCCGGCGGCATTGGCAGGAACTTATAAAGATGCCTATACCGGTGCTACCGTAACATTAGTTTCGGGAGCTACGCAATCTTTTAATGCTTTTCAGTATATTGTTTTAACCAATACCAATGTGGCAACTGTAGCTGTTACAGGAGTTTCGGTTAGCCCAACAACAGCAACGGTTGGTTTAGGATCTACACAACAATTAAACGCAACAATTGCTCCGGCAAATGCAACGAACCAAAACGTAACCTGGACATCTAGTAATACAGCTGTGGCAACTGTAAACGCATCTGGATTGGTTTCAGCGGTTTCAGCGGGAACAACCACGATTACCGTTAAAACAGTCGACGGAAACAAAACAGCAACATCGGCTATAACAGTTGCATCAATTCCAGTTTCGTCTGTAAGTGTTTCACCAACTACGGCAAGTTTGTACGCAGGAAATACGCAACAACTTTCGGCAACAATTGCTCCGGCAAATGCAACCAACAAAAGCGTAACGTGGAGTTCCAGCAATACGGTTGTCGCAACTGTAAATTCATCCGGATTGGTTACAGCAGTTTCAGCAGGAACAGCTAATATTACGGCGACAACTCAAGATGGAAATAAAACCGCAACGGCAACTATCACGGTAAACCCCAATACTAATTTCACGGTTTATTTCTACAAACCATCAAATTGGGGAACCGGAATTAAAATTTATTATTGGAGTGCTTTACCAACCGGAGTGTTAGCCGATGCATCATGGCCGGGCGTAAACATGACCAATGCCGGAAATGGCTGGTACAGTTATACGTTTACCAATATAACTTCGACTAATCTAATTTTTAATGACGGAACTAGCCAATCTGCAGATTTAAGCAGAAACAAAACGGGCTGGTACATGAACGCAACCTGGTATGATTCTAACCCCGGAACTGGTGTTGCCGTTACCAGCGTAAGTTTGAGTCCCACATCAGCTTCATTATCCGTTGGCGGAACACAACAATTAACTCCAACTGTTTTGCCTTCAAATGCAACAAATAAAACAGTAAGTTATAGTTCAAATAATACCGCTGTGGCAACCGTAAACAGTTCTGGCTTAATTACCGCTGTAGCGAATGGAAATGCGACAATCACGGTTACAACAGTTGACGGAAACAAAACAAGTACTTGTGCCGTAACAGTTTCTACAACCTCAACCGGAGGAACGTATTATACGATCAAAAACAGATGGACGGGCGCTTATTTATCAGATGCCGGAGCAAATGTGGGTTACGGAACAACCGTTGCTAACAACAATTACAAATGGCAAAAAATTGCAATAGATGCTACTTATTTTGTACTTAAAAATGTAGCAACCGGTGAATTGATGAATATCGAAAGCCAAACCGGAAGTGTTCAGGCCAATATAACCGATACTACTTTCTGGAGTGCACAATGGTCTGCCGATTATATTGACGGAACCTGGGTTAGATTAAGAAACAGATGGCAAACAGGAAATATTATTCATGTTGAAAACCAAACCGGTTCTGCACAATACGGCAATTCTCAGGATGGCTGGTTTAGTGCACAATGGCAGTTAGAAGCTACAACAGTTTCAGGTTTAACGGCTAAATCTGCTGTGAATGTCGAAGAAGTTTTAACCGAAGAAAAAGTAGTAACTATTTACCCAAACCCTTCAACAGACAATCAATTTCAAGTCGTGTTAGCTGAATTAGAACCCGGAGATGTAGCTTCAATTACAGTTTCTGACCTGAACGGAAAAACTGTTTTAACCCAAAAAATTTCAACTTCAGGACAAATTAATCATCATTTGGCATCAGGAATTTATATCGTAAATATTAATTCTAAAGATTCAAATGTGACTAAAAAACTGATCGTTAAATAATTTTATCTTTTGATTAAAAAGTAAATGGCGTATGAGATTTTCATACGCCATTTTTTATTTCGCTGTTTAGAAAGAGTATGTACAGGCAAACCCAAAATCAGATTTCAGGTTTTCATTCCTGAAATTCATCACGGGCTTAAAAGCTAGTTTTTCGCTTACATTAAACTGAGACAAAGCTGCATCAATATTAGCATCAATAATATTTAAAACATAAAATCCGACGATAAAGAATGCTGATAAATCCCTGTTTCTTTGAAATTGTTTTTGGGCACTAATTAACTGACTTTCGCTTAAATTTGCCAAATATTCAGAACTACTTATATTTCCTGCGAGTCTGCTTTTATATTCGTCTCTGTAAATATTATAGTTTTTCTGACTATCAATATAGAAATAGGTACTCACTCCAATTGCTCCGTATACCAAGGGAAGTTTCCAGTATTTTTTATTATAAATCTGTCCTAAACCAGGCAAAATAGCCGAATAAAATGCTGCTTTTGCGGGACGTAAAGGATCAATTTCTTGTGATTTCAGGGTGTCATTTACAATGATTTGCTTCTTTTCCTGAGCAAAAACGGAGGTTAGTCCAAAAAATAAAAACAGAAGAATAAATTGATATTGCATATAGAAACTTGCTTTGAAATTTCTCCCAAAGAAAACTTTTTAGTTCTAAGGATTTTCTTAACTAAAAGATAAATAAAACTTAAGATTTAGATTCGTTTTTTGCCACGAATTTGCTTCACCTGTTCACTATCGCCCGGGTCGCAAATGAGCACGAATTATGTTGAACTAATTCCCTTAATTAAATAGTAGTCGTTTGAAAAGTGTATTTTTGTTCAATAACTTTTTGGAAGGAATTCAAAACATTTCTACATTGTACAATGTATCTTACAAAAAACAAGCTGTTTTTTACTGAAATCAATTTTTATTTTGACAATTTTAATACCTTTGGCTTATGAGCACAACAACAAAACCAAATCATATAGGAAGAAATATCAGTCGTATTCGTGAACTGAAAGATATGAAGCAGGAAGCACTCGCTCAAGCTTTAGGAACTAATCAACAGACAATATCTTCCATGGAAAATAGTGAAACTATAGATGAAGAAAAACTCAAACAAGTTGCAAAAGCACTTGGCATAAGTGTTGAAGCTATTAAGAATTTTTCAGAAGAAAGTGTTTTTAATTATTTTAATACTTTTAATGACAATAGTCAGGGAACTATCGGAAATCATGATGGAAATTATCATTGTACTTTCAATCCTCTTGACAAAGTAGTAGAACTTTACGAACGTTTGGTTCAGGCAGAAAAAGATAAAACCGAATATTTAGAGAAATTATATAAAGGGAAATAAAACCTTTTATCTTAATGTTTTTCGCCACGAATTCACGAATTAAAATTTGTGAAAATTCGTGACCCGAGCGATAGCGAACAGGCGAAGCAAATTCGTGGCAAACTTTTTTATTCTCCCAACATTTCCATCAATTCCAAAGCGCGTTTGGTCGATTTTACATTCTCAAAAGTCAGTAAAAGTCGTAATCCGTTTGGAGTTTGTTTTTCTTTCATGGTGCAAAGCGAGCTATATTTTTGTACAAATTGCAGCACTTTTCTAAACTTAGAAGATTGATAATAATCGGATTGCTGATCCGAAACAAAATAACCAATCATTTTTCCTTTTTTCATTACCAGTTTCTCAATACCTATATTGGTCGCAATCCATTTAATGCGAATACTGTTCATCAACGCATTGGCACGCGGAGGCATTGGCCCAAAACGGTCAATTAATTTGTTTTGAAAAATAACCAGTTCTTCTTCATTTTTCACGCCACCCAACTCATTATATAAACTCAAACGTTCCGTAACATTATTGATATATTCATCAGAAAATAAGAGCTCAAAATCGGTATCGATTTGCAGATCTTTTACATACTCTTTCGTTTCAATATCATTCTCTTCCGGATATAAATCTTTGAATTCGTTTTCTTTTAATTCTTCGATGGCTTCGTTCATGATTTTCTGGTAGGTATCAAAACCAATTTCGTTGATGAAACCGCTTTGTTCTCCTCCTAATAAATCTCCTGCCCCACGAATTTCAAGATCTTTCATGGCAATGTTGAAACCGCTTCCTAATTCGCTAAATTGTTCCAAAGCCTGAATACGTTTTCTCGCATCTTCGGTCATGGATGAATACGGTGGACAGATGAAGTAACAGAATGCTTTTTTATTGCTACGCCCTACACGGCCACGCATTTGATGCAAATCTGACAATCCGAAATTATTGGCATTATTGATGAAAATCGTGTTGGCATTTGGTACGTCCAGACCACTTTCTATAATGGTTGTCGCTACCAAAACATCAAAATCTCCGTTCATGAAACCTAACATTAATTCCTCAAGTTTGGCGCCTTCCATTTGTCCGTGTCCAATTCCGACTCTGGCATTTGGAACCAAACGCTGA
This sequence comes from Flavobacterium sp. FlaQc-48, assembly GCF_044007335.1. Taxonomy (NCBI): domain Bacteria; kingdom Pseudomonadati; phylum Bacteroidota; class Flavobacteriia; order Flavobacteriales; family Flavobacteriaceae; genus Flavobacterium; species Flavobacterium sp. FlaQc-48. Next base: position 38,855 of record NZ_JBIPCR010000003.1, on the reverse strand, counting down.
ATCATTCCGGCCACTTCTTTTATATTTTCGATTCGGTTATTGATAAAGAAAACCTGTCCGTTTCGCTGAATTTCATACGAAATCGCATCACGGATTACTTCTTCATTAAAACCAACTACATTGGTTTCTATAGGATAACGATTTGGCGGAGGTGTTGTAATTACTGATAAATCTCGTGCTGCCATTAATGAAAACTGAAGCGTTCTCGGGATTGGCGTTGCCGTTAATGTTAATGTATCAACATTGGCCGCAATGGTTTTAAGTTTATCTTTGACATTAACACCAAACTTTTGTTCTTCGTCGACAATCAATAAACCAAGGTCTTTAAAAACCACATTTTTATTGACCAATTGATGTGTTCCAATGACAATATCCAGCTTTCCTTCGGCTAAATCTTTTAGTGTTTGTGCTTTTTGTTTTGCAGTTCTGAACCTGTTTAAATAACCAATTGAAACCGGCATATCTTTTAATCGTTCGGTAAAAGTTCTGTAATGTTGGTAGGCCAAAATCGTGGTTGGAACCAAAACCGCAACTTGTTTACTATTATCAACCGCTTTAAATGCAGCACGAATCGCAACCTCTGTTTTTCCGAAACCTACATCTCCGCAAACCAAACGATCCATTGGGCGATCGCTTTCCATATCGGCTTTTACTTCTTGTGTCGATTTGGTTTGGTCCGGCGTATCTTCGTAGATAAACGAACTTTCTAATTCGTTTTGCAAATAACTGTCCGGTGCAAACTGAAAACCTTTTTCTAATCGTCGTTTTGCATACAACTGAATCAAATTGAAGGCAATATGTTTGACGCGCGCTTTGGTTTTTTGTTTTAAAATTTTCCAGGCGTTCGATCCTAACTTATATATTTTGGGCGGCGTACCATCCTTTCCGTTGTATTTGGAAATTTTATGAAGCGAGTGAATGCTTACATATACAATATCATTATCGGCATAAACCAATTTTATGGCTTCCTGCGTTTTGCCTTCGACCTGAATTTTCTGCAAGCCGCCAAACTTCCCAATTCCGTGATCGATGTGGGTTACATAATCACCAACCGAAAGTGCCGTTAATTCTTTTAGCGTAATATTCTGCTTTTTAGAATAACCGTTTTTAATGTTGAATTTATGGTAACGTTCAAAAATCTGGTGATCGGTATACGCCGTAATCTGATTTTCTTCGTCAATAAATCCCTGATATAAAGGCAACACAACAGTATGATATTGCTTGCGGATATTCTCTGAATTGGCTTCGTCTAAAGTTTCGAAAATATCATGAAAACGTTTGGCCTGCGTTTCATTTGAGCAGAATAAGTAATTCTTGTATCCGTTGAAATGATTGTCGCTCAGATTATTCAATAACAAATCAAATTGCTTATTGAAGGATGGTTGCGGCTGAATATGAAAATCGAAATTTTTTGTTGTTTTAAAGATTGGTTTTGAAGCCAATTCTACTATCGAAAAATCTAAGGCACGTTTAATAAACGAAGCCTGATTTAAAAATAATTGTTCCGGTGTAGCATGTTTTATTTCTCCCGAAAGTTTCCCAAAAGCTTCTTCTGCCCTTGCAAATTGTTTGTCTAACTGACTAAAAAGCCCATCGGTATTTTGAATAAAAAGAACCGTTTTCTCAGCAATATAATCTAAGAAACTTTCGCGGTTTTCCTGAAATATCTTGTTTTCGACATTTGGGATTATGGTCACTTTTTTATGGGTTTCGACAGATAATTGTGTCTCGACATCAAAACTTCTGATGCTGTCTACTTCGTTACCAAAAAACTCAATTCTATAAGGATGATCGTTTGAAAAAGAGAATACATCGACAATACCTCCACGAACGGAGAATTCGCCCGGTTCTGTAATAAAATCGACTCTTTTGAATTCGTATTCAAACAAAACTTCGTTGATAAAATCGATCGAAATTTTGTCATTCAAAGCGACCTTTAAAGTGTTTTTGTCTAATTGCTGACGGGTCACTACTTTTTCAAAAAGTGCTTCCGGATAGGTTACAATTATAGCTGGTTTCTTGCGGGAATTGATTCGGTTTAAAACCTCAGCGCGCAGCAAAACATTGGCGTTATCCGTTTCATCAACCTGATAAGGACGGCGAAATGATGCCGGGTAAAACAAAACATCCTGCTCGCCTATCATTTGTTCGAGATCGTTCAGGTAATAAGCGGCTTCTTCTTTATTGTCTAAAACAATTAAAAAAGGCAATTCTGTTTTTTTGAAAACAGCACGAATGACAAATGAAACTGCTGATCCTAACAAACCGTTAAGATGCATTTTTATCTGATTTTGTTCTAATAATTGTGTGGCAATCTGCTGATTTTTAGGCAGATGATCATACAGGGTATATAAGGCGTTTTTACTCAACTTTTGGCAAATTTTGATCTGTTTTTTTTCCCGGAACCGGTTCTATAACTGTACCCTGAATGGCACGTGTTGTGTCTAGCATTTTCAGGAAGTCCTCTTCTCCTTCTTCTTTTGGAATTTTACTTTTTACATAAATATTATCCATTTGTCTTTCTAAAGACACTAATTCTTTATTAATTTCTCCAATTAAAAACGTCACTTTCTCAGTCGGAATTTGATTCAGATGAATAAATAAATCCATCATTTTAACTTTGGTAACCAAAATAGAAATTCGGCTTTTGATAGCAGGTACATTAAACTCGACAGGAATATTATCATTTAAAGCAATTGCTTTTTTAGAAAGCGCAGTCGACTTTTTTTGAAACGCTCCAATGGTTTTTCTTGGCTTATCTCCCAGTTCTTTTAAAAATTCGCGCCACTCGTTCCAGGAATTTACTTTTTGCTCTGAAATTTCGTTTATAGGCTCGTCAATAAATGTCCAGGCTTTATTGATATTATTAAAAATAACTTCCTTTTTTTTCGCTTCTTTTTCATTTTCAGCACGACGTTTTTCATCTTCATTTTGACATGAATTCAATACAAAAACAAAAAGCAGAAAAAGAGATATTTTATATTTCATTTGGTAAAACATTAAGCTACAAAGTTACAAAGTAAATTTACAATTACGAATGCTGTTTTTTGCTAAAGATTCTATAAATCATGGTTGTTTTTTTGGCTGGAAAATTTAACCGCAAAGCACGCAAAGATTTTTAAATTAAGAAGTTTTATAAAAACACAAAGTTCGCAAAGCTTTGTTTTGAACCAGCTTTGCAAACTTTGTGTTTTCTAAACGTACTGCAGGATAAAATCTTTACGCCCTTGCGCCTTTGCGAGATTATTTCAGCCCAATAAAAAAACCTTAGCGCTCTTTGCGGTTAAAATAATTAAACACCCCAACAGAGAATAATCCAAAAAACAAACTTTATCATTGTTAAATTTATAATTTGTTGTTGCGAAAAGTAAAAATATTTGCGAAAACGTTATATTTGTATCTCTAAAAAAAACAACTCAAATGAATCCAAAAATATTGATCATTGGCGCTTGCGGTCAAATTGGGACAGAACTGACCCAAAAACTACGTAAGCTTTACGGAACAGAAAATGTAATTGCTTCTGATATTCGAAAATTAAATACTGACGTTGTAAACTCTGGTCCGTTTGAAGTGGTCAATGCTTTAGATTTCAACCAAATTGAGCACCTTGTCGAAGTACATCAAATTACTGACATTTATTTGATGGCGGCACTTTTATCGGCTACAGCCGAAAAAAACCCTGCATTTGCCTGGGATTTGAATATGAATTCTTTATTTCACGTTTTGAATTTAGCAAAAGCCAAAAAGATCAAAAAGATATTCTGGCCGTCCAGTATTGCGGTTTTTGGACCTACAACTCCAAAAGAAAACACACCACAATATACCGTTATGGAACCATCGACAGTTTACGGAATTAGTAAACAAGCCGGAGAAAGATGGTGCGAATACTACCACAACATTTATGGTGTTGATGTTCGAAGCATCCGTTATCCGGGTTTAATTAGCTGGTCTACGCCTCCTGGCGGCGGAACGACAGATTATGCCGTTGATATTTTCTATAAGGCTATTGCGGATAAAAAATACGAGTGCTTTTTATCGTCTGAAACCAAAATGCCTATGATGTATATGGATGATGCGATTGATGCTACTATTAATATTATGAAAGCACCGGTTGAAAAAATCAAAATACATTCTTCATACAATTTAGCCGCGATGAGTTTTACGCCAACTGAAATTGCCAATGAAATTAAAAAACATATTCCTGAATTTACGATTACTTATGAGCCTGATTTCCGTCAGAAAATTGCGGACAGCTGGCCGGCAAGTATCGATGATTCTCAGGCAAGAGAAGACTGGGACTGGAAACATACTTTTGATCTGGAATCGATGACAAAAGATATGTTGGAGCATTTGGGTTAAACCTTAAACTGATACAAAAAAAGCCTCGTTTATTTCTAAACGAGGCTTTTTTTATACTTTTAAACGAAGCTTACTTCACCTCATAAACATTATTAGCAGCTTTTACATCCGCCATTAATCCGCTTGGATCTATGGTGATTTTTTTGATTGCTGCTTTACTTTTGTTTATTGTAAAACTATAGTTCGATTGTGCCCACGCCCAATCTTCCAAAACAGTTCTTTTTACGTTCGGGTTTGGATTTGGTTTAATGAAATTCATCATTCTTAACGGAATGTAGAAACTCTCCAAAGTTCCGTCTGTGTATTCAACCGTTACATCAACAGGCATTGGCATTCTACCAATTCTTTCTAAACTTAACGTTGTTTTTCCTGCATTATCTGCCACATCTTTGATGCCGTAATCAATGGTATTGGTAGTTTCTGTCCAATCAATTAAATACCAGTCCAGCTCAGCTCCTGAAACTCTTTCTGCTGATCTTTTAATGTCGTTTGGAGTTGGATGTTTGAATTTGAAATCGTTAAAATATCTTTTTAAAGTGGCGTCAACATTTTCTTTTCCTATTACATATTCTAATTGCGACAAAAAGATACTTCCTTTTACATAAGCCGAAATACTGTAGGGTCTGTTTTCGTCGTAACGATCACCATGAGTTCCTTGTGGTTGCTCTTTTCCTGAATTGACTAATTGATAATAAGCTGCATAATTTCCTTTAAACGGATTTACTTCTTTTTTATCTCCTTTTAATTCATTCAAAGCACTGTCTTCGATGTAAGTAGTAAAACCTTCATCCATCCAGGGGTGTTTTGATTCGTTTGAAGCCAAAATATGCTGAAACCAGGAATGCCCTAATTCATGTGTTGCAGTTCCCAGAATTCCCTGAAGGGTTCCGTTTCCAAGCATCAAAGTACACATGGCATATTCCATTCCGCCATCTCCACCCTGAATAAAGGAGTATTGTTTGTATGGATATGCTCCTACTCTATGGTTGTAATAATCCATTACTTTAACCATTAAAGGTTCTAATTGTTTCCAGTTTTCAGTAGTCTTTGGATTGTTTTTGTAGAAGAAATGCAAGTCAACATCATTTGGTCCTTTTACAATATCATGTGTATATTCTTTATCTGCAGCCCAGGTAAAGTCGTGAACATTTGGGGCGATAAAATGCCATGTTAATGTTTTTGTTTTCTTTGGATACGTAACTGCTACACCAGCATCTTCATACCCGTGACCAATTTCGTTTTTGTCCTGTAAATACCCTGATCCTCCAATAGTATAGTCCTTATCAATTGTGATTTTTACATCAAAATTACCCCAAACACCATGAAATTCTCTTGCGATATAAGGATCTGCGTGCCAGCCTTCAAAATCAAATTCGGCTAATTTAGGATACCATTGTGACATTGATAATTCAACTCCCTCTGAATTGTTACGTCCTGAACGACGAATCTGAACCGGAACCTGCCCGTCAAAATCTAAGGTAAAAGTAGTTTTAGAATTTGGTAAAATAGGTTTCGCCAAAGTCACTTCCAGGATTGTTCCTGAAACTCTGGTTTGAGCCGTTACACCGTCTTGTTTTAAATTCGTGATTTTTAAAAACCCGATTTCATTAGGCTTTAGGGTTTCGATGCGGCTTTGTTTTGTTTCTTTTCCATCAGCATCTTTTATTTTGGTTACCATTCTTCCGTCGGGATCTTTTATGGTATGTAAACGGGCATCCATTTCACTTCCTGGCTGAAATGCATTTGGAAACAAATGATAAAATACCTTTTTTAAAGTATCCGGAGAATTATTGGTATACACCAATTCCTGTTTTCCTTTGTATTGGTAGTTTTTTACATCCATCGAAACCTCCATTTTATAATCGACCTGTTGTTGCCAATATGGGGCACTTTGTGCAAATGCTGAGTTTAGACCCAAACTCAAAAAAGAAAATAGTATAATTTTTCGCATGGTTTTTTCAATAAAAATGGAAGAGCTGCCACTCTTCCATTAGGTTACTATTTTGTGTGTTTTTATTTTTTTCCAGACATTTTCTCTGCCATTAATAAGGCATTATAAGCATTTACCATTTTAGCTGTTCTTGATGATTCTACCGAAGAAACTGCTACAGGTTTTTGTTCCGGATTTGGATTTTCACCTAGAATTACCATTGATGGAAGTGCTACTCCTGAATCCATTAAAATTTGTTTTACCTGAGCTGCTTTTAGTTTTGGATAGTAGGAACGAATTAATGCTGCAACTCCTGCCGCATTTGGAGACGCCATCGAAGTTCCTTGCAAATACTTGTATTTATTGTTTGGAACAGTTGCATAAATCTCTTCACCCGGAGCAAAAACATCAACATTTATTTTTCCGAAGTTCGAAAACGGAGCTACAACATTTTCTCCGTATGCTTTGTTGATTGCACCAATTGTAATCACGTTATTGGCAAATTCTTTTACGTTATCTTCAGAATCATTTGGGTAATTAATGTTTTCTGTTTTATCGATATTGTATCCGTCATTTCCGGCTGCGTGTACAATTAAAACATCTTTTTTAGCAGCATATTTTATGGCATCATAAACCCATTTTTTGTGCGGAGAAAAACTTTTCCCGAAACTTCCGTTAATTACTTTCGCTCCGTTATCAACTGCATAACGAATGGCCAAAGCGATATCTTTATCGTACTCATCTCCGTCAGGAACTGCTCTCACAGTTAATATTTCGACATTGTTTGCAACACCGTCTCCGCCTAAATCATTACCACGAACCTGAGCAATAATTCCCGCTACGTGAGTTCCGTGCAATGCTTTTTCTTTATCGGGGCCGAAAACTACATTATTTCCGTAATGATTGTCTTTAATATCTTCCGGATTATCACCTACGATTTTTCTACCGTCATATTCTTTGTTCAAATTATAATTGAACTGATCATAAACTGATTCTCTGTAATCTTCTAATTCTGATTCAGGATCAAAAGTTGGTCCTGCATTGGTCAAAATTTGAGTCATTACCATTTTACTTCTCGCTACTTTTGGATCGGTTGAAGTAATTTTGCTTAGATCTTCTAATTTGTAAGTCGTTTTATTTAACTCTTTTTTTATAGTATTATGCACATCTATCAAAAAGTCTACTTGTTGTTTGTCTTCTAAAACTTTTTTAGATTTTTCTTCATATTGTGCCAAAGCAGCTTTGTATTGCGCTGATCCGTCATCCCCTTTTTTAACGATACGGGTCAATTCAAGGTTTTCATGAACGGCATCTCCAAGAAAATTCCATCCGTGTACGTCATCGATAAAACCGTTTTTATCGTCATCGATTCCGTTACCCGGAATTTCTTTAGGATTCGTCCAGATCATTCCTTGTAAATCCGGATGCTCAATATCTACACCAGAATCTACAATACCTACAATTACTTTTACACCTTTTTTTCCTTGCAGTAATTCGGCATAAGCCCTGTCAACACTCATTCCCGGAATCGAATCTTTGATCAGGTCAAGATGACTCCATCTTTTTAATTCGTTTTCGCTAACAGGTGCTTTTTTAACTACTGCTAAAGGAGCCGTAATCATTTGTTTAGAAGTAGAGGTTTGTGCTTGTAAAGTGGCGCTACAGCCTGCAAATACAAGTAATGCAAAAGTAGATAATGTATTTAGTTTTATATGATTCATATGTCTATTTGAATATAAAGTTAAATTATGCGCCTAAATTATGATTTTTTGTTACATAAAACTAACGATTAACACTGTGTTATGATTTTTATTGTAACGTTCAGGCAACCTTAAGAGCATTGTAAAACCCTTTCCAAATAAAAAAACCTAATCTAATTAAGTCTTAGAAAAACGACTAATTGACTATTTGGTTTTTAATCTTTTTAAAGATAAATTGTTCATTACGTGTTCCCGTAAAGAAATCCCACTTGTAATTTGTATTCTTGCGCGATACAATCATAAATCGAGTCTATGAAAACAAAACTACTCTTATTGCTATTATTAGCAAATTTTTCTATTTATGCGCAACAGTACACTTCTATTCCAGATGTGAATTTTGAAAACAAGCTAATTAGTCTGGGTATCGACTCAGGTAATCCAGACGGAAAAGTACTAACTGCAAATGTGGCTGGTGTGTTTTATTTGTATATTGACAATAGCTCCATCACAGACCTCACAGGGATTGAAGCTTTTATATCTTTAAGAGAATTGAGATGTTCCTCTAATCGACTGACACAATTAAACTTGTCTAAAAACAATGCCCTAATCGAGTTAGAATGTACCAATAACCTGTTAACAGCGCTAGATTTCTCTAATAATACAGCACTTAAACGTATTTCTTGTGACAAGAATAAACTAGCAAACATAAATGTTTCAAAACTATTAATGCTGGAAGGGTTAGTTTGTGGCAATAATAAGATTACAACCCTCAACGTGTCTTCTAACGTAAAAATGTCGCAGCTTATATGTGACAACAATTTGTTAGAAAGTCTTGATGTAACTAAAAATGTTCAACTAACTTCTTTCTACTGTAATTCAAATAAACTAACCAGCCTGAATATACAAAACGGAAAAAATTATTCAATTACAAGCATTAGTTTCAGATTCAATCCAGACCTAAAATGTATTCAAGTAGATAACGAAGCAGACGCGAATACATCTTGGACTGACAAAAAAGACCTAACAGCAAGTTTCAGTACAGATTGTGCAGCGAATACTTTAATTCCGGACGTTAATTTCGAAAACAGACTTATCAGCCTGGGTCTTGATTCAGGTGCTCCCGACGGAAAAGTACTAACTGCAAATGTAGCTTCTGTAACCTCGCTAAACGTTGACAACAGGTTTATTTCTGATTTAACCGGAATAGAAGCTTTTACATCGCTCACCGATTTATCTTGTAAAAAAAATCAAATAACAAAGATAGATTTATCACGAAACAAAAAATTGACGAGATTGGATGTTAGTGAAAATCAATTAACCGAATTAAACCTCAACACAAATGTTCTGTTGCAGAATCTTAATGGTCAGATAAACAAAATCACCAATTTAAATCTATCTGCAAACACTAATTTGTCATACTTGAATGTTAACTCTAATCAATTAAGTTCGTTAGAGATATCGAATAACAAACTCTTAAGCGAACTAACTGTTACCAGCAATAAGCTGACAAATTTAAACCTTGACAATAATACCACTTTAACAAAATTATATTGTGGAGAGAATTCGTTAACCAGTTTAAATGTATCAAAAAATACGCTGTTAACCGATTTACTTTGTTACTCTAACCAAATTACCGCTTTAGATGTCTCCACAAATACTGAGCTGACTGTTCTAAACGCCTATAATAATAAAATCGCTGCCTTAAACCTTTCTAAAAATTTATTTTTAAAAGAGTTAGATTGCGGAAACAACCAACTAACAAGTCTTGATGTTTCATCGAATAAGAGGATTTTTGCATTAAGATGTAACAATAATAAGTTGATCACTTTAAATCTGAAAAATGGGAATAACAACCAACTTCAAACTAATATTTCTAATTTTACACTGAATCCTCAATTAAGTTGTATACTGGTAGACGATGTAAACTTTGCCAACACAAACTGGAGCCGTACGAAAGATGCATCGGCCAGTTATAGTATAGATTGTGCATATACTCTAATTCCTGATCTCAATTTTGAAAATAAACTTATTGCCCTTGGAATTGATTCGGGTGCTGCCGATGGAAAAGTATTGACCGAAAAGATTAAAATGGTTAAATCACTAACTATTGATGCTTCTACAGTTTCTGATTTAACAGGGATAGAGGATTTTCAAGCTTTAGAAACATTAAGTTGTAATGCAAATTCATATACTGGTGCCGGAGGAAATGGTAAACTTAAAACGATAAACGTTTCTAAAAATGCTAATTTGACATCTTTGAGTATTGCCGGAAATCAAATTAGTAGTTTAGATATTTCCAACAATCCTAAATTGGCTACTTTGGCTGTTAACTCTAATAAAATTTCTACTCTTAGTACATCTGCAAACCCTGCTCTAGAGTACTTAAGCTTAAGCAATAACCCAATTAGTACACTTGATATTTCAACAAATTTGGCATTAACCTATTTATATTGTGGATCTACTTCTTTAACAACCTTAAATATTTCTAAACATACAAATTTGAGAGAGCTAGACATTCAGAATCTTAAATGGACAACTCTCGATATTTCTAATAATTTAAATTTAGTAGTTCTAAACTGCGGTTATAATCGACTCGCATCGCTAGACATTTCTAAACACACCAAATTACTTTACCTGTATTCCGGTTCTAATCAATTAACTTCATTAGATCTTTCTACAAATAAAAACTTATCTATGCTAGACGTTAGTTCAAATCGTCTGACAACACTAGACCTAAGCAAAAACACTGCTTTGTCTACAATAATATGTAATGGAAATAGTGAAATGACAACTTTGAACCTGCAAAACGGCAGAAACACTATAATAAGTTTTATCGATTTAAAAAACAATCCAAGTTTAAGCTGTGTACTTGTGGATGATGTTGCCTATTCTAATACAAAATGGACAACATCCAAAGATGCAAATGTTACTTATTCTTTAACCTGTACAGCTCCGGAATATGTTTTAATTCCAGATGCAGATTTTGAAAAAGCCTTAATCAGCAATGGCATTGATGGCGTTATAGACGGAAAAGTTCTAAAATCAAAGGTTGAAGCTACAGAGAGTTTACGTTTCAACGGAGGATTAGTAACCGATTTAACAGGATTAGAATATTTTAAAAACCTAAAATCATTAGACTGTTCAGGTATCAACTATTCTACACCTAGTAAACTAACAAAACTAGACATTTCGGCACTAAAAAATCTTACCACATTAGATTGCTCTTATAATAATATTACAACACTTAATACTTCAAACAATTTAGTATTAGAGAATTTAAAAATAACTAAAAATAAAATTTCTAAAGTTGACCTCACAAAAAATACGGCCTTAAAAACTTTAGACATAAGAGAAAATGCTATAGCTGAAATAAATGTTACAAAAAATACAGCTTTGATTAGTATTGACGCTTCAGATGCCAACATAAAAACTCTGGATGTTTCGAACAATACCAATCTACAGTATTTAGCTATGAAACGTAACGATTTAAAAATATTAGATCTTTCTAAAAATACAAAACTGGCAACATTAGATCTTGACTCAAATGATCTTAGAACTTTGGATCTCTCTAAAAACACTTTATTAACTAATGTATCTTGTTCCTACAATATAAATCTTGCTTATTTGAATTTAAAAAACGGGAATAACAAAAACTTTAAAACCAATACATTTGGTTACGCAGGTTTTGTTAGTACAAAATTAACTTGTATTGAAGTTGATGATGTTGAGTATTCTAATACAAATTGGGCAAAATTTAAAGATGCTGCCGCCAGTTATTCAAACTCATGTTCGGTTGTAGCAGCATACACTGCAATTCCTGATTCAAATTTTGAAGATAAACTAATAGCCCTTCAAATTGACCAAGACGGTAAAAATGGAAAAGTGTTAACAGCCAGTATTATTAATGTTACCTCTTTAGATATCTCGAACAGTAACATTAAAGATTTAACCGGAATTAAGGATTTTAATTCTTTAACTTCATTAAACTGTTCTAAAAATCAGCTGAGCGAATTGTATCTTAATAATAACACTTTACTAACTAATTTAAATTGCAGCTCTAACAACATTCAACCTTTAGATGTTTCCAGAAACACAATGCTACTTACTTTAAGTGCAAGTTCTAATAAACTTACGAACCTGGATGTTTCTAAAAACACCAATTTAATAGAATTTGATTGTGCAGGTAATAACCTTTATAGTTTAAATGTAAAGAATGGAAACAATGCCAACATGCAACGTATGATTTTTGGAAACTTTACAGAAAATCCAAATTTGCTTTGCATTCAGGTTGATGATGTAGCATTCTCTACAGAGAAATGGCTTGCAAAAGATGCGAAAGCCACTTATTCTACCGCAGTATGTCCTGAAAACATTCAATACACTTTAATCCCGGATATTAACTTTGAAAAACGTTTAATCAGTCTTGGAATAGATTCCGGCGCAGTTGATGGAAAAGTTTTAACTTCAAAAATTGCGACTGTAAACTATTTATATATTCCTGATGCCAAAGAAAAAATAACCGACTTAACAGGTATAGCAGATTTTACAGCTTTAGAAACATTTTATTGCTTCGGTCAGGCTCTTACTAATATCGATCTGTCTACAAACTTAAAATTAAAGTATCTAAATGTATCCAGCAACAATCTTAGTACTTTAGATCTGTCTGCAAATACTGCTTTAGAAGAGATCGTTTGTTATTCTAATAAATTTACAGCATTAGATTTTTCAAACAATAAAGCTCTAAAAAATATCAATGCTTCAAGTAATCAGCTAACAACGATTAATGTATCGAAAAACACTTTATTAAACACATTAGTTCTGTATACCAATAAAATTGCAAACATTGATCTTAGCAATAACATAGCTTTAACAGATGTTAGTATTAATAATAATAAATTAACAGCGATAGAGCTATCTAAAAACCTGTCACTTAAAACATTAAACATTAATTCAAATACACCTTTGATAGGTTTAAATATTTCTAAAAACACAATGCTTACTTATCTGGATGCATCAGGCTGCCAAATAAAAACTCTGGATGTTTCTAATAATAAGGCCTTAATAACTTTGGAAATTTCTGGCAGTGGACTTGAAACATTAGATATTACGAAAAATCCGGCATTAACTTCATTAAGGGTAAATTCGAATGAATTGACCAGTTTGAACCTTCAAAACGGCAAGAATACTTTTCTTGTATTCAACAATCTGTTATTTACATCAAATCCAAAATTACACTGTATTCTTGTTGATGATGTAAATTATGCCAATAAAAATTGGTTAAGCCTAAAAGACGCTCATGCAACTTATAACACAGAATGTACCGGAGAACTGTCTTTACCCGCAAACAATTTTACTGTTGAAACGAAAGGCGAATCTTGTTTAGGAGAAAACAATGGTGAAATTAGTGTCGTAGGAAAAAGCTCATTTGCTTACGCTGCAACTATAAACGACAAAGCGTACACTTTTGTCAACAATAGTCTAAAAGTAGCGAGTTTAACTCCTGGTGTTTACAAAATTAAGATCACAATTCCTGAGATGATTTTCGAGCAAAACTTTACTGTTACTATTGCAAAAGGTGCTACAATTACAGGAAAATCAAGCATAACATCTAGAACAGTTGACGTAGAAATCACAGCAGGAACTGCACCATTTACTGTTTTTGTTGATGGAACAGAACAGTTTCAAACCAATGATGCCACATTTTCTGTAGATGTTGCTAAAAGTTCCTTAGTAGAAGTAGCAACAGCAAAAGCTTGCGAAGGTATTTTTGCTAAAAAGGTTTCTGTTTCAGATTTTGATGCTGATTATCAAATTTTATCTGCTTACCCTAATCCTACTTCTGGAAGTTTTGAAATTGAAATTCCAGGTATTAAAAACGAGGTTACAATAGAATTATACAATTTCTCAGGTCAATTAGTTTCGGCTAAAACATATCCTGTCGAAAGCGGAAAAGCACAATTGAATCTTGAAAATCAACCTTCGGGAATTTATGCTGCCAAAGTTTATTTAGACGCTCCGGAATACATTAAAATTATAAAAAAATAAAGATGAAGAATTTTATATCCCTATCAATTATTAGTTTCTTGTTCGCAGCTTGTGGTGGCGGTGGCGGTGATGATTCAGAACCAACTCCAGAAGCAAATGTAGCACCAACAATACCTGCATTGGTTACTCCGGCAGATAATAAACTCTGTGTAGACAACACTGTTTCGTTTCAATGGAAACTTTCTACAGATGCCAATAAAGATATTATCACCTATCAAATTCAGGTAGCAAAAGACAATACTTTTACTCAGATTGTAAAAACAAACGAAGTTACAGCTGATAATTCTTCGATAAGTTTAGATAAAAACACAGCGTATTACTGGAGAGTAAAAGCAACAGACAGCAAAGGATTGTCTAGTACTTATTCACCTGTTTACAAGCTTTACACAACTGGCGAAGCTGTGGTAAACCATTTGCCATTTTCTCCGGAATTAGTAGAACCTGCTATTAATTCTGTATTGAACACAACAACTGCAACTTTAAAATGGAAAGCGACAGATGTTGACGTGACAGATGTTCTAACCTATGATGTTTATTTTGGAAAAACAAATCCGCCTACATCAAAAGTAAGTGAGAATACAAGTGCACTTTCTTTTGATGTTACACTTGATCCTACAACAGAATATTTCTGGAAAGTTGTTGTAAAAGACAATAAAGGAGGAGAAACCGTTGGACAGGTTTGGAAATTTAAAACCAACTAACTTTTTAATATTTACAATTTGTTAAGTAAAAAATCCCATTGTTCATTCGTTTGAAAATGGGATTTTTTTATACTTGAAATTTTATTTTAAAGAACTTCTTCACAAGTAAGAACCTCTTTTAATCGGACACCTTTCTCTGTATGTTCTACCGTTATAATTTGATTGTGAGCATCATGTTCTAAAAACAAATAATAATTTTTGTCTGCTGCTTCATTTAAAAACTTTGATTTTTCAGGCATTGTTAATAAAGGTCGTGTGTCGTAGCCCATAACATAAGGCAACGGAATATGTCCGGCTGTCGCTAATAAATCAGCACAAAAAACGATGGTTTTATCCTGATATTGAATATGAGGAATCATTTGCTTTTCGGTGTGGCCATCTACATAATAAATTCCAAAATTCATTTCCGGAGAGAACCCAAAATCACTTTCAGGACGATTTATAAAATTCAGTTGTCCACTTTCCTGCATTGGTAAAATATTCTCCGATAGAAAAGAAGCTTTTTCGCGTGCATTAGGTTTTGTCGCCCATTCCCAATGATTTTCATTCGTCCAGAATTTAGCATTTTTAAAAGCTGGCTCATAAAATGTTTTATCAGAATTCCACTGAACGCTTCCACCACAATGATCAAAATGCAAATGTGTCATAAAAACATCCGTAATATCATCCCGGCTAAAACCATATTTTGCCAATGATTTATCTATCGAATGCGATCCCCAAAGGGAGTAATAGCCAAAGAATTTTTCTGACTGCTTGTCCCCCATTCCGGTATCAATAAGGATTAATCTATTTCCGTCTTCAATAAGCAGGCATCTGGCAGCAATATCAATTAAATTATTGGCATCTGCCGGATTGGTTTTATTCCAGATGGTTTTAGGCACAACACCAAACATCGCGCCGCCATCTAACTTAAAATTTCCGGATTCTATTGGGTAAAGTTTCATGAGAATAAATTTCTAATATTAAAAACAAAGCTAGGAAATCCAATCTCCTTATACTAAAAATTTTTCTTTAAAAAACTCCCTTTGGATATTATACCGCTATTATATTACAAATTCATGAAGTCAAAATTTTGATGTTATCTTCTCCATTCCCTCATAATGCAACTTCTTTTTCATTATTTCCTGCAGGCCAAAGGACAGCAACAATAAAGATCTCGTTTACCAATATAATTAATATCTATTTTAACATTTGTTATAATAATGTGAAGCGTTATGGAAAAAGGTTTTTAAGTCGTATCTTTGCAGATAATTTCATTTTAACATTGAAAGACAGTACTTTAAAAAATGTAATACTTTAATTACTATTTTAAAAAACATGTTTAATTGAAAGCAAATTTAAATACCATAAACAATGATAAAAGTTTCTGATACAGCCAAAAAGAAAATCATCGACTTAATGAAGGATGATGGTTTTGACGCTGCTAGCGACTACGTAAGAGTAGGCGTTAAAAGTGGCGGATGCTCTGGTTTGTCCTATGATTTAAAATTTGACAAAACCAAAGGCGACGACGATAAAATATTTGTAGACAACGACATAACAATTGCAGTTGAAAAAAAATCATTCCTTTATTTAGCCGGAACAATACTTGAGTTTTCAGGTGGATTGAACGGAAAAGGATTTGTGTTCAATAATCCAAATGCAAGCAGAACTTGTGGTTGCGGAGAGTCTTTTTCGCTATAAATTAAAAGAATCTAAACAAAAGCAAAAATTTAAACGTTTAAGAATTCATTTTTTAAACGTTTTAAAAAACTAAAAAATGTCAAAATATACTGAAGACGATTTAAAAATCGAACTCGAAACTAAAGAATACGAATACGGATTTTATACTGATATAGAATCGGAGACGTTTCCTATTGGCTTAAACGAAGATATCGTGAGAGCTATTTCTCTTAAAAAAGAAGAGCCGCAATGGATGACCGACTGGCGCATCGAAGCTTTTCGCGCGTGGAAAGAAATGATCGAACCGGAATGGGCAAATGTTCATTATGTAAAACCGGACTTTCAGGCAATTTCATACTATTCAGCGCCAAAACAAGTAGATCCAAATAAAACTTTGGATGATGTAGATCCTGAACTTCTTGAAATGTACAAAAAGTTGGGTATCTCTGTCGATGAACAAAAAATGATGAACAATGTCGCTATGGATATTGTGGTCGATTCTGTTTCTGTGGCTACTACTTTCAAAAAAACATTAGGAGAAAAAGGAATTATTTTCTGTCCGATTTCAGAAGCTATAAAAGAGCATCCGGAATTAGTTCGTAAATATTTAGGAAGTGTTGTACCTCAAAAAGACAACTTCTACGCAGCATTAAACTCAGCTGTTTTCTCTGACGGAAGTTTCTGTTATATTCCAAAAGGCGTTCGCTGCCCAATGGAACTTTCAACTTATTTCAGAATCAACCAGGCAGGAACAGGACAATTCGAAAGAACTCTTGTTATTGCAGATGAAGGAAGTTATGTATCCTACCTTGAAGGTTGTACTGCTCCAAGTCGTGACGAAAACCAATTGCACGCTGCTGTAGTGGAACTAATCGCTTTGGACGATGCCGAAATTAAATATTCTACCGTTCAAAACTGGTTCCCTGGAAACAAAGAAGGAAAAGGTGGGGTTTACAATTTCGTAACCAAAAGAGGTTTATGCGAAACAAACGCTAAAATTTCATGGACACAAGTAGAAACAGGTTCTGCTGTAACCTGGAAATATCCTTCTTGTGTACTTAAAGGAGACAACTCGGTAGGCGAATTTTATTCTATCGCTGTTACTAATAACTACCAACAAGCAGATACGGGAACTAAAATGATCCATTTAGGTAAAAACACTAAATCGACTATTATTTCTAAAGGTATCTCGGCTGGTAAATCACAAAACAGTTACCGTGGATTAGTGCAAATTAGCCCAAGAGCTGAGAATGCAAGAAACTTTTCGCAATGTGATTCTCTATTAATGGGAAACAATTGTGGGGCGCATACTTTCCCTTATATCGAAAGTAAAAATCCATCAGCTAAAATCGAGCATGAAGCCACTACAAGTAAAATTGGAGAAGATCAGGTTTTTTATTGCAACCAAAGAGGTATCCCGACTGAAAAAGCGATTGCCTTAATTGTAAACGGTTTCAGTAAAGATGTATTGAACAAATTACCAATGGAATTTGCTGTTGAAGCTCAAAAATTATTAGAGATTTCTTTAGAAGGATCTGTAGGTTAATAAAAAACAAAGCAATATGGATATCATCTTAAAAAATGTAAAGAAAAAAGATTTCCCAGTTTTTCAATCACTGGCAAAATCTCTTGGTTTTGAAATTATCGAAGAGAAAGAAAAACCATATAATCCAGAATTTGTAAAAGAAATTTTAGATGCTGAACAGAGTATAAAAGACGGGAAGGGAGTTAAAATAAAATTAGAAGATTTGTGGAAGTAATTTATTCTGAAAAAGCTCAAAAAGACAGAGAGTATTGGAAAAAATCTGGCAATAAAGCAATTATGAATAAGATTACTGCCTTGATTGAAGATATACAACTTCATCCTTTTGAAGGTATCGGAAAACCTGAACCTTTAAAATATGAATTGTCGGGAAAATGGTCTAGAAGAATAAATCAAGAACACCGGATAATTTATAAGGTTACAGAAGAAGAAACAATCGAGATATTAGATATTCTTTCTTTGAAAGGACATTACGAATAAGTATTAATGGAAAACAAAAAAGTAATCATTTTAGGTTCATCCAGAAAAAACGGAAATACAACCAAAATTGTAGACGAGATTTCTAAAGAAACCGGAATAGACATAATTAATTTAAGTGATTATAACATTTCTCATTATGATTACGAAAGCAAAAATATAGAAGACGATTTTTTGCCTTTGATAAAAGGAATACTCGAAAAGTACGACACTTTAATTTTTGCAACGCCAATATATTGGTATAATATGAGTGGAATCATGAAAGTTTTCTTTGATCGTTTTTCGGATTTAATCCGAATTGAAAAAGAAACCGGACGAAAACTAAGAGGAAAGAAAATTGGCGTGATATCAAATTCACACGACAATGAAATTGAAGATAGTTTTTACATTCCGTTCAAAAAGACAGCCGATTATTTAGGCATGGAATATTTAGGACACGCGCATTTTAATGCCAACATCCTAAACCAGACAACAAAAATAGAATTGACATTTATATAAAATAAAAAAAACAATGTTATCAATAAAAAACCTTCACGCCTCAATTGGTGATAAAGAAATCCTTAAAGGAATTAATATAGAAGTTAAAGCTGGCGAAGTACACGCTATCATGGGGCCAAACGGTTCCGGAAAAAGTACACTTTCGGCTGTAATTGCCGGAAACGAAAACTATGAAGTTACTGAAGGAGAAGTTTTCCTGGACGGAGAAGATCTTGCTGATCTTGCTCCGGAAGAAAGAGCACACAAAGGAGTTTTTCTTTCATTTCAATATCCTGTAGAAATTCCCGGAGTTAGCGTTACAAACTTCATGAAAACGGCTATCAACGAAACTCGTAAAGCAAACGGTCAGGCTGAAATGCCAGCGAATGAAATGCTAAAAGTAATTCGTGAGAAATCTGAATTATTAGAAATCGACCGTAAGTTTTTATCACGTTCTTTAAACGAAGGTTTTTCAGGTGGTGAGAAAAAAAGAAACGAGATTTTCCAAATGGCAATGTTAGAACCAAAATTAGCTATCCTTGACGAAACCGATTCTGGTCTTGACATTGACGCTTTAAGAATTGTGGCTAACGGAGTGAACAAATTGAAAAGTGAGAAGAACGCCATTATCGTGATCACACACTACCAACGTTTGTTAGATTACATCGTTCCGGATTTCGTTCACGTTCTTTACAACGGAAGAATCGTAAAATCAGGAGGAAAAGAACTGGCTTACGAACTGGAAGAAAAAGGATACGACTGGATTAAAGCAGAGAATTAAATTTTTGTTTCAGGTTTCATGTTTTTTTTAGCTTCAGGTTAAACTTATTTTTGTAAGCTTAAACTTAAAATTATTGAAACGGAAATCATGGCAACAATTAATCGATTTGAGGATTTAGAAATTTGGAAAGAAGCTCGACGACTGGCAAAAGAAATTCACCTTATTGCAATTCATACAGAGTTAAGATCAGATCTCAGATTCAAAAATCAAATAAAAGATTCTTCGGGTTCAGTAATGGATAATATTGCTGAAGGTTTTGAAAGAGATGGAAATTTAGAATTCCGACAATTTCTATCCATTGCAAAAGGTTCAGCCGGAGAAACAAGATCTCAATTATATCGAGTTTTTGATTTTGAATATATTTCATAACAAAAATTCGAAGCTTTAAAAAAAGATTATGAGAATTTAAGTGGCAAAATAAAAAACTTTTTTACTTATCTCAATAAAAAAGATTTCAAAGGAAATAAGTTCCAGTAAAAAACTTAAAACTTTAACCTGAAACAAAAAAACGGATCTCAAAGGTAACAAGTCCCAACAGAAAACCTGAAACTTGAAACCTGAAACCCGAAGGAAACAAAAATAAAATGGATTTAAAAGAAAAATTAGTATCGTCTTTTATGGCTTTTGAAGAGCGTGTTGATGTACATTCAGATTTACATGACATACGCACAAATGCTTTAAAGAACTTTGAAAATAAAGGTTTCCCAACCAAAAAAGAAGAAGCTTGGAAATACACATCGCTAAACGCCATCTTAAAAAATGACTTTACGGTTTTTCCAAAAGAAGAAAATGCAATTGAATTTAATCAGGTAAAAAAATATTTTTTACATGAAATCGACACTTATAAATTAGTGTTTATCGATGGTGTTTTTAGTTCACATTTGTCTTCTACTACACATGACGGAATCGACGTTTGTCTGATGTCATCGGCATTGACCAAACCAAAATATAAAATGGTTATTGACACCTACTTCAATAAAATTGCAAGCAAAGACGAAAGTTTGACTTCGTTGAATACTGCTTTTGCAAGTGAAGGGGCTTTTATCAATATTCCGCAAAAGAAAGTCGCTGATAAACCAATTGAAATCATGTATTTCTCTACAGGAAACGAAGCTGCTTTATTAGTTCAGCCTAGAAATTTGATTATTGTTGGGGAGAACTCTCACGTTCAGATTATCGAGCGTCACCAGAGTTTGAATGAAAATCCGGTTTTAACCAATTCGGTTACAGAGATTTTTGCTCAAAAACGTGCTATTGTAGATCATTATAAAATTCAAAACGATAATACCGAGGCGAATTTAATCGACAATACTTACGTTTCACAACAACAGGAAAGTCACGTTTACGTGCATACTTTTTCGTTTGGAGGAAATCTGACTCGTAACAATTTGAACTTTTATCATTTTGGTGAAAGATTAACCAGTACACTAAACGGAATCACTATTATTGGCGAAAAACAACACGTTGACCATTATACCTTAGTAAACCACGCAACACCAAATTGCGAAAGTTTCCAGGATTATAAAGGAATTTTCTCTGATCGCTCAACAGGAGTTTTCAACGGAAAAGTGTTGGTAGAAAAAGAAGCTCAAAAAACAAATGCTTTCCAAAAAAGCAATAACATTTTATTGAGTGACAAGGCTACAATCAATGCAAAACCACAATTAGAGATTTTTGCTGATGATGTAAAATGTTCTCACGGGTGTACCGTAGGGCAATTAGACGAAACAGCCATGTTCTACATGCAATCTCGTGGAATCCCGAAAAAAGAAGCTAAAGCTCTATTGATGTACGCATTCTCGAATGCTGTTATCGAAAGCATTAAAATACCGGAATTAAAACAACGAATTACTAAAATCATTGCTATGAAATTAGGCGTGAATTTAGGATTTGATTTGTAAGAGGCTTAACCGCAAGGTTCGCTAAGATTTACGCAAAGTTCGCAAGGTTTAGATTTAAACTTTGCGAACTTTGCGCTTTTTTAACTTGCGTTCTTTGCGGTTAAATTTATTTCCTAACAGAAGCAATTATGCCTTTTAAAAAACCATTAAAATCAAATCCCTGATCGTCTTCTTTCAATCCCATTCTCACAATTACCATATCCAGAGACGGAATAATCGCCACCATTTGCCCCTGATATCCGCTGCAATAAAACATGTCACGCGGAACATCCGGAAATTTTCCTCCGGCGTTTAGCCAAAATTGTGCTCCATAAGCTCCTTTAGAAGTATTGGTTGGTGTTGCAGAATATTTTACCCAGCTTTCATCCAGAATCTGTTCTCCGTTCCAGTTACCTTTATGAAGGTATAATAATCCAAATTTTGACCAATCACGCGGTGTCGCCCATGCGTAAGATGACCCCACAAAAGTTCCTGTCATATCCTGCTCAACAATCATCGAATTCATTCCGATTTTGTCAATTACGGCACTGTACCAGAAGTCAAGATATTCTTGTTGCGTTTTAAACTGGCTTTTTAAAATTCCGGATAATAAATTGGTGGTTCCGGAGGAATAATTCCAATGGGTGTTGGGTTTAAACTGAGCCGGTTTTTCGCGCTGTACTTTTGCCATATCTCCGGATTGAAAAAGCATTATTGTTGCATCGCAAATTTTACTGTAATTCTCTTCCCATTCTAAACCGGAATTCATGTGCAGCAAATCGTTTATAGTAATAATTTTTCGATCATCATTTTTCCATTCCGCAATTGGTGCCGGTTTATAAATATCAATTTTACCTTGTTTTGCTAAAACCCCAAAGGCAGAATTGGTAATACTTTTTGTCATCGACCAGCCCAAAATTTTGCTGTTTTTAGTAAAGCCTGTATCATATTGTTCCGCTATCAATTTATCCTTATACAAAACCACAACGGCTCGTGTACGTTTTGCTTTCCCTCCGTTTTTATCAAAAGAATCATCGACTGCTTTTTTCAGTTTCGAATAATCTACATTCGAGAATAGGGTATCTTTAGCTTCGTTATTTCCGTAAGGAAAAGGAAGATTATTAACTAATTTCGTTCGTTTAGGAAGTAAATAAGGTTTCGAAATATCATAATCATCATCAATTAAAGTAGCGCCTAAACCTTCACGATAAATTGCTTTTCTTTTCTTTAAACCATAAACAGAAGATGTTGCAAATTTTCCTGCTTCATCGATTGTGTTGGTCGCTAGTTCCATTAATGGGATATCATTATCGCTTTTTTCAATTAAGTCTTTCGGTCTATGATCCAAAAAATGTCCCGAGGCGATGCTTTTGGCCGAAAAGCCGGAGATCAATTCAAGCTTTGGATAAGTAGTAAATCCAAAATAAAAAAGTACAATCAAAAGAACAAGTGCCAGTAACCTGATGATTTTTTTCATATTCACAAAAATATTTTTTACTGCAATATAAATAATTTATCCTCATGATTTTAGCAAACAATTTACATTTTGAATTCACATAATTTACAAAACGCAACTTAATTTTAAGGAATCAACATTCAAACCTTCAATTGATACTGCCATAAAAGGAAATTATAGTTTTGATGGATAAACCAATTTAGTTTTAGTACTTTTGTAGATAGAATTTTTCTAAATAAGACATGTTAGACATCCAAAAAATAAGAGCTGAATTTCCGATACTTTCGGAAAAAGTAAACGGAAAACCATTGGTATATTTCGATAACGGAGCAACCTCGCAAAAACCACAAATTGTGATCGATGCTGAGGCGAAATATTATCAGGAAATAAATGCCAATATTCATCGTGGTGTTCACACATTAAGCCAGTTGGCAACTGACGCATACGAAATTTCAAGAGTAAAAATCCAACATCATATCAATGCGAAGTTCTCTCACGAAGTACTTTTTACTTCCGGAACAACGCACGGAATCAATTTAGTAACCAACGGTTTTGCATCAATTTTAAAACCTGGAGATGAAGTTGTTGTTTCATCACTGGAACATCACAGTAATATTGTGCCATGGCAAATGTTGTGCGAAAAAACCGGAGCAATTCTTAGGGTTATTCCGATGAACGAAGATGGCGAATTGATCATGGAAGCTTTTGAAGCTTTGCTGTCAGAAAAGACCAAAGTCGTAACGGTAAATCATATTTCGAACGCATTAGGGATTATCAATCCTGTAAAATATATGATCGAAAAAGCACACGCTGTTGGCGCTGCTGTTTTAATCGATGGCGCACAAGCCGTTCCGCATTTAAAACCGGATGTTCAGGATTTAGATTGTGATTTTTATGCCTTCTCTGGTCATAAAATGTGCGGTCCAACCGGAACCGGAATTTTATACGGAAAAGAAGAATGGTTAAACAAACTTCCTCCTTATCAGGGAGGTGGAGAAATGATCAAAGAAGTTACTTTCGAAAAAACGACTTATGCTGATCTTCCCCATAAATTTGAAGCCGGAACGCCAAATATTGCTGGCGGAATTGTTTTAGGAACTGCAATTGATTACTTAAACAATATTGGTTTTCACAACATTCAAAAACACGAGGAACATTTATTGGCACATGCTACAAAACGTTTACTCGAAATTGAAGGTTTGAAAATTTACGGAACCGGAAAAAATAAAGCTTCGGTAGTTTCGTTTAATATTGATGGTATTCATCCTTATGATATTGGTTCTATTATCGATAAATTAGGTATTGCAGTCAGAACCGGGCATCATTGCGCACAACCCATCATGAATTTTTTCTGTATTCCGGGAACTATTCGTGCTTCATTTTCTTTTTACAATACAAAGGAAGAAATTGATGTAATGGTTGAAGCGGTTAAAAAAGCCAAAACCATGTTAAGCTAAAAAAACTTTTTATGAAAATAGTATCCTTATTGCTCTTAACGATCTTCATCGGAACATCGTGCTCAAGCCAGAAAAAAGCAGATTTATCATCAACAGAAATTGAGTATTCTGCAGTTTCACGAGGCCTTTATAAAGTAATAGTGGTTCATAATAAAATGGTTTCTGTTACTAACGGAAGAAAAACAGAACCAGTAGAAAGTAAAATTAGCGACACAAAATGGAAACAGATTGTGGCTGAATTTTCAAAAATTAATTTAAATAATATTTCAACCTTAAAAGGACCAACTGAAAAACGTTTTTATGACGGTGCTGCAATTGGAAATCTGAAAGTAACCCAGAATAAAAAAGTATATGAAACATCTGGCTTTGACAATGGTTTCCCTCCAAAAGAAATTGAAAAGCTCGTAAATTTGTTGGTTGATTTCACGAAAGAATAGTTATGACAATAAAAGAAATACAAAACGAAATAATAGACGAATTTTCGATGTTTGATGACTGGATGCAACGCTATGAGTACATCATCGAATTAGGAAAAAGTCTTCCGTTAATCCGAGAAGAATACAAAAAAGACGAGAATTTAATCAAAGGGTGCCAATCGAAAGTCTGGTTACAGGGAGAAGAAAAAGACGATAAAATTGTTTTTACTGCTGACAGTGATGCTATTTTAACGAAAGGAATTATAGCAATTCTTATCCGTACTTTTTCTAATCAAAAGGCTTCAGACATTTTAGCTGCCGATGTTGATTTTATTGACGAAATCGGATTAAAAGAGCATTTATCGGCTACTCGTGCAAACGGATTGGTTTCGATGATTAAAAATATCAAAATGTACGCTTTGGCATTTGACGCAAAAAAGAATTAAAAAATTTAAACTATTAGGATATTAAGTTGATGGCTTAGGCTTAAATACTTAACATCTTAATGGCAAACTAAAAATAAAAATGGAAGAAACAATTATAGACACAAACGAATTAGGAGAATCAATTGTAAAAGTTTTAAAAGGCATTTACGATCCGGAGATTCCTGTTGATATTTACGAATTAGGATTGATTTATGACGTAATGGTAAATACAGATTACGAAGTAAAAATCCTGATGACATTAACATCTCCGAACTGCCCTGTTGCAGAAAGTTTACCAAGAGAGGTAGAAGAGAAAGTAAAAACTATCGAGCATATTAAAGATGTTGATGTTGAAATTACTTTTGACCCGCCATGGAGTAAAGATTTAATGAGCGAAGAAGCGAAATTAGAATTAGGAATGCTTTAAATTAGTCATAAAGACGAAAGTCATAAAGTCTTAATAAAACAAACTTTATGACTTTCGACATCGGACTTTAAGACTTAACATATGGAAGAAATCATCAACAAAGTTGCCAATAGCGCCTTGGAGGTTTTTGATCTTGAAGATTATTACCCAAAAGGAACACGTGTGCAAATCGACATTTCGCAATGGCTTTTAGAGGGTTTTCTGTTACGAGAAAAAGACTTCAGAGAGCATTTAAAAAACCATGACTGGTCCCAATATCAGGATCAGTATGTCGCTATAAATTGCAGCACAGATGCTATTGTTCCTGCCTGGTCATCTATTTTGGTTGCTATTCAGCTGGCTCCTTATGCCAAAAAAGTAGTCAACGGAACAATCGAAGATTTAGACTCCAGTTTATACGAAGAAATTTTAAGCAAACTTGATTATTCTGAGTACAAAAACAAACCTGTTATAGTAAAAGGCTGTTCTAAAAAACCGGTTCCAACACGTGCCTATATTTTGGCAGCAACATATTTGCAGCCTTTTGCAAGAAGCATTATGTACGGAGAAGCTTGTTCAGCAGTACCTCTATACAAAGAATCTAAGAAATAACTTTCTTTTGCATCCTATAATAGCGGAACCTTTTAACGGTTTTTAGTATATTTGTTATTACACATTTAAACTACATACCATGAAAAAGCTAGCGTTATTACTACTTATTTTAGTGAACTTAACTTTTGTTCAAGCCCAAAATTCAGAAAAAGAATTAATTCAAAACACTGAAAAAGCGGTAAAAAGAATAAATGACACTATTGAAGATGAGGGCTGGAAAGCAAAAGGGATTGTTTCTCTATTGTTAAATCAGTCCAGCTTTAATAACTGGCTCGCCGGAGGTGAAGATAGCTTTTCCGGAACTTTAGGAATCAATTACGACTTTAATTACAAAAAAGACGATCTTACCTGGGACAATAAAGTATTAGCATCTTATGGGCTTTTACAAACCAAAAATGCAGATTTTGGTAAGAAAACAGATGACCGTCTGGAATTTAATTCTATTGTAGGTAAAAAGGCTTTTGGTCAATGGTATTACTCTTATTTTCTAAATTTCAGAACGCAGTTTACAACAGGTTATATTTATGGCCAGGATGCTAACGGAAAAGAAATCAGAACTGAAAACACCAAATTTATGTCTCCCGGATATCTTACTACTGGTCCCGGTATTTACTGGACAAAGGATGACAATTTAAAAATAAACTTTGCCCCTTTAACTTCAAAATTCACTTTTGTAGATGGCGCTTACACCTCAGGAATTGATCCGAAAACAGGATTACCTTACGTAGATGGTGATTATTTTGGCGTAGATGCCAACAAAACGATGCGTTACGAATTGGGTTTCTATGCTTCTGTTTACTACAAACTGGCTATCATGACCAACGTAACTGCTGAAAACACACTGAACCTGTACTCTAATTATCTCGAAGATCCTCAAAACGTAGATATCAATTACTCATTGAATATTATCATGAAAGTAAATAAATTTCTGTCTGCTAATTTGTCCTTCCAGGCAATCTATGACGACAATGCTTTTAAAGGATTTCAAACCAGAGAAGTATTTGGTTTAGGCGTTAATTTTGGATTCTAATTTGAAACCATAAACCACCTAATTTTACCGCAGAAAGCCTAAGGTTTTTATAAATTAGGTTTTATAAAACACAAAATTCGCAAAGCTAAATTTATACATAGCTTTGCGAATTTTATGTTTTCTGAAGATCCTTTAATTAATTTTAGTGCTCTTTGAGATAATTAATTATTCTTGCTCCTCTTCTTCTTTTTCGATTGCATCTTTATAATCCGGATACAAAAATTTATTATATGGAAATCTTGTAATATGAATCTGTCTTACCGCTTCATAAACCCTTTCTCTAAATTCCTCAAAATTTTCTTTATGGGTAGCCGAAATAAACAGGGCATTATCTTCACCTAAACGATGCATCCAGGTGCTTTTCCACTCATCAAGGGTATAATGTCTCGGCGTTTTTTCGGTCATTAAATCGTCTTCATCAATTGTCAAATGTTTGTAAGCATCAATTTTATTGAAAACCATAATCACCGGTTTTTCGTGTGCTTTAATATCCTGCAACGTCTGATTTACCGAAGCAATATGATCTTCAAAATCCGGATGCGAAATGTCGACAATATGCAGTAACAGATCGGCTTCACGAACCTCATCAAGCGTGCTTTTAAAAGAATCAACCAATTGCGTAGGCAGTTTTCTAATAAATCCAACAGTATCCGAAAGCAAAAAGGGCAGGTTTTTAATCACCACTTTTCGTACGGTCGTGTCTAAAGTTGCAAACAATTTATTCTCAACAAAAACATCACTTTTACCAACAGCATTCATCAAAGTCGATTTTCCAACATTCGTATAACCCACCAAAGCCACACGCACCATCGCACCACGATTGCTTCGCTGTACGCCCATTTGTTTGTCAATCGTTTTGATTTTATCTTTCAATAACGAAATTCGGTCACGTACAATACGTCTGTCGGTTTCAATCTCCGTTTCACCGGGACCACGCATACCAATTCCTCCTTTTTGACGCTCAAGGTGTGTCCATAAACCGGAAAGTCTTGGCAATAAATAGATGCATTGTGCCAGTTCAACCTGAGTTCTTGCATACGAAGTCTCTGCTCTTTGTGCAAAAATATCCAGAATTAAATTGGTTCTGTCTAAGATTTTACAATCTATAATTTTTGAGATATTCTTTTGTTGTGATGGCGACAATTCATCATCAAAGATCAATGTAGATATGTCGTTTTCTTTTACAAAAAGATTAATTTCTTCAATTTTTCCTGTCCCGACAAAAGTCTTAGGATTTGGACGTTCCATTTTTTGTGAAAATCGTTTAATAACTTCACCTCCAGCGGTAAAAGTTAAAAACTCTAATTCATCCAGATATTCGTTAAGTTTTTCTTCACTTTGGTTTTGAGTGACAATACCCACAATGGCAGTTCTCTCAAAATTTATAACTTCTTTTTCTAACATAGCTTTGAATAAGGTGCAAATTTAATGATTTGTAAGGTACTAACCCTTATAGAATTTCTTTTTTAAGTGGTATTTGGGAAATTATCCCTGCCCAAAAAAAGAAACCATTTAAAAAGTAAAGTTTACTAAGAATTGAATCCTAACAAAATTTAATTTCTAAATGGTTTTTAACTAAACTGAAAAATCAAATATTTATTCGTAAATAAACGTTTTCTCTGTTTTTACAATTCCGTTTTCCTCAATCTGAGAACAAGAGATAGGGAAGTTCAGTTTGTTGTATTTAAATTTTCTGCTCACAGCAACTAAAGCTGTAGACGAAGGACTAAAACTCATTTCATTGTTATACGAAATGGCTTCAAAGCTAAACTCCTCTTCGTGATAGGAAATCATAGGTACAATTACCTTATAATTATCACCAAACAAGCTTTGAACAATTAGTTGATCAACAGATTTTTTATCATCAAATGTATAGGTTTTAGAAATTTTATCTCCAACAAGACCTTTGTGTTTAACCACATTGTCATTCACATAAACATATTCAATTTTACCAATAATTGCTTTATTTCTATCGCGGGAAGTACGTCTTACAATTGTACCATTCTCTACAATATATTCGATGTCATCAACTATGTTTTGGTGATTTGTACTTTTCTTTGTTGTTACTTTTACTCTTGCTCCTTCATAGAAAAAAGTTACCACTTTAGTAATATAGTCATTGCCTTCCTGATATTTTTTTACAAATTTGGTAATGTTATTATCGGCATCATAGGTATAGTTCACTACTTCTTTCCAGTCGCTTCCTACCTTATCTTTAACGGTCATATCCAGTAGTCCTTTTGTGTTATAAAAGAAATGCTGAACCACATCTGAAGTGGTAATCGTTTGGATTTTTCCATCTTTAAAAACAACTGTTTTATTTACAATTTCGCCGTCTTTAGAGTTTTGGTAATTTGTTTTTACAATGTTGATTTGTTTTAATCGAACAGGGGCGTTTTGATCCTGGCTGTGCATTAAGCAAGGAAAAACCATCATCATGATGGCGAAAAAATAGGTTTTCATGTGGTATTTGTATTGATTTGGGATGACCAAAATACAAAATTCCATTAAATTTTAACAGTTTAAATCTCAAAAACAACACACTATTAAAATATCACCTAAAAATCAGCACTTTAATTTCATTATTAAAAACTCAGGCCTTATTTTTCTCCAAAAATTTTAACATCATCTACCATAAAAGCGCCATTTAGTGTCTTGTCTTTTCCGGATCCAATATATTTAAAGGCAATATGAATGTTTCCTGAATAAGAGGACAAATCGATTCCGCCGGAACTTATAAACTGACGTGTGGGCGTGGATAACGTTGGGAATTTTGCTGTTAGTTTTGTCCACTTTGCTTTGGTAACACTTGCTCCGTCAAAATTAGTGGAGACATAGACTTCAAGCAAATTCAAAGGAGAGTCGACCTTTAAATCATGTTGTGCACTTCTAAAAGACAATACTGCATTTTTATAATTCGCCAAATTAATTTTAGGCGTTACCAGCCATGCAATATTTTCGGCTGCTGTTGTACTTGTGGTATTAAATTCTGCATACCCATTACCAGCATACACCATACTCTTCCACAATTTTGTTGCTTTTTCTACAATATTACTCCAACCCGGTAAAGTAAAATTTACATTGTTTTTCACTGCTTGAAAATCTTCTGCAAAAAACGGAATATTTCGTTTTCCTTCCATTTTAACATCTTTATCTGAGCGAACCATCATTTGATAATCTGTTCCAAATTTGGTTAAAATCCCACGGACTTTTCCGCTTCCTTCCGGCACTGGATGATCTGCAAAACTGGCATAACTGCTTGTCCTGAAAATAATCTGATTACCTGTTTTGTCTCTCAAATTCCAATTGGTTGATCCTCCTACATTATTATTTTCTTCAAAATAATGGCGTCCAATTGCTGCTTCTGTAAACTCAACGTCATGAAGTTCTATCAATGTATTTAATTTATCATCATTTAATGCTTCTTCTACAGTAACCGACTGAACTAACTGGTCTTCATCAATCATAACACAAGAAGCATTCAGTACATTTTTATACTCATTTTGCGAAATCCTGCCTATTGTGGGATCTCCTGCATTACTCACGTACAAGCTTCCAATTCGTAAACCTCCATAATACAAATCCGTAAACTGATTTTTTAGTTTTAAATATACTTTATTCCCTACGCGATAATCAATATAGGTATTTGAAGCATCAACCGGAACGCCAAATCCGGTTGCAGGCAATCTGTCTTTTGCTAAAGTCTGAAATGAAATGGTTTTAAAAAAATTACCTTCCTGGTCACTAGAAACAACATACGCTTCTATAATATCGTTGTAAACATATTGTTTGGCAGTTGTACCTGAAACTTCATGAACTTTCTCAACTGTTTTATTTACGATTAGACTGGGTTGTGTACATTCCAGTTTAGGGACATCGGCTTCATTGTTGCAACTATAAAAAAGCAATATTGATACTAGTGCAGATGAATTTAAAAATCTGTTTTTCATGATATTTTTTTGAAGTTTATAATCCTATTGTAAGATTTACGAAAAAAGTCCTTCCGTATCCATAATAATATTTTGGCCCAAATGATGGCGTTCCACTGGAAACATCCTGATTAAGTGACCTGTAATTTGCATTTCGTGCCTGTTCAAAACCACCAGTTTTATAGGTTGCATTTAAAACATTATTAATGCTTGCAAAAAGTCCCACATATTTACGATAAACGCGCCATGACTTACCTCCGTTAATATTTAATAACGAAACAGGATCAAATTTCTCCTGTTTTAATAACTCTGCTCCCCTTTCGTCTGTGGCTTCGGGAAAGGGAAATCCGTTTGCAGGATTAATGTAAAATTGTGCTGTTCTGGCAATAGCCGAAACATCGATATAACTTGCGGTGAGATAATTGATATTGGTACCAATCCACCAAAATTTAGGATATCTATATTCTAAACCAATTGAAATGGCTTCTTGCGGCATTCCTGCTTGTTTATAATTTTTAAGACAGGCCTGACCAAAATCAAAAGTAGTTTGTCCGTCTTCTTTTCCGGCATTAGCATCGTTGGTTACTAGAACATCCGGATTGCTGTCCATGGTATAATCACCATACGCGATGGAAAAGGTAGTTTTTAATGTTGGGGAAATCTGATATTCAAAACTCGATTCAATTCCTATGTTTTTTTTATTTAAATGAGTCAGCGTCTGACTTACAAAGCCATCTGTTGCATCATAACCTGCTCCATTATCAAAAATTCCTTCTGCATAAAAAAAGGAAGTTTTCGTACTGTTCTTTATCAGCGAATAATAGGCTGTTAATCGCATTTTAAATTTCGGTGAACGATAAACATAACCGGCCTCTGCGCTGGAAATATTTTCGCTTTCGATACCATCCACAACCGAATTATTCAAACGGGAATTTAAAAATGTATTTCGAAGCGATGGCGCTCTTGTGAGATGCGATCCGTTGATATACAGCAATTGCCTGCCTGAAATTTTGTAAGTAAAGCCGCCTTTGAATCCAAAGTTTTCAAAATTTACATTTTCACTTTTACCCAAAGAATTTGTGGGATATATTCCGTTTTGATACAACCCTTCCCTTTGATAATTTGACATAGAATAGGATTGAGCCAAATAAAATTCAGCTTTATTATAAGAAAATCTGAATTGTGTAAAAGCATCTAGTGTATTGGCTAAAAAATTGTAGTTGTAGCCATAAATATCCCCTTCTTTTACCTGACGATTTGGGTTTTGCAAATCAGATTGTGCTAAAGCTCCTTTGTAGAAAGGGTCGATATCTTCAAAATATTCGCCTCCAAGTAAATCTAAAAGATATTGAAAATTATGAGACTTTAAATTTCTAAAAGTAATTCCGGCATCAAAAAACAGATTTGTTGTAAGCTGCGAATTTAAATTTGTATTGATGGCAAATGTTTTATCATCGGTTCTGTCTTCATACAAGACATACCTGCTTTGCGCAGGTTCATAACCTGTAATTATATGCTGTGAATTTGTTATTGCTTTTTGATTGGCGCGATACATGGCATCCCAATCCATTTGGGGGTTTTCTAAAAATAATGTTTTGCTTTTTTCAGCATTTACGTAATCGGGCATGAATGCTCCGGAAAATTCCCCATCGTCTTTTGCATAAAGGGAACCAAAGTAGCTGGGCATTTTTCGATAATAAACAGGATCCGGACTATTGGCTTTTTGATAGTCAATATTGCTGTTCCCCACTTTCCCGAACTGATACAGGATCGCGGAATTCAGGTTTGTTTTATCATCGATTTTAAGATAATGATTGAGCATCAACAATGGTTCTTCAACATTTTTAACTCTTGCATTTCGCTTTTCTCCATTTTGAAAACCCCAGTACGAATTGTATTTTTCATTCGTTAACTGAGTTACTTCATCTGTATTGGCTGAGTTTTTTCCGCGGGAAACAGGAGTGAAAAAACCGGTAAAGTTTAGAGATTGTCTGGTATTTAATTTCTTTTCGACACTTATAAAAAAAGATTCTGCTTTGAAGTCTGTACCCTCAAAATAGCCTTCATCCGACCAGCGTTTTCCTGCCGAAATTGCATACGCCCAACCCGAGGCATTCATTCCGGATGCATAAGTACCAATGACCCGACCGTTATAAGTTGTATTGCTTCCGGAAAACGAGAGCTGTCCTCCTTTTCGGTACATTGATGCTCGGGTAAATATTTGTTGTGTCCCTAAAACACCTCCAAAAGTATAATTTGAAGCAGCCGTGCCAATAGAAAACTCCTGATTTCGCAAAACATTATTCAAACCTCCCCAATTGCTCCATTGTGGTCTTCCATCATAAATTTTATTCATGACCATACCATTTAGCATCATGGTTCCGTTTTCGCTATCGAGACCGCGAACCTTAAATCTGGCCTGCCCCCAATTGAACGCTGAAGCCTGCATAAAAGCATCTTTTGAGGATTGCAATAAACCGGAAGTCATTTCGGAAGAGCTGTTGTCATCAGACAAATCACTATCTAATAATGTGATCAGCGCTGCCGGAACCTCATCAGAAAAAGCGTCTTCTAATTGTAATATTCCCAGACTTACTCTTTTCCCGATATTCGATTGCACTTTTAAAAGCAGATCTTTATAGCCCTGACTGTGCAGCAACAATAATTGCTCTCCTTTTATGGAAGAATACAATTCAAAATTTCCGTTGGTATCGGTGAGTTGTGTTACAGCAGAATTCTGAATGCTTACTACAACATTCTCCAGAGGGTTTTGCGTTTTGGCATCGATTACAGTCCCAAAAAAGGTAGTTTGTTCCTGTGCGAAGGCAAAACTAAAAGGCAATATAATAAAACCCAAAAAATATTTTCTTGTCATTAAAAAATCCAATTTAACTTAATAATAGTTTAGAATTGAAATTGTTTTGAGTTACAAAACAATTCATCTTTACATCAAAAGATAAAATTGGTTTTTGGAAAAGCTTTTTTAAATCAGAAAAATAGTACACTGATTAAAAAATCAAATATAAAGAAAAAAATTTTATGAAAATAAATTCCTGTTAAAATATTGAAATAAAAACAGGATTTGATTCCTTAACTATGTAATAAGGAACAAATCATTTAATTCGCTGTTCTGATTTTAGAAACCATAAAAGCAATTAAAACCCCAAATATGCCAATAAAAGCAAAAGAGAACTTAAGTCCAAAATTCTCTGCAATATGACCAATTACAGGAGGTCCCATTAAGAAACCCAGGAAACTAACACTCGAAACTATGGTTAAAGCTTCTCCGGGAGGAACAGTTGGGTTTTTTCCTGCCATACTGTAAACGGTAGGAACTATGGTAGCAACACCCAAACCAACCAGCATAAAAGCAATGGTACAAGGAATAATATAAGGCAGAAAAACTGCGGTAAAGAGTCCGGCAGAAATCATAACACCGCTAATTTGCATGACGCGTTCACGACCAAATTTATTGATAAGGCCATCACCCAAAAATCGTCCGCTGGCCATCATGATCATAAAAGAAGTATAGCCTAAAATTACTAAAGGTCCGGGTGCTTTTACAACATCTTTAAAATATACTCCGCTCCAGTCAAACATAACCCCTTCACTCGCCATACTGCAAAATCCAATAACTCCCAACCAGATTAAAGCAGGGTCCGGTTTTACAAATAACCTCTTCTTTTCATTCGTTTTGTTTTTTATTTTTTCTTTGGCTTTCACCAGAAATTTAAAATTAAAAGCAACCATTAAAAGTACAATTCCGCCAACAATCAGGAAATGATGAAAAGGCGTGAGTTTTAACGTTAGCATTCCTAAACCTACCAAAGCGCCCGTAAATCCGGCAAAACTCCACATGCCGTGAAAAGAGGACATAATTGTTTTTTTAAAAAGTACTTCGGTATAAACACCTTGGGTATTAACAGCAATATTGGCTAAATTTCCAAAAATTCCAAATAAAAATAATCCTAATGATAATTGCAAGGCTGATGTAGCCAAACCTAAATTTGCCAGACATAAAACATACATTATTAAGGAGAAAACAAGAATGCGGTGGCTGCCAAATTTGGTTACCATTTTTCCGGAAAAAGGCATAATAATCAATTGTCCCATTGGAAGGGCAAAAAGGATAGACCCCAAATCACCTTCCGATAAATGCAAAGCCGTTTTAATGTCCGGAATTCGACTTGCCCAGGTTGCAAAGCTTAACCCCATTCCAAAATAAAACATACCAACTGCAATACGAATTCGGTTTAAATAAGATGCTTTTGCTTCTCTGTAAACTTTCTTTATTTTTCCTTTGGTTTGGAATAGCGATAATGGGTTGAAATCTATCAAAATATATGCATTTTTAAGTTTGATACCATAAAAGTACTAAAAAGCTGCTTTATAGACTACCAAACCCTACTGGTTACTGAATTTATAACGTTGTATGTTTATAAATTGTTTTTTTTAAAGGGGCAAAGGTTCTGAGAGGCAAAGGCACAAAGGTTTTCTCTATTTGCATAAAAATGCCCCCAAATAGTGTCTAACTTTTTGGGGGCAGTTCATGCTGTGCGTCTTTACGATATAATTTAAAATAAATCTGCGTTAATCCGTTTCATCCGCAAAATCCGCGGGCCAGTTTTTTTCTATAAATTAATGACCTTTTGCTGGGCATGACTTGCAATTGCGGCTTCGATAATTTGCATCACTTTTACACCGTCCTGTGCTGTAACAGGTTCTGTTTTATTATTTACAATTGATTCGTAAACACCATCAAAAAATGAAAAGTAATTTCCTTGTAGTGTGGGTATTTTTTCCCTGATTTCTTTTCCATTTATTTCTGTATGCAAAAGTCCTTGCAGTGTTTCCGGCTCTGTTCCCCAGGATTCTAAGTTTGGCTTTTTACCTAGTTTTAATTCATCTTCCTGCACATCACCACGAGGTTTTAAGAAAGATCCTTTCTTACCATGAATGGTGTAAGCCGGATTTGCTTCCCTGACAAAAAAACTGGCTTTTAATCGCACTCTGAAATCTTCGTAAATTAACAATAAATCGATCCAGTCATCTACCAGGGAATTTGCTCTGGTATAACGAATATCACCAAAAACTGATTTTGGAGAACCAAACAGGCAAACGGCCTGATCAATTAAATGCGGACCTAAATCTTTCAGGATTCCTGCTCCGTCATTTACGGTTTCTTTATGCGCTTTTGGGCTTAACAAAGGATTATATCTGTCAAAATGAAACTCTGCTTCGACCAGATCCCCTAAAGTTCCTTCTTTAATTATTTGCTGAACGGTTTTAAAATCGCTGTCCCATCTTCTGTTCTGGAAAACGGCCAGTTTTAATCCTTTTTCTTTGGCAATTGCCGCTAGTTCCCGGGCTTCGGCAACAGTTGTTGTAAAAGCTTTTTCGACAACAGCATGTTTTCCTGCCAGCAATACCTTTTTGGCATATTCATAATGCGTTCCGACAGGCGTATTTACGATGACTAAATCAACATCGTCTGCCAATAAATCATCGATTGAAGGATAACTTTTTACAGCTGGATAATCTTCCTGAATGAGTTTTTTACTTCTTTCCCAGGAACCTAATAATTCAAATCCCTCATGAATGTCTAAAAACGGCGCATGAAAAACTTTTCCCGACATTCCGTATGATAATAGTGCTGTTTTAATTTTTTCCATTTTATGTTGTTTGTTTTTTGCCACAGATTACTTAGGATCATTCTTTTTAATCAATAAATTCTGTAACAAATAAATAGTTAAATCTTAGCTCTTTCGTATTGTTTTGGCCATTGAATATCGTCGTTTAATTCTTTGGCGAAATCTAAGGGCAGGTTTGGGTCCCGTAATGATGCCCTGGCGAACAAAACCAGATCAGCCTGACCGTTTTCTAAAATTTCTTCGGCTTGTCTGGCTTCCGTAATTAAGCCTACTGCTCCTGTCAGGATAGTGGCTTCTTTTTTAATTTGTTCTGCAAAAGAAACCTGATAGCCCGGGCCAACCGGAATTTTTTGATGCGAAACCAATCCGCCTGATGAAACATCTATTACGTCTATGCCTTTTTCTTTTAAAATTTTAGAGAGTTTAATTGATTCTTCTGGATTCCATCCGCCTTCTGCCCAATCGGTTGCTGAAATCCGAACCAATAAAGGCAAATCTAAAGGCCATTCAGACTGAACTGCTTCAACAATTTCTAGTGTAAAACGAATTCTGTTTTCAAAACTTCCTCCGTATGCATCAGTTCTCACATTTGTTAACGGAGACAAAAACTGATGTAATAAATAACCATGCGCTCCGTGAATTTCGAGTACCTGATAACCCGCTTTAACGGCTCTTTTTGTCGCTGCTTTAAAGTCTGAAATAACTTTTTGAATTCCGTTTTGATCTAAAGCTTCCGGAAGAAACGGTTCGCCCTCGTGATACGGAACGGCACTTGCAGAAACTGTTTGCCATCCGCCCTGATCGAAATCTAACTTTTTGTTGCCTTCCCACGGAATTGAAACACTTGCTTTTCGTCCGGCATGTGCCAATTGAATTCCCGGAATTGAGTTTTGAGAAACAATAAATTCGTTGATTGTTTTTAATTTTTCAATGTGTTCGTCTTTCCAGATGCCTAAATCAGAAGGAGAAATCCGGGCCTCGGGAGAAACCGCTGTCGCTTCCTGAATAATTAATGCAGCACCTCCGCTAGCACGGCTTCCTAAGTGAACCAGATGCCAGTCGTTTGCAAATCCGTCGATTGCAGAGTATTGGCACATAGGCGAAATAACGATTCTGTTTTTTAAAGTAATTTTCTTTATAGTAAGTGGAGAGAATAATAATGACGCCATGATTGTAGCTTTTAATGATTTTGTAGTACCTATTGAGTATAACAGTATTTAAAAAGTAAAGTTAAAGCTTCTTGATAAAAGGAGAAATCTAAATGCTTATTAATTAACAAAGATTTAAAGCCAGTTTATATACCTTATTTGATGTAATCTGATAACTTTCAAAATAATAAACTCATAAAAAAATCTCTTCCCGGAAATTTTGGAAAGAGATTTCAAAAAGATTTTTTTTGATATAAAATTGTAACTCTGCAAAGTTTATGCAGCACCAATCAAAAGGCCGCCAATTAAAATTGGTGCTGTATCTTTTCCACCAACTATACTTTGCAGTTCTTTAGCACTAAGCTCTTCCAAATTTAAATCTTCTATTGATTTCATAATATTAACATTTAAAGGTTATAAAAAAAATTACAAAAATATTTTCCCGGAACTTTACTAACTTTTCAGACTAGATTAAAATTTCCTAAGGTTAAATCTATTACTAAATTTTATTTAAACCAAATTTTGTTTATTCCAAAGATTGTAATACTCTGATTCCTGTTTCAATAAATCAAAATGATTTCCAGATTCTACTACAGCTCCATTTTTCATTACCATTATAGTATCTACATTGGCAATTGTACTTAAACGATGTGCAATAATAATTATAGTTTTTCCTTGTTTTTTGAAGTTATCTATGGTTTGTTTAACGATCATTTCAGAACTTGTATCTAATGAAGATGTTGCTTCGTCCATTAACAAAATATCCGGAT